>CAZCAV010000001.1:0-65006 GCA_964496795.1 uncultured Oscillospiraceae bacterium
TGAGCGCTGTGGTGAGCGGAGATTACAATATTCCCGAGGGCGTGACGAGCATTGGGTGCGGGGCTTTTTATGGGTGCACCTCACTAGACTCCGTCACGATCCCCGAGGGCGTGACGAGCATCGGAAATGATGCGTTTCTTTATTGCTATTCCCTAAAGTCCGTCACGATCCCCGAGGGCGTGACGAGCATAGGCGACAGTGCTTTTTATTATTGCAGTTCGCTAGACTCCGTCACGATCCCCGAGGGCGTGACGAGCATTGGGGACAGGGCGTTTTATGGCTGCTCAAGGCTCAGCTCCGTCGCGCTTCCTGCAAGTCTGACGCACATCAGCGCGGACGCGTTTCTGGAATGCGAGGATTTAAAGACCTTTACGGTAGCGGAGGGGAATACCGCTTTTCGCGTTGAAAACGGCTTGCTGCTCAGCTACGACGGGAGCCGTGTATATAAAGCGCCCAGCGGAGCTGTTCGGGGGAATTGCCGCATACCGGACGGCGTAGAAATCATTGAGGATTACGCATTCGAAAGATGTCAGTTTCTCCAGTCTTTGACGATGCCTGAGGGCCTAAGGGAAATTGGCAGCTATGCGTTCCTGTCCTGCATACGCATGACCTCCGTCACGATCCCCGGGAGTGTGACGAGCATAGGCGTCAGCGCTTTTAATCGTTGCAACAGGCTCAGCTCCGTCACGATCGCCGAGGGCGTGACGAGCATAGGCGACCGTGCTTTTGAATATTGTGAATCCCTGTCCTCCATCACGATCCCCGGGAGTGTGACGAGCATAGGCGACAGTGCTTTTGAAGATTGTGAATCCCTGACCTCCGTCACGATCACCGAGGGCGTGACGAGCATAGGCTACCGTGCTTTTCAATGTTGTGAATCCCTGTCCTCCGTCGCGATCCCTGCCAGCGTGACCTCCATCGGCGAGGACGCGTTTTACGGCTGCGCCGCCGTGCTGGTCGTCCACGCGCCCGCGGGCTCGTATGCCGAGGCTTGGGCAGCAGAAAACGGCTTTGCTTTTAAGGCTTCGTAAGCCGCTTGCAAATTTGACAAAACATGCTATATTGAGCCTATGATACGCGATGTGAAAACATGGAAGCGGACATGCAGGCGCTGTGCGGCCTCGATCGCGGCGGGGACGGCGGCTGCGGCCGCGCTCACCGTGGGGGCTTTATTCGACTCGGCCGAGGAGCTGCTGGCAGGCGCCGGAGAGGCTCAGCCCGTGACGGAAGCGGCCGCCGTGGAGCTGAAGACCGCCGCCGCGCATCCGCAGACGCTCAGGGAACGCCTGCGCGCCTTCTTTTTGCGGCAGAATGCGCTTTTGCGCGGCGCAGTGCTGCTGCCGCTGTGGGCGGCGGGCAAGGCGCTTTTGACGCTGCTGTCGCTTCTTTCTTCGGCGCTTTCACCCTATTGGGGCGCGATACTTGGCGTGCTTTTGAACGCGCTGCTGCTCATCGCGCTGTTCGGGCTGACGTATAAGGGCCTGTTCCCCGACGCAAAGCTAACGGATCTGTTCAAAAAGAAGCGTTGGCTATGGCTGCTTGGCGGCGCGCTGCTGCTGGCGGCGGCTGACGCGGTATTGAAGCTCTACTGGCCGGATTACAGCCCGATCAGTATATTTATCAAGCTGTTCTGCGGCTTCGTGGTGCTCGCAGCGCTCTGCTTTCGCATATTCGGCCCCAAAAGCGCAAAAACTGTGCAATAGCATCAGGAGGAAACCTATATGGCAAACGGACAATCCACGCTGCTTCGCGTCGTGAGCATACTGTTTCTCATCTTTGGCATCATTGGACTCATCACCGGCGGTTTTTTGCTGTTTGCGCTGATCGGCGGCATTGCGGCGGCCTTCTCCGGCTGGCTCGGCGCTCTCATCGTGCTCGCAGGGCTCATTTCCTGCCTTGGCTCGCTGCTGATGCTCATTGCGGGCGTGCGGGGACTCAACGGCCGGCCAGCGCGCGGCATCGTCACGCTGATACTCATCTGCGGCGTCGTCGGGCTGATCGGCGCGCTTCTCGGCGCCAAGGAGAACTATTCCAACTGGAGCTGCATACTCAACGTAGCGCTGCCGATACTGTATCTGTACGGCTCCAAATAGCGATAGAAGACGCCGTTCTACACCAGATGACAGGCCACCTGATGCCCCGGCGCGACCTCGCGAAGGGCGGGCGCTTCAAGCGTGCAGCGCTCGCTGGCAAAGGGGCAGCGGCTATGGAACTTGCAGCCCCGTATCTCGCTCGCGGCGGAGGGAATATCGCCCTTCAGGATCATGCGTTCGCCCTCGCGCGCCATACCTGGTATGGGCATGACGTCCATCAGGGCCTTGGAGTAGGGATGGCGGCAGTCCTTGATGATCTGATCCGCGGCGCCGATCTCCATGATCTTGCCGAGGTACATGATGGCAATGCGGTCGGAGATCAGCCAGGCGAGGCTGAGATCATGCGTAATGAACAGAAACGCGATGTTCTGCTCGGTCTGCATACGCTTCATGAGCTTGATAATGCCAAGGCGGATAGAGGCGTCGATCATGGACACCGGCTCGTCGGCCACGATGAAATCCGGCTCAAGGATCATGGATGACGCTATGGCCACGCGCTGTCTCTGCCCGCCGGAAAGCTCGTAGGGATAGCGGTAGAAGTAGTCCCGCGCGGGCTGCAGGCCGGCGCGTTCAAGCGCGGTCTGCACGCGCGCTTCGCGCTCCTCGGCGCTCGCGACAATGCCGTTGACGTCAAGCGGCTCCGCCACGATATCCATGATGTAGTGGCGCGGATTCAGGCTTTGATAGGGGTCCTGAAATATCATCTGCGCATGACGGCGCATCTCCTTTTCAAAGGGCGGCGTATAGAAGCTGTGCGCCAGCACCAGCCATATAGCGGCGGCAGCCAGCGCGGCCATGGAGGCGCCGAGCCCCCAGCCGAAGCTTAAGCTGTCGCCGATGGAAAGCGCAACGAGCAGCAGGCTGAGTATGCCGACGCCGCAGGGAATGGCGGCGCGGGTGATCTTCTTTTTGACGAACAGGCAAAGCAGAACGGCCGCCAGCGCGCAGAGAAGCGGAATCGCCGTAAATACGCCCACGCTTGGCCCAAAGCCATAGGCCGCGCAGTAGGCGGCGGGCGAAAAGGCCAGCCTAAAGCAGCTGAGCTGAGAGCCGCCGGCCTTGACGGTCGCCGCAGGCAGCAGCGCATAGAACAGGAAGCTGAGCGCCGACAGCAGCCCGCCCATCAGGCGGCCAAGCCGGTGGCCGCGATCCGTGCCGATGACCTCGTCTGCGCGTTCATAGCCCGTTTCGCGGCCCATGAAGATCGTGCTGCCTCCGCTTGGCTCAATGATGCGCAGTATCGCCTTGCCGGTCGTGGTCTTGCCGGAGCCGGATTCGCCCACGAGCGACAGGATCTCGCCGCGGTCGATGCTGAAGGAAACGTCGTCCACGGCCCGCACATAGGCGTTCTTTTGGTGCTTGACAGGGAAATAGACCTTAAGGTTCCGTACGTCGAGTATGCGCTCAGCCATGGACAGCCTCCTCTCCGCCTGCCCAATGACAGGCCACCATATGGCGTCCGCCCACGTTGACAAGCGCCGGCTCCGCCTTTCCGCAGGCTGTCATACTGCAGTCGCAGCGCGGGCAGAACAGGCAGCCGGGAGCGATATCGATCAGAATGGGCGGATAGCCGGGAATACCGTCCGGGATCGTCTTGTCGCCCTCCACGTTCGGGAAGCAGCCGATGAGCCGGCGGGTGTAGGGATGCAGGGCGTGATGGAAGATATCCTCCACCGTACCCATTTCCATGATCTTTCCGGCATACATGACGGCGACGTGCGTGCAGGTTTCGGCCAGTATCGCAAGATCGTGGGTGATGATGATCATACCCATATTCCTCTCGCGTCTGAGCCGCTCCAGCAGATTGAGTATCTGCGCCTGCACCATAACGTCAAGCGCCGTGGTGGGCTCGTCGCCTATGATGAGCTTCGGGTCGCAAGCCAACGCCATGGCGATCATCGCGCGCTGTTTCATGCCGCCCGAAAACTCGTGCGGATAGCGCTTGACGCGGTCGCGCGGCAGCTCCACCTGCTCCAAAAGGTCGCCCGCGCGCTTCATGGCCTCGTCCCAGCCTACGCCCTCATGCAGCACGATCGCCTCCGCGATCTGCCATCCCACGGTCTTGACGGGGTTCATGGCGTTCATGGCGCCCTGAAATATGATGGATACGTCCTTCCAGCGGCGCGCCTGTATCTCCGCGTCGGTAAGAGGCACCATATCCGTGCCCTCCACAAATATCTGCCCGCCCTGTATATAGCCCTCCTTGGGCAAAAGCTTGCAGATGGACAGCGCGCTTGTGGTCTTTCCGCAGCCGGACTCGCCCACAAGGCCAAGACATTCGCCGTAGTTGACCTCGAAGGATACGCCGTCCACCGCCTTGAGCTCGCCTCTGGAGGTATGGAACCAGGTCTGAAGATTTTTGACTTCCAGCAGCTTCATGTCCTTACCTCCCTCTCAGCTTGGGATTCAATATCTCGTCAAAGGCATAGCCCATGAGCGTGAACCCAAGAGCGACCAATATGACGCAGACGCCGGGCAGTATAAAGTACCACCATGCGCCGGAGGTCATGGCGCCGGTCGAATAGGCGTCGTTGAGCATCATGCCCCAGCTTGGCCGCGTCGGATCGCCAAGGCCAAGGAAGGCCAGCGAGGTCTCGGTCAGTATGGAGCTGGAGATGATCAAAATAGTCTCTGAAAACACCAGCGGAAACACGTTCGGCAGTATGTGGCGGAACATGACGTGGGCTTTGTCCGCGCCCACGGAGACCGTGCGCTCCACATATTGCTGCTCCTTGACGGAGAGCGTCTGCGCGCGGATGATGCGCGCCGTGCCCGACCAGCCGGTAAGGCCTATGACCAGTATGATGTTCCAGACGCTGTTGCCCAGTATCGCCGCGAGCACCATGCAAAACGGCAGCCAGGGCAGCACGAGGAAAAAGTCCGTAATACGCATGAGCACATTATCCACCGTGCCGCCGGAATAGCCGGCTACGATCCCCACGAGCGTACCGAGCACCATGGAGATGACCGTCGCCACGACGCCGACGAACAGCGATACCCTTGCGCCGCTCATAAGATAGGCCAGCACGTCGCGCCCGAGATTGTCGGTGCCGAGCCAATGCTCTGCGGAGGGCGGATTGAAGACCTCGTCGCGCGAGGAGGCGATATCCGTGGTCTTGAAGGGCAGTATCATCGGGCCGACGATCGCCATCAGGATAAAGAACGCGATGATGATCACGCCGAAAGTAGCCATGCGGTTGCTGAACATCTGACGGATGAACTGCCTGGTCTTTTTGCGCCGGAGGCTGCGTTTTAAGCTTCTTGTGCTTTTGGTCGATTCACTCATATCCCCACCTCCTCAGCCCTTGACCCGCGGATCAATAAATTCATAGAGAATATCCGTAATCAGGTTGGCAAGGATCACCGCGACCGTGGTGATCACAAAGCAGCCCTGCAGCAGCGGATAATCCCGCTTTAAAAGCGCGTCGTACATGAGCTTGCCGAGGCCCTGCCAGCTAAAGAGCGTTTCCAGCTGTATCGCGCCGCCGAGTATGGCCGAGACGTTCATGGCGATGATGGTGACCATGGGCAGCATGGCGTTGGGCATGGCGTGCTTCATCAGCACATATTTATTCGAAAAGCCCTTGGCCTTGGCGGTGGTGATATAGTCCTCCGTAAGCACGTCGATCATGGTCGAGCGCATCGTGATCGCATAGGCGCCGATCATCGCAAAGCCCATGCACAGCGCCGGCAGGATCAGATGCTTGAGATAATCCGCTATGTGCTTAAAGCCCTTGTAGGCCGTGCCGGCCGTCGTAATGCCGCCGGTAGGGAACCAGCGAAGCCCCACGCAGAATACAAATATCAGCACCATGGCAAACCAGAAGGTCGGCATGGAATACAGCACCAAAGAACCGGACAGGAGTCCCGTATCGATGGCCTTTCCGCGCTTCCATGCGCAAACGACTCCGATCAAAAGGCCCAGCACGATCGCAATTGCTTCCGCGCAAAGCAGAAGGATGACCGTATTGGGAATGCGTCCGCCGATGATGGCCAGCACCGCCTGCTTGCCGTCGTAGGTATTGAAGGCGCTGCCAAAATTGCCGGTGCACAAATCCCCAAGATAGATCAGAAACTGCGTGAGAAGCGGCTTGTCCATACCCGCTTCCTCAATCAGCCGCTGCTTGACCTCCGCCGAGGTCGTGGCCTTGGCCAATATGGTATTGACGTCGCCGGGCATGATGCGGAACAGGAAAAAGTTGAACGCAATGACAAAGAAGATGGTAAGCAGGGCAAAGAACAGTTTTTTCAGGATCCGTTTGATCAATCCCGTCACCTCCTGAGATGGCCGTTCACATAAGAAAGCATGCGCCATGGCGTATTTGCCATGGCGCATGCGGTGTCAGGTTACGCAACAGGCTTGATGTTGATGTAGTTGTCGATCAGCTCGTTGCCGAAGAGTCCGTTGGCGTTGGCGTTGAAGCCTGTCCACTTGGCCTGGTTGATGGCCTGCACGCTCTCGTTATAGCAAACGACCGTGTAGGGGCAGTCCTCATAGATGATCTTCTGGCAATCCATGATGTACGCATAGCGCTCAGCCTCGTCGACGGTGCTGTACGCTTTGAGGTAGGCCTCGTCAAAGGCGGGATTGCTGTACGAAACGCCGGCGTATCCAAGGGTGTTGTAATCCTGGAAAATACACATGATGAAGCCCGGGTCTGCGTCGCCGCCCCAGCCGTCCAGGGTCATCTGCCATTCTGCATTGCCGTCATAGCAGGTATCCCACATGGTGACCTTCTCGACGGCCTCCCAGTTGATCTCGATTCCGGCTGCCGCGCAGTTGGTGATCATCATATTGACCACGGCCGACTGCCAGGAGCTGCGCTCGGCGGCGGTGATGACCGTAAAGCTCAGCGGCGCGCCGTCCTTTTCGCGGACGCCGTCGCCGTCGGTATCGAGATAGCCGGCATCATCGAGGACCTTGTTGGCGCCGTCGATACTGAAGGCGCGCAGGATGTCGTCGTCGGGCGTATAAACAAAGCCCTTGTTGTTTACCGTCCCGTAGCCGGCCTCGGCCAGTCCGCCATAGCCCATCTCCACCGCGGAGTCACGGTCGAAGCAGTAGTCTATGGCGTAGCGGATGGTCTGATCGGCCATGAAGGGATCAAGCAGGTTGTAGCCAAGATACTCAAAGCCGAAGCCCTCGAACACCTGTACGAGGATATCCTCGTTTGCCGAGAGCGTATCGTACTGCGCCTTGTCGAGCTCGTAGCAGGCGTCCACCTCGCCAAGCAGCAGCGCCTGGGCCATGGCGTCGTAGTTGTCATAGGGCGCGAACACCAGCACGTCTACGTTGGGCTGGGTCCCCCAGTAATTGGCGTTTTTGACAAAGGCTATGTTGCCGTTTGTGCTGCGCTCGGCGTCGTAGATGAAGGGGCCGGAGCCGACAAGATCGGTGCTTTCATAGCTGAAAACGTCGTCCACGGCGGACCAGATGTGCTCGGGCAGGATCGGTATGATCTGGTAGAGCATGTCGGGCTTGGGGGACTCGCAGGTGAACACCACGGTATAGTCGTCCGGGCACTCGATGGAGCTGAAGCCGCTTGCATGCGTGGAGTACATATAGCTGTCCACCGCGTTTTCATAGGTCCACTGAACGTCAGCGCTCGTGACCTTTTCGCCGTCGCTGAAAACGGCGTCCTCGCGCAGATGGAAGGTCCAGACCGTGCCGTCCTCGTTCACTTCCCAGCTTTGCGCAAGACGCGGGACAGCGTTATAATCCGCGTCATAGACGATCAAGGAATCGTAGCAGACATTCATGAAGTCATATACCAGAGAGGACTCCGTGGAGAAAAAATTCAGCGTGTCGTACCCGCTGCCGATGGCGACGCGAAATATGACCTCGCCGCTTTCGCCTCCGCCTCCGCAGGCGGCAAGGGCCAGCATCATGATAACGGCCAGTAACAGGGCAAAGAGTTTCTTGGCTTTCATGGTTCTCGTTCCTTTCTCAAAATATGTCCTGGATTGTCCCCATTTGTTATACTTTGCGTATATGTGTATACCTTGTTTTCATTGTAGCGCCCGTCCAGTAAAATGTCCAGAAAAAAAAGCGGATGCGCAGCAGCTTTTCCATAGCTTTTCCGCAGCCTGCTTCAGCGTGCGGAAAAACGCCGCCCGTCCGGCAGTCAGGCCGGCTCCGGCGGCGTATTCGATCAAAAAAAGAAATAAAAAACGCGGTATGTATTCATACTAGTCAAGAGGTGATTGTACTTGAAAAAGAAACTGCCGTATGACGCGGAAGCTTACCGGCAGCGCGTCAACGAGCGCGCGCCAAGAAGCCGCGCGCCGCTTATGTGCTTTCGCGCGTTTTGGACGGGCGGCCTGATCTGCTGCGTGGGTCAGGCGGTGCACGATCTGCTGTATTATTTTTTGCCGCTGACGCAAACGGAGCTGGCGTCGGCCACCGCCGTCGTGATGGTTTTTTTCGGCGCTCTGCTGACAGGCATCGGCGTATATGACCGCATCGGCTCCTATGCCGGCGCGGGCTCGGTGGTGCCTATCACAGGCTTTGCAAACTCCGTGGTCGCGCCCGCGATAGAGTTTCGGCCCGAAGGGCTTGTCATGGGCGTAGCCGCCAAAATGTTCAATCTGGCGGGGCCCGTGCTGGTATATGGCATCACATCCTCGATACTTGTCGGGATCGTTTACTGGATAATAGGAGGCTGAACATGGCAAAACACCGTATAGGAGAGCGCACGCTGTGCTTTGAAAATGGGCCGCGGCTTGTATCGGCGGCGTCGATCGTCAGTAAGAATGAAGCGGAGGGGCCGCTTGGCGACCGTTTCGACATGGTGCTTCCGGACGATACCTGGGGTGAGGACAGCTTTGAAAAGGCCGAAAGGCGTATGTTCGAGACGGCGGTGCGCATGGCTCTCGACAAGGTGAAGCTGGACAGCGGAAAGCTCGACTGTCTGCTCGGCGGCGATCTGCTCAATCAGATCGTGACGGCCAACTTTGCAGCGCGGCAGCTTTGCGTTCCCTTTCTGGGGCTGTACGGCGCCTGCTCGACCATGGCGGAGAGCCTGTTGGTGGGCGGCGTACTGATCGACGGCGGTTATGCCGATACGGCCGCCTGCGCGGCGTCGAGCCATTTTTCTACGGCCGAGCGGCAGTATCGCTACCCGCTGGAGATGGGAACGACGTCGCCTCCGACGGCACAGAGAACCGTCACGGGCGCGGGCTGCGCGCTGCTTTCTCATGCGCCCATAGGAGAAAAGGATCCCTTTGGCGCCATATCGCTTTCCGGCGCGACCATCGGACGCGTGATCGATCTTGGCATCACCGACGCCAACAACATGGGCGCGGCCATGGCGCCCGCGGCAGCGGATACGATACTGGCCAACCTCGGCGATCTGGAGCGGAGGCCGGAGGATTACGATCTGATCGTTACGGGCGATCTGGGCAGATTCGGCGCGGAAATGCTGCTTTCGCTGTGCAAGGATAAGGGCGTGGATCTTTCGGGACGATATCTGGACTGCGGCAACCTGATATACCATCCGGAACAAAAATTCAATTGCGGCGGCTCGGGCTGCGGCTGCTCGGCGGTAACGCTCTCAGCCTTTCTGCTCGATCAGATGGAGAACGGCGGCGTGGAGAGGATGCTGTTTCTGGCTACGGGCGCGCTGCTGTCGCCCGGAACCAGTCAGCAGGGCGACAGTATACCCGGCATCGCGCACGCGGTGGTGCTCGAACGCGGAGGCGCGTTATGAGCTATGTCTGGGCCTTCCTGATCGGGGGCGGCATTTGCGTGATCGGACAGATACTGATCAGCGTTACACGCCTGACGCCCGCGCGCATACTCGTTCTGTTTGTCACGGCCGGCGTCATACTCGGCGCGTTCGGCGTATACGATCCGCTGATCGATTTTGCGGGCGCGGGCGCAAGCATTCCGCTGACGGGCTTTGGCAACACGCTCGCCAAGGGCGCGATCGAGGGCGCGCGCGAAAGCGGGCTCATCGGCGCCTTTACGGGCGGCGTGAGAGCCGCGGCCGGCGGCATTGCGGCGGCCATAGGTTTTGGTTATCTCTTTGCGCTCTTGTTCCGCTCGCGCACGAAATAGCGTCGCAGAGCGGCGCTCAGGCGGTCTTGCGCGCGGATCCGGCGGGCTTTTTCTCCACGGCGATTTCACCGGCTTTGGTCAGGGCAAGCTTTGTCAGCACCGGCCCGACGAGCTCATAGATCAGCGTGGCGCAGAGCACGACTGCCTGGATCTTAGCGCCGTAATCCGGAAGCTTTGAGATGGCAAGCTGCGCCATTCCTATGGCGACGCCCGCCTGCGGCAGAAGCGTAACGCCAAGATATTTGCGGATATTCGGCTCGGCGTGCACAAGGCTGGCGCCAAGAAAAGCGCCGAAGTATTTGCCGAGCGAACGTGCAAGGAGATATATCACGCCCATCAGTCCCACGGCGGGGAGGACTGAGAGATCAAGCTCCGCGCCGGAAATGACGAAAAACAGCAGGAACAGCGGCGGCGTCCAGGCGTCCGTCCCCTCAAGCACGGTCAGGGAATCGTTGAACGTATTGACGTAGACCGCGCCGAGCATCATGCACAGCAGCAGGCTGGAAAGGCCGAAGCGTTCCGCAATGGCCGTCCCGAGAAGCACGGCCATGATGCAGACGCACAGCCGGTTGGCGCGTGAATGGAACCAGCGCATCGACAGCGCCACAAGGAATCCCAGCACGCCGCCGACGGCGAGCGAAAGCAGTATCTCCAGAAGCGGCTTTACGGCGACGTCCATAAAGCTCACCGCCGTTCCGGAGCTCAGCGCGCCCGCTATGGCAATGGACACGGCGAATACGATCAGCCCCACCGCGTCGTCCATGGCGACGACCGGCAGGAGCGTGTTGGTCACCGGTCCCTTGGCACGGTACTGCCGCACGACCATGAGCGTCGCCGCGGGCGCGGTGGCGGTGGCAATGGCGCCGAGCGTGATCGAGAGCGGTATATCAAAGCCGAAAAGGCACAGCGCCGCATCGACGAGTATGACCGCGCCGAACGCCTGCGTGAGCGTAATGATGATGCACTTGAAGCCGATGGCGCGGATGCTGGATATTTTGAATTCTACGCCAATGGAAAAGGCGATAAAGCCAAGCGCGACGGTCACCAGTATATCCATGCCGCCGAGCATGTCGCTCTGTACCAGATTCAGGCAGCTTGGGCCGATCAGAAGTCCCGCGATCAGGTAGCCGGTAACGTTGGGCAGATGTACGAGCTTGACGACGCGCGTAAGCAGAAGGCCCGCCAGCATGGCGACGGCCACATAAAATATAACGCTCATATTACCGGTGCGTAACTCCTTCCCAGTTCATGACAGGCACGGTGAAGAGTATGCCGGTATTCGGGAGCTTCAAATTGCCCACCACCTGATGAATGGTCTCGCGCACCGTGCGAATATCCTCGTCCTTGAGCACCATAAAGAACATCTTGCCGCTCTGATGCTCCGGATTGATAAACTCCCTCAGCGAGCCGAATATCGGAGGCGGCTCGACGCTCGATTCGTCGAGCGCGGTCAGCATGCCCTTGCAGTCCACGACCGTGGCGCCCTTCACGCCCGCCTCCAGCAGCGCGGCCAAAAGCGGCGTCGTGATCTCCACATGATTATTGATATGCACCAAAAGCTGCACAAAATCGCCTCCTCAAGTTATCCGATCCACAGGCCGACGCCTATGCCCATGAGCCCGCCCACGATCACCTGCACGGTCGTGTGGCCGATCAGCTCCTTGAGCTCAAGCGGCGGCAGCTCCATGACCTCTCCCTCTTTGATCAGATGGTCGATGATGGCCGTGATGGTCACAGCCTGCTTGCCGGTTTCAAGACGTACGCCGCGCGCGTCATAGAGCACGACGGCGGCCAGTATGAACGCGATGGCAAACTCAAAGGAGCCGGGGCCGTACTGCTTGCAGGCGGCAGTCGCCAGCGCGCAGACCGTAGCCGCGTGCGAGGACGGCATCCCGCCGCTGCCCACCAACCGGTCGAGCCGGAACTCGCGGTTCATGACAACGTACACGATGGTCTTGGCAAGCTGCGCAATGCACCAGGCGGCCAGCGACGCGATCAGTATCCTGTTATGCCACAGCGCATCAAAAAAGCTCATGGCTTCAATCCTCTCCTATGATACGCAGGTCATAATACTCCAACTGACTCTGAAAAGCAAGACGATTGTTCCCGATTATTTTGCTTGACAGGCACAGGGGGCGGGGGTACGCTGAACGCATGAAACGCATTCTTCGCATTCTTTCGGCAGTATTTGCTCTGCTGCTCCCCGTTTTCGTTCCGGCAGCCCGCGCGGAGGCGGCGGATACCGCCCTGCGCTTCGACGGGGACGGCAGCTTTACGATCATGCTGCTCTCCGACGTTCAGGATACCCAGTATCCGCCCGCCTTTCTTCTGCGCTCCATAGAGGGAGCGCTTAACAATTACGAGGTGGATCTTGTGGTTCTGCTTGGCGATCAGCTGGAGGGTCAGAGCCCCCTTCTGCGTCTTGGCGACGCGGAGCGGAACGTGGAGAAAGCGCTTTCCTATGTATTGTCCCCCATTCAGAGCGCGGGCATTCCCTTTGCCTTCCTGTTCGGCAATCACGATTACGACGCCCCCGTGTCGACCGCGAGGCAGGCGGAGATATACCGTTCCTATGCCAGCTGCCTGACGCCGGAGCTCTCCGGGCAGGAGGCCTACTGCCTGCCCGTCTATCCGGCGGACGGGGACAAGGCGGCGCTGCTGCTGTACTTCTTTGACACCGGTCCCGACGTCAGCAGCGGTTACGGCGCGGTCTCTGCAGAGCAGGTGGACTGGTATACACAGACAAGCCGCGCGTATTACGAGGCAAGCAACAGCCAGACCATACCGGCGGTGGCTTTTCAGCATGTGCCGGTCGCGGAGATATACGAGCTGTTTGACGAGGCGCCCGCCGGCAGCGAGGGCGCGCTGAAGAGCGGCGAAAGCAGCTATCTGCCAAGCGAAGAACGCATATTCATTGGTGAAGCGCGCGAAGCGCCCTGTACCTCGCTGGAAAACTACGGCTTGTTCGACGCGTTTATAGAGCAGGGCGACGTATTCCTTGCCGTGTCGGGTCACGATCACGTCAATTCCTTTATCGGCTCGGTGCGCGGCGTCGATCTCGGCGCAGCGCCCGGCAGCAGCTACACAAGCTACGGCAGCGCCGAAATGCGCGGCGTACGGCTGCTGCGCTTCAATGTGGATGACGTCAAGAGCTATGATACCATCCATGTAAAATATGCCGAGTATATCCAAACCGGCGGTCTGGCCGCCGTGCGATACTATTTTTCCACGACCACGGCCATTCCCAACGCGGTAAAAACACTTGTGCTCTTCCTGCTGCTTCTGGCGGTCATCGTGTTGATCGTATGCCTGCTCGTTCGCTCTCGCCGGCGGCCAAAGCCTCCGCGGGACGCCGACGGGGAATCCGGCTTTGACGACGCGCCCGCAGCCGGCAGCGAACAGGACGCCGCCGTCAGTCCCGATACAAAATCGTAAACTCCGCCTCCGCGGCGATGGCGTCCGCGGCCTTCAGCATATCCTTTGAAAGCGTCAGCTCCTCGAGCGTGCGGATGTTCAAAAGCGGGGAGAGATCCTTCAGCCTGGGATTGTCCGAGAGATCCAGACGCTTAAGGTGCAGCAGGCCGTCGATGCCGGAAATGTTCGAAAGGGAAGCGTTATACAGCTCCAGCACCGTAATATCCTTTACCTGACAGAGCCAGTCCATATGCGAAAACACCGCGTCGCCAAGATTGAGATGATTCGAGCTCTTCCCGCGGAAATACTGCAAAAACGCCGCGGTATCCCCATAGCTCAGTCCCACATAGTCAAAATTATCCAATCCCTGCAAAAACGAATAATCATGACAGGGTACGTCGTGCAGCGCCAGCCGCGTGACGCTGTGGCAATCGTGCAGGGGGCTGAGATCGGCTGCGCGCGAGCCGGCAAGATCGATCGTCGAAAGATTGGGAAGCGTCCCCAGCACGGAAAGATCGGACAGGTTCATCTGTTGTAAATGCAGCTGGCTCAGCCGCGTCGTTTCCGCCAGAGGGCTCAGATCGATATCCGGCGAAGCGCCGAGCCAAAGCGCGGTCAGGTTCGGAAGGGAAGCAAGATCCTCGAGCGTTGCAAGGCTCCCGACGCTCCGCAATCCGCCGTACCAGCTTTCCTTGGCGCTTTCATAGGCCTCCTCGCCGCTCAGCGCCTCGTCCTGCCAGATATACAGGGCGCTTACCTCCGCAAGCTCCGCCTTTGTGACGCGCGCGCCCTCCGGTTTTCCGAGAGCGACGCATACCGCGCGCCCCACAAGCGGGTCGGAAAAGCGCGCCGTATTGGGCAAAAACGAGTCGGGCCCCGCGCCCGAAAGGTCCGACCAGGCCAGAATGCCGCCCGCAAGCGCCGCGGCGGCGACCGCCGCCGCCGTCAGGCGCCAGACGCGGCAGCGAACGCGCCGGAGCGCGCTTCTTACACGTCCGATCGTCTTGTACCGATCCTGCGGCGAAAATGCCGTGCAGCGGCGTACGATGCGCCTCAGCGCCGGGTCCCGAAGCGTCTTTGCGGCGCGGGCCGTATCCGTGCGGCCGGTCAGGAGCGTATAGAGCGTGGCACCAAAGGCGTAGATATCGGCGCGCGTGTCAGTCTGGGAATAGCCGTACTGCTCGGGCGGCGCATAATCGCGCGTACCAAAGCAGACCGTGTCCTCCACGGCGCCCGCCGTGAAGCTGCGCGCAATGCCAAAATCGATCAGATAGACGTCGTTGCCGTTGAGTATCAGGTTGGAGGGCTTGACGTCGCGGTGGATGACCGGCGGCTTTTGGGCATGCAGACAGCGCAGTATGTCGCATAGCCTCACGCCAACGTCCAGCGCGTGCTTTTTTGTCAGGGGGCCGCGCCGCAGCGCCTCGCGCGCCGATATGCCGGGCACATATTCGCGCAGCAGCACCGTCTGGCCGTTATCCTCGAAAACATCGATGACCGCGGGCAGTCCTTTGTGCGTAAGCGACAGGATACACGGCTGCGTTTCCGCCGTCTCGGCGCCGACCTTGGCGACGCAGAGCCGTCCGTCCGCTTTCGCGCGCACAAGCAGCGTATCGTTCCGTTCGCTGTGTGAGAAGCATTCCAGAATATCATAGTCCCGCGTCAGACGCGCCGGATAAGGCGCGCTGATAAAGCCCGCGAGAAACTCATGTGCCAGCGGCGTCGGCATCGCTCTTAGACCCTCCCAGCAGCGGCAGCGACAGCTCCTCGAGCAGCGCCTGTGTTTTTTCCATATTGAGATGCTTGTTCAGCGCGAACAGTATGGCTGCGTCGCGCTTGACGCGCGCGTACAGCTCGCTGCGGCCCGCCGCGCGCAAAAGCCGCTGCGTTTCATCCATGGAGAGACCGAGCGCTATGGCCAGCATGATCGCCTTGTCCCGCGAGGGCTGCCGGCGTCCGGAAAAAAGCTGATAGCCGTACACGCGGTCGATGAGCGCGCGGCGCACGGCCTCGCGCGGTTCCATGTTCCGCTCCTTGGCAAGCTGGTTCAGCATCGCCCCGAGATCCGGAGGCGACATATCCTTTTCATTCCTGTGCATGAAGCCGCCGATGCTCGCGGTGTTCAGCAGCTTTCGCATCAGCTCGGCTGTGCTGAGTTTGTTTCGGTTGCCAGTATCCATACGCGCTCCTGAGACTGATCATCTGTTGTTTTATATTATACCTGCTGCGTTTAAGGCAGGCAAGCAAAAAGCGGAATGTGAAAACACGGTAACTTTCTGTAAAAAGCGCATCCGGCGCGGATCGGATATGGTAGAATAGCGTATGATCTTTTTTCGGCATAACTCGCGGCTTTTAAGCTTCCGGCAGCCCTATGGCGCGGCGGTCTGCGCGCAGACCGTACACATTGAGGCTGAGATCGGCGGAGACGACGGCGCCGCCGCGACGCTACGGCTGTGGATCGACGACGCCGAAAGGCTTGTCGCCATGCGCCGCGAGGGCGGGCGCGTCAGCGCGGATTTCACTGCGCCGGACGAGCCGTGCCTCGTCTGGTATTCCTTTATCATTCATTGCAGCGACGGACAGACTCTCCGCTATGGCGCGGAAAGCGGCGAGGGAACGCTCTATCTGCATGAGCCGCCCTCCTGGCAGATCACGGTGTATGACGGCGCGTTTGCCACGCCAAGGTGGTTTTGCGAGGGGCTTGCCTACCAGATATTTCCAGATCGCTTCTTCCGCAGCAGCTGGGAAGATTTCCGCGCGCGCGCGCAGTACCATGCCGGTCTCGGACGCTTCCTGCGCCTGCACGACCGCTGGTCGGAAAGTCCCCTAATGGACGCGCCTCCGGGGCAGAGCGACTATGCGCCGGACGATTTCTTTGGCGGCGACCTGAACGGGATCCGTGAAAAGCTGTCCTACCTTGCATCGCTGGGCGTGACCGTGCTCTACCTCAATCCGATATTCGAGTCCGCCAGCAATCATCGCTACAACACGGCGGACTACCGCCGCGTCGATCCCATTCTTGGCAGCCGCGAGGATTTTGCGGCGTTGTGCGGCGAGGCGCGCGCGCTTGGCATGCGCGTCATGCTTGACGGCGTGTTTTCGCATACGGGAGCGGACAGCCGCTATTTCGACCAAAACGGCCGCTATGACGAGCTTGGCGCCTGCGAAAGCAAGGCTTCGCCCTATTACGCCTGGTACAGCTTCTCGGAATATCCCGAAAAGTATTCCTGCTGGTGGAATTTCCCGTCGCTCCCGAACGTAAACGAGATGGAGCCCTCCTATCGGGAGTTCATGCTCGGCGAACAGGGCGTTTTATCGTATTGGGCCGACGCCGGCGCCACAAGCTGGCGGCTGGACGTAGCCGACGAGCTGCCGGACGATTTTATCCGCGCCCTGCGCCGCCGCATGAAGCGAAACGATCCCGAGAGCATGCTGCTGGGCGAGGTCTGGGAGGATTGCAGCAACAAGAGCGGGCCGGACGGCCGTCGCCGTGCCTATGTGGACGGGGATCTGCTCGACGGAAGCATGAACTATCCCTTCGCCAACGCTGTGACCGCTTTTTTGACCGAAAAGCTGGACGCCCACGCGCTCCACAATCTGCTCGAGGGGCAGCGTGAGCGCTATCCACGGCCGTTCCATGAGGCCTGCCTGAATCTATTGGATTCCCATGACACCGTGCGCGCGGCTACGGCTCTCGGCGGCGCGCCGGATCGCAGCGCCCTTTCGCGGGAGCAGCAGGCCGCCTACCGGCTCACGCCCGAAAACGCCGCGCTGGGCCGCCGGAGGCTGATACTGGCCGCTGCGATACAGATGGCTGCGCCGGGAGTGCCCTGCATCTATTACGGGGACGAGATCGGCATGGAGGGGATGGGCGATCCGATGAACCGCGCGCCCTATTCCTGGGGAAGCGAGGACGAAACGCTGCTGAACGCTTACCGGCTTTTGACCGGCGCGCGCCATACGCTTGAAGAGCTGAAGCGGGGCTGCTGCCGTATGGGAGCGCTGTCTGCGGACGTATTCTGCATCATCCGCTATACCGACGATCCCACGGATCTTTCCGTGCTGCTTGTCAACCGCAGCCGCAGTCCTCAGGCGGTTGAGCTGGATCCCGCTCAGCTCAACGAGGGCCCCGACGGCGACCTGCCCGTGCGGCTTTCCGGCATGCTGGTCGATATCCTGTCCGGAGAAGCCTTTGCCTGCGGCAATACCCTGTCGGCGGTCATTCCGCCGGTAACGGCACGATTCTTTACGCGATAAGAGGGAAAACTATGTTTGAGCGACGCAGAACACTGGACGAACTGGGACGCACGCTGCTGATAACGGGCGTCGTCTGCACCATTATCGGCACCTGGGTGTTTCGCTACGGCACATGGCCCCGTTGGGTGTTTTCCATACTGGCGGCGGCGGCGTTGATATTCTGCGTGATCCGCATGCTTTCGCGCAATCCGGAGCGCTGCTACGCGCAGAATATGCGTTTTTTGACGGTTTGGACGTCCGTTCGCGATTTTTTCCGCAGGATCTTCGGCGGCCGCAGCGCCGGTACAACGCGCACGCACCGCGCGCGCCGGGCCCGAAAAAATCCAAGCTGGAGCGAGATACGGCAGTACAAATACTTTATCTGCCCCCAATGTGCGCAAAGACTTCGCGTGCCGCGCGGCAAGGGCCGGCTCAGGGTGACCTGCACGCGCTGCGGGCATAAATTTGAAACCAAAAGCTGACGTGGAAGAAAGTCGCGTTCCGCAGCCGTTTTTGTGGTATACTACATTCAATGAAACTAGGAGGGTAAGTCCATTATGCAGGCAACAAAGGATATGACGATTCAAAAGGTGATCGAGTTGGATGAGGGCACGGCGGAGATTCTCATGAATTCCGGCATGCACTGCCTTGGCTGCGCCATGGCGCACGGCGAAACAGTGGAGCAGGCCTGCTCCGTGCACGGCATCGACGCCGACGCCCTGATCGAACAGATCAACGCCTATCTGACCAAGTAATCGCCCCGATACGGCGGCAAACGCTATTGGCGGCGGCGTTCATGAATCCATGGACGCCGCCGCTTTCTGTCAAAAAGCCTTGGTTTATTAACAGGCTCCGGATGCTCAGCGGAATTTTTGATTGAAACGCACCGGAACGGTCATGCCCGCAAGCGCCTCAAAGCGGTAGATATCCTTAAAGGCGACGCCAAAGTGATCGGTCACAAAGAGCGTATTGTAGCGCAGGTTGGTCGTAAAGGATATGGTCTGACCGTTTTTGACCGCGCCGACCGGAATGCCGTTGAGAAATACGAATTGCTGCACGGCCGCGCCCAGCATGTTCCCGCCGCGCGTGAACTCTATGGTCGCGGGCGCGCTGAGAAGCTCGTCGGGCGCCGGCTGCGCCGGCATGTAGCTAAAGCGATTCTTGCACTCCTGGCACTGATATTCCATGGGCGCGGAGGCGATCCGTTCGCCGGCGCCCGCATTGGCCACCAGGTTGCCGATGGCGCCAAAGGCCAGCCCCGTGGCCAGAGAATTGCCAAGCGCGCCGGAAAGTCCCTTAGCCATGACGTTATAGGAACCGCACTGCGGGCAGCGCAGGCCGCAAAGGCTCAGCGAGGCGCCCGCGGGCGCTTGCACCGGCGCGCCTGCACGCATAGGCGGCACGGCCTCGGCTTGCACCTGCGGAACAGCCGGCGCCTGCGGCATGACCGGCGCCTGCGATACAAACGGCGTTGGCTGTGCTGCGAAAGCAGGCGTACAGACGCCGCACGAGGGCGTGGATGCTGCGGCTCGCCATGACGGCCGCATGATAAACCAGGTCGCTACCGCATTGACCGCGGAGCCAAATATGGCCGGCAGCGTCGCTTTAGCGACTGCGCCGTATATCAGAGAGTTGAAATTGCTGCAGACCTGGATCAGAGCCACGGTCAGCAGCAGGAACCATCCGCCCTTCTTACCGAGAAGCAGCAGTATGAAAGCCGCCAGAATGGCCAGTCCCATAGTCAGCATATAGGGAAGCCGGCCTCCCATGCCGACGCGTACGATGGGGACGACGTTCATTATCAGCGTCAGCAGATTGGCGGCCAGGCAGAGGCCGCACCAGACGTAGCCGAGAGCCGTGGGACGCATGCGGCCCGACAGGCTTGTGCGCGAGAGCCCGCGTACGCCGAGAAACGCGGCGACGGCGGCGACGCCCATAACGACGCTCGAGAGTATGCTGCGCCCGACCGGCGAGCGGCCCTTGAGCTGTATCAGCATCCAGACAGCGTAGAGAATCAGTCCCAGCGCTATGGCGATAACGGCGGAGAGAAACGCACGGCGATCCCGTTCCTGCCGCGCAAACAAAAAGTGCCAGCTAAGGCCAGCGGCGGCCGCATGAACAAGCGCATACAGCAGCGCGATGCCGAAGCTGCGCAAAAAATAGCGAAAGCCCAGATGATAGCCATACAGCACCGCATTTATTGGCCCCATCATCAGCCAGGCAAACAGCGCCAGCGCGCCGATGAGCCAGCCTCTTTTGGTTCCGAGCAGCAAAAACCACAGACTGCCGCCGAGGAGTATCGCCCGCGCAGCGGCATAGGCGGCCGTATTGGCGGAAAGAGTGGACAGGAAGGCGTCGCCGCTTCCGCATACCACGGCAATCAGGCGCACGATGAGCCCGACGCCAAGCAGCGCGATCAAATGCCAGAGCACCTGCATGGGCCGTTCCTGAAAAGCGCTGGACGGCGCGGAGCGGATGGGCTCGGCTCCATATGACGCCGGAGCCGGCTGCTGCGGCGCATATGCCGGCTGCTGCGGCGTCATTACCGGCCGGCCGCAGCCTGTGCAGAAGGCCATGCCGGGCTTTAGCGGCGCACCGCAGGCGGAGCAAAAGGACGGAGTGGACGGATGATCCTGCATGTATGGTTCCCCCCTTACATGAATGTGCATAATACCTGCCATTATTTTAGCGCTCATCGGCCGCAAGCGCAAGACTGTCAAAAGCGTTTGTCAATGACAAATCTCCGCATCCTGCCGGCGGCGTGACGTATTCGACGCCATGCGCAAATGAAGAACCGCGCTTCGCTGGGCGGTTTATGTGATTATGGATCGATCGCTTTGAAGCAGGCGGCGTATGCTATGTGCCGGTTTCCTACCGCTCGTTTCTGGAACCGGCAAAGGGAGACGGCAGCGATTTTATAACCAAAAACCGACGCTACTATTACATCCTGCCGCCAAGGCTGATCGTTGATTTTTCCTGGAAGGAATGGCTGATCGCCAAAATGCCCGGCCTTTTTATCTCCAACTGGTACGCGCAGTACTGGAAACGGACGAATTCGACGAGACCAGCATGCAGTATGCCTACGATATTAACGTGCAGGCGGATGCGGAGGGCGCCATCGTCCGCCATGTTCTGAAGTATAAAACCGAGGACGGTTATACGCCGCTTCAGGAGGATATAGACTATCTGATCGAGATAATCCGCTTGTGCAAGGCCCACAATGTGACGCCGGTGCTGCTCACTACGCCCTTCTTAAGCGAATACAGCGCGCTTGCGCCCGAAGACTTTTTAGTCATGCAGCAGGAGACCCTTGATAAAATCTGCACCGCAGAGGACGTTGTGTATCTGGACTTTTCTCATGACAGACGCTTTATCGGCCGCTACGAGCTGTTCATCAACAGCGATCACCTGAATCATAACGGCGCGCTCTATTTTACCGATCTGCTGCTTTCCGGCGCTCTGCCGGAGGACTGAAAGCGGCTATCTTTCCGCGAGCTGTTTTTCCAGCGCCTCGATACGCATCAGCAGCGCGTTCATCTGCTGCTGCACGGGATCGGGCAGGTCGGCAACGTTTAAATCCACGCCGGCTTCGCCCGCGCGTGCGGCGCAGGGCTCCCCGCAGCTTTTATCCGGGCAGTCGCCGGCATCCTGACTGGCGCGGAAGCAGGAAGCAGAGCAGGCCTTCTGCCGCGCGATATGCCCCGGCACGCCCACGACCGTAGCCCCGCAGGGCACGTCATGGAGCACCACCGCGCCCGCGCCGATTTTGGAAAAGTCGCCTATGGTGACCGGCCCGAGCACGGACGCGCCCGCCGAGATGGTGACGTGGTCGCCCACGGTCGGATGCCTCTTTCCGGTTTCCTTGCCGGTGCCGCCGAGCGTCGCGCCCTGATAGAGCGTAACATCATCCCCCACGATGCTGGTCTCGCCTATGACCACGCCCATGCCGTGATCGATGAAGAGCCTTTTCCCGATGACGGCCGCGGGATGGATCTCAACGCCGGTAAAGAAGCGGCAGCATTCGGAGACGAGCCGCGCAGTTCCCTTGAGGCCGTGGCCGTGCAGCCAATGCGCAAGGCGGTGGCTGCGGACGGCGCGAAAGCCCGGATAGCAGAATAAAACCTCCCAGACGCTGCGCGCGGCGGGATCGCGGTCGCGTATGCAGCGGACGTCGCTCTTGAGTGTCTCAAACATGATTCATGGCCTCCCTGCGCATATTCTGATACCATAGAATATATAGCCGGCGCTGTCAAGCGGGGATCGTCAGATTTTTTCCGCTGAATATTATCCTTGGAGGAGCAGCGTCTTTTTTCCCGCAGGAAAGAAAAAAAGCAAGAAGAAAGGCAACGCCATATGCCGGAATACGACAGGGGTCGTTAAGGGGCTGCGGCCCCTTAACGATCCCTGAAGAGCTTTTTTGACAAACTGAGGAGGAGCAGACGCTCCTCCCTGTTTTTTTCGGTATATGTTTTGCGGGACGCTCCCGTTCTTATCTCTTGGAGAACTGGGGCGCTCTGCGGGCCGCGTGCAGACCGTACTTCTTGCGCTCCTTCATGCGCGGATCACGCGTGAGGTAGCCGGCTTTTTTGAGAGCGGGCCTGAGGGCGGGCTCCGCCACAAGCAGCGCGCGGGCGATGCCGTGACGGATGGCTCCGGCCTGTCCGGTCGTACCGCCGCCGTATACGTTGACGGACACGTCGAACTTGCCAAGCGTGTTGGTGAGCACGAGGGGCGCACGGACGATCATCTTGAGCGTTTCCATGCCAAAGTAATCGTCAATATCGCGCCTGTTGATCGTAATTTTTCCGGTTCCCGGGAGCAACCGGACGCGGGCGACGGACTTTTTGCGTCTGCCGGTGCCGAGGTACTGCGTAATAGCTGCCATGTCTGGTTCCTCCTTCATTACTTGAGCACGAGCGGCTCGGGCTTTTGTGCGGCGTTCTTGTGCTCGCTGCCGGCGTATACGCGGAGCTTCTTGAGCATCTGATCGCCGAGCGGGCCCTTGGGCATCATGCGGCGGATGGATTCATACACGGCGAACTCGGGCTTCTTTTCAAGCAGCGTACGATACGACACTTCCTTGAGACCGCCGGGATAGCCGGTGTGATGGATGTACTTTTTATTGTCAAGCTTTTTGCCGGTGAGGCGTACCTTGGCCGCGTTGATGATGATCACATGATCTCCGGTGTCCACATGCGGCGTGAATATAGGCTTGTGCTTTCCCCTGAGGATGGCTGCTACCTGCGAGGAGAGACGGCCAAGCACCATGCCGTCCGCGTCCACGACGTACCAGTTGCGCTCAACGGTTTCGCCCTTTGCCATATAGGTTTTCATGGCGATTCCTCCAAATTATTTCATTGCTGTCGATCGTGCTCGTCAGGGCCTTGACCGCCGGGGCTGTGGCAGACCTTGCCCGAGGGCACAACGACTAGTTTAACAAACGCAGAAAACTGTGTCAATCCCTAAAATGCGTATTTCGGGCGTTTTTTACGCATACTGGAGATAAAGATACCAGGAAAAGGGGTGCTGTCATGGCCAAAAAAACTACGGTGCTGATCATCGGTCTTATATTGCTTCTGGCGCTCATAGCGCTGATACTGCTTCTGGCGCTGCGCGATCGCGGTCTGATGGGCGAAGGGGTCAATTTTGTGGAGAGGGCGGCGCATTTCGGTGCCTAGGCAAAGCCGCATCGACCGGCCGGTGCCGACCTATTTTGGCGGCGGCGAGAACACGCCCGCCGACCGTGAGATCCGCTTTCGGCCCTACGACGCCAAGCGCGAGGACAAGTCCTAGCCCATGCTTTCGTAAACGCCGAGCATGCCCTCTGCCCAGCGGTCGACGGCGCAGTCGCGCTCGATCCCTGCCCGCACGCGCGCACAGGTTTCGGAAGGATACCCCTCCGCCGCCGCCTTAAGCGCCGCAGCGCAGGCCGCGTCGTCGCCCGCGGGAAAGCTTCGCACAGTTTCATATCCGGCGGCCCAGGCCGTGCCGGGAATATCGCTCATGACGCAGGGCCTGCCTGTATACAGCGCCTCGGCCAGCGCGTAGGAAAAGGTTTCCGAGCGGCTCGCCGAAAGCAATACGTCCGCAGCCCGATGATAAGCGAACACCTCCTCGACCGGCGGCAGAAAGCGAACGGACTCCGCCGTACAGCCGCGTGCCTTCAGCCAGTCCGCAAGCTTCTCGGCGGTCATTTCTCTTCCCGTTACCACGCCAAGCACAAAGCCCTCGTCCTTCAGCCGTTCCACGGCGCGCGCCGCGACGTCCAGGCCCTTGATATACGGCGACCAGCCGAACAACAGCACCAGCTTTTCCGCGTCCTTCAGGCCAAGCCGCCCGCGGACGGCTTCCCGCGTTTCCGTATCGGCCGCCGCGCGCGAGAAATCCACACCGTTTGGCACATAGACCGCCCCGCGTTCCCGCCCGGCCATATGCGCGCCAACCATCACGCGCCGCACGCGGCCGGAGCCGAGCCGATTCAGCGCGTTTTTAAAAAGGCGCTTGAGCGCAGGCTGCTCCTGACCGCCGGAAAAATCCGAATGCACATGCAGAACCACTCTCAGCCGCGGGTGCAGCAGCGCCTCGGCGCGGGCCGGTGCAAAGAGCCCGAAATGCGCATGGATCAGATCGATGCGGCCGCGCCGCACGAGCCGATCCAGCGCCGTCAAAGCATTCCTGCATCCCGTGGGCAATAACTCCACCGCGCGCCCCTCCTCCTGCAGCGAGCGGCACCAGGCCCTCTGCCCCGCGCCCTCAGGCAAGGCCCAGACGACGCGCGTGCCGCGCGCGCCGAGCGCCGCTTCGAGCGCTTTGAGCGCGGGAATAAAGCTGCCGCCATAGGGCGCCTGGTAATCGCAGAGGAACAGCACGGCTTTGGGAAAGCTCATGGAAGCAGCCTCCCGAACAAACGATACAGCGGTCTGAGCGGTGAAAAGCGTTGATAGAGTATATCGATGGTCTCAAGCGAGCCGAGACGATTGATCGTATGGATGCCAAGAATATGGGAATAGCCCTTCACGCGTACGCAGGCGGGCGAGAGGCGGCCGCAGTCCCTTTCGGCAAAGGCGCGGCTGTTTAGCACCAGCTCGCGATAGGCGATCGCCTCGCCGTAATGCCGCACGCCGATCTGCGTGGGCAGTATCAGGCGGCTGCCAATATGCAGGGGAAAGCCCGCCGGCCGGCCGGTTTTTTCCGTATAGGTCGCGCGCTTTTTCAGCGCTCCCAGCGTGCCCGCCGCCGGATCGAGCGGCGCGGTGTACAGCGTGCGAATATCATTTTCATCGTCGGGCTCATAGACGAACAGCGTCCAGCCACGCCCGTCCCAAAAGGGCGTGGCGTCGGCGATCTCGCGGTTCTCCAGCAGCACGGCCTTCTGCTCCCAGCGCGTGGGGAAGTCCACCGCATGCCAGAGCGTCAGCACGCCGGCGGGGCGGGATTCGGGCAGCATGTAAAACTCTCCGTCATGCTCGAATACCGCCGGATAGGATAGATGATATGGCGCGCAGACCACCGGACGCACGCGTCCGGCACAGCCGTTTTTGATCTCGGCGCAGCCTATGACGGCCTTTTTCCGTCCGCGCCTCATGAGTTCACAAAAAAGATACTGCTTCTCCCCGCAGGCCGCCAGAAAGGGGTCCGCGCTCCAATAGCGGGAGCCGGTGCGCACCGGCAGATAATGGACTATGGCGTTGTCGTCCGTCAGGGCCGCCTCTTCATTCGGCTGCAGGGAACGGAGAGCGCAGACCCAGTATTCATCGACAAACGCTTTTTTGAGCAGTTCGGTAATTTTCATAAGCGGAAACAGTATACTCCGTTTTATTTGAAAAGGGAAACGCAATCTGCCCGGCTCTGCGCTCCGGCGCAAACGTCCTGCGCGTCAGTCCGCGATGCGGAGCTCGTCGCCCGTACGGACCGTACCCTCCGTCAGCACCTTGACGAATATGCCCTCAAGCGGCATAACGCATCTGCCGACCTTTTTGAATATCTCGCAGTGCTGATGGCATTCCTTTCCGATCTGCGTGACCTCGACAAGACACGGCCCCAGCATGAGCCGCGTGCCTACGGGCAGCGTGTACAGCGTCATCCCTTCGGTCGTGATGTTCTCGGCAAACATGCCCGGCACAAGCTTTCCGGCGCCCGCTTCAATCATACGTTCGATGCTCTCCTGCCCGAGCAGGCTGATCTGACGGTGCCAGTTCCCCGCGTGCGCGTCGCCCACGATGCCATGGTCGATCTTCAGCTCCGCCTGCTCCACGGGATATTTGAAGGTCCCCTTCTGCGGACTGACATTGATGGAAACGATACTGGGCATATCAGCCTCCGATACGGCTCATATTTTTGTCGGAAGAAAAGCCCTCGCCAAAGCCGTGGTTGGCTGGCTTGCGGTATATCGCGTCACGAATGAGCTCCGTCAGCGCTTCGTCGCTCGGGCTTTCAAGCGCGCCCAGCAGCGATACCTCCTGATTCCTGCCGAGACAGGGCCTGAGCATGCCGTCGCTCATGACGCGAATGCGATTGCAGGAATCGCAAAAGCGGTGGGACACGGCGTCGATGAAGCCTACGCGGCCGATATAGCCCGGCATGCGGTAATCGCTCGCCGGCTGGCCCTCATAGCGCGGCGGCAGCGGCGCAAGCTCCGGATGCCGCGCGCGTATCTCGTCGCCCGCAACGCGCTCGCCGCCAAGATCGCGGGAGCCGAGCGGCATAAGCTCGATGAAGCGCATGTCGATGGGCCTTTCGCGCGTAAGGGCGATGAAATCGTCCGCCTCGTCGTCGTTCACGCCCCGAAGCAGCACGGCGTTGAGCTTGAGCGGTGAAAAGCCCTGTTCCAGCGCCTCGTCGATGCCCCGAAGCACGGCCGTCAGTTCGCCGCCGCCGGTCATGTGTCGATAGCGCTCCGGCTGTAAGGAATCTATGCTGATATTCAGGCGGTCGAGGCCGGCTTTTTTGAGTGTCTGCGCCTGTCCGGGAAGATGCTGGGCGTTTGTGGTCATGTTGATCTCCCGTATGCCGCCGAGCGCCCGCATGCCCTCGATCAGCGGGATCAGATCGCGCCGAAGCATGGGCTCTCCGCCCGTGATGCGCACCTTGTCGACGCCAAGGCCCGCCATAATGCGCACAATGCGCAAAAGCTGTTCTCCGGGCAGCTCGGACTGCTTGGGGCAGAGGCCCTCCTCCGCGCGGCAATAGGCGCACTTCAGCGTGCAGCGTTCGGTAACGGACAGCCGCAGGTAGTGGATGCTGCGTCCCATGCGGTCGATCACAGCTCCACGCTCCGCTCATACACACCGCTCTTGCCGCCGGATTTTTTCAACAGGCACACGGATTCTATCACCATGCCGCGATCGACCGCCTTGCACATATCGTATACGGTCAGGGCGCTCACGCTCGCGGCGGTCATGGCCTCCATCTCCACGCCCGTGCGGTAGTCGCAGCGCACCGTGGCCGTGATCTCTATGCGCTCCCCGCCGCTTGGCCGCAGGGTCACGTCCACATGCTCGATGGGGATCGGGTGGCACATGGGGATCAGCTCGCTTGTGCGCTTGGCGGCCAGTATGCCCGCAATGCGCGAGACCGAGAACACGTCGCCCTTTGGCATTTCGCCCGCCGTGATCAGTCTGAGCGTCTCGGGCCGCATCAAAACAACCGCCCGCGCCACGGCCTCGCGGCGCGTGACCGCCTTTTCTCCCACGTCCACCATGCGCGCTTCGCCGCGTTCATCGACATGCGTCAGCGTTTGCTCCATTGCTTTCGTATCCTCCCCGGCCGGTCAAGCTCATAGCCGCCCAGCCTCGTCAGCCTCGTTCGGAATTCCTCTCCGGAAAGCGCCTCAAGAAGCGCCCGCATCCCGTCCGTATCCAGCGCGTCGAGCGAAACCAGCAGATCGTACTGTTCGCCGCAGATGGGAATAAAGTCCAGGCCATAGATGCGCGCCGCCGACAGTATGCCAAGGCCGCAGTCCGCCTCGCCCGCCGCGATCTGCGCGGCGACGGCGGTATGCGTCAGCTCCTCGCGCCGGTAGCCCTCCAGCTCCTCAGCCATTATATCATACTTTTTCAGTAAATAATCGCAAAGCACGCGCGTGCCGGCTCCCCTCTGCCGGTTGACATAGGACAGCCGCCGGATATCGGAAAAATCCCGTACATGCCTCGGATTGCCGCCGGCCACCATCAACCCCTGCGTGCGGGACACGCACTCCACAAGCGCCACGCCGCCCTGGGGCACAAATTTTTCTATATAGGAAACGTTGTAGCTGCCGTCGGACGGATCCAGCAGATGCACGCCGCCCGCCTGCGCCTCGCCCCGTGAAACGGCGCCGAGCGCGCCCATGCTGCCCACATGCGCGCTCGACACGGAATAGCTTCCGCTGCGTCGGAGGATATCGCCAAGCTCGTCGATCAGCGGATCGTGGCTGCCGGTTATGCGCAGGCAGCGCCGGATGCGCGAAAGGGGCTTAAGGAGCGTCACATCGCAGCTTTCTCCGGCCTCCAGGCCCTCGCTCGACTGCGGCAGATCGATGAGACAGTCCGCCTTCATAAAGGAGCTCACCACGCCCGCTCCGTGCGCAAGCGGCACGGCGCAGAGCCTGCCGGAGCCGTCATAGCCGAGCGTCGCGCGCACGAACTCGCGATACTTCAGCGACGAGTTCACGCGACGCGTCACATATGCAGGCACGGTCTGGCGCTCCTCGCTTTCGCGCCCCGTCAGGCGGTCGATCACCGGCCGCACAAGCGTCTCAAGCACAAGTATGCCCGACACTGGATAGCCGGGCACGCCCACGACGGGCCTTGGGCCCACAGCGCCGAGCGCTGCGGGCTTGCCGGGCCGCATCGCCACGCCATGGCAAAACAGCGTTCCAAGTCGCTCGATCGCGCCCGTCGTACCGTCGTCACGGCCCGCAGAGGTCCCCGCCAGCAGCAGCACGGCGTCGCAGCTGTCCAGCGCGTCCAAAATCGCCCTTTCGATCTGCTCCGGCACATCCGGAACGATCGGGCGGACGACGGGCTCCGCGCCCCAAAGCCGCAGCATGCCGGAAAAGATCGCGGAGTTGAATTCCATGACCTCGCCCTCCGCCGGATGCTCCGACGGCGGCACGATCTCGTCGCCCGTAGGAACGACGGCTATGCGGGGGCGCGCCACGACCTCGAGGCTCCCGACGCCGCCGGCAAGCAAAGCGCCCATACAGGCCGGCGTGATACGTTCAAAGGAAGGCAGCAGCATGTCGCCCGCCGCCACGTCCTCGCCGATCTGCCGTACATGCTGCCAGGGCGCTGCCGGCGCGTATAAGCGAATGCGCTCTCCCTCCTCCACGCAGTCCTCTATCATGATCACCGCGTCCGTGCCGCTGGGAAGCGGATCGCCCGTATCCACATATCGAAACTGTTCGGGGCTGAGCGAGACCGGCGTGGTTTCGCCCGCGCCGAAGCTCAGAGCGGCCTTGATCGCGACGCCGTCCATGGCGCAGGCATTATAATGCGGCGCGCTCAGGCGCGCGTAGACCGCCCGCGCGCTCACGCGCTCAAGCGCATCCTCCGTTTTGACGGTCTCCGTCCGAAAGGACAGGCCGCGCGCCTCCAAAAAGGCGATGTACTCCTTGGCCGCCCGCTCGAGGGGAAGATTGCTCAGATAGGTATGCTTCATGCGTTCCTCCAGAGATATACCGTCGTCTCCGCGCCCGCGGGAAGGCCCTCGCAGTCGCGCGGAATACGGATATAGCCGCAGCTTTTTGAGAGCGTCGTCACAAGGCCGGATTTGGAGATCAGGGGCGTACAGAGCCCGTTTTCGAGCCGCACGGGCACAAGCTCCTCCCTGCCTTGATTGGAGGAGATGTTCACGATAAGCCGCCCCTGAACCGATATATCCCGCGCTTCTGCGCCAAGAAAGCGCCGTATCAGCGGGCGCGCCAGCACATGAAATACCATATAGGCCGCCGCAGGATGCCCCGGCAGGCCGATCACCGGCACGCCGCCTATCTCGCCCGCGAGCGCCGGCTTGCCCGGCTTGAGCGCCAGACCATGGAACAGAAGCGTGCCAAGCGATGCGATCACGCGCGCCGCCGCGTCCCTGTCCCCCGCCGAGCTCGCGCCCGAAAGGAGCACCAGATCGGCGCTTCGGGCCGCTTCCAGAAGGGCGTCTTCAAGCCGCTCCTCCGCATCCGGCACAATGCCCGCATAACGCGCCTCCGCGCCGGCGGCTGTCGCCGCCGCCGTCAGCATGGGCCCGTTGACGTCGCACATCCGCCCCTGAGGCGGTCTTCCGGAGGCCGGGATCAGCTCGTCGCCCGTTGACAGCACCAAAACGCGCGGCCTTTTGGCCACCGCAAGGCTGTCCAAGCCCAGAGCGGCCGCCGTACCGATATCGGCCGCGCTCAAAACGCGTCCGGCAGGCAGCACGCTTTCGCCATTTTTTGCATCGTCGCCGCGCAGCACCAGATGCTGCCCGGGCGCGGCGGGGCGGAGGATCGCCATATACTCTCCGAAAGCCTCCGCAAATTCCAGCATGACCACCGCATCCGCGCCCTCAGGCAGCGCGCCGCCCGTGGGCACATATACGCAGCATGCCGGTTCCAGCCTCCTGTCGGGCAGCCTGCCCATCTCCACGCGACCCTGAAGCTTCAGCAGCGCCGGTATGCTCTCTGAGCAGCCGAAGGTATCGCCTGCCCGAAGCGCATAGCCGTCCACGGACGAGCGGCAGAACTCCGGCAGATCCCAGGAAGCCCTCAGCTCTTCGCCAAGCACGCGACCGGCCGCAGAAATAAGCGGCGCGCGCTCCAGGGGCATGCGCTGTGTAAAACGCGCTTCCAGCAGCGCGTCTGCCTCGGCGAGCGTCAGTACGTTGAGCATGTAAAAAACCTCCGATGAAGCCGGACTCCTGCGGTATTTCGTTACAATATACGTTTCTGCAGACTGTTTTCGTATTTTATCATGATGCGAAAAAAGATGCAACGTGCTATACTATCTCCGATTATAACGACAGGATAAAGCGAATTATGAATTTTCGACATAGCTGCATGCTGCAAATGGTGATATGCGCTCTTTTCTGGAGCCTGGGCGGTATTTTTATCAAGCTCAGCCCCTGGAACGGCTTGGTATTGGCAGGCGCGCGCAGCCTGTTGGCATCGCTGGTGCTGATCGCCTATCTGGCCATTAAGCGCACGCCCTTTATGGTCAACCGCCGCACGCTCGGCGTGGCGGTGACGCTATCGGGCACCTTCTTTTGCTGCGTCATGTCCACAAAGCTTACCACCGCCGCCAACGCGATCGTTCTCCAGTACAGCGTGCCAGTGTTCATACTGCTGTACGGCGCGCTGATACAGCACAAAAAGTTCCGCCTTGCGGACTGGCTGGTCGTTCCGGTCACGCTGATAGGCGTCAGCCTGTTCTTCGTCGGCCAGCTCGACGGCGGCAAGCTTGTGGGCAATCTCATCGGCATACTGGCGGCGCTGTTTTTTACGGGCTGCTTTCTCACCTCGGCGGCGGCCAGCGACGACGAACGGCTAAGCGGTATATTGCAGGGGCAGCTTCTCACGGCCCTGATCGGTCTGCCGTTCGCTTTTGTGTTCGGCATGCCGATGAGCTGGAGCGCCGTGGGCTGCGCGCTCGTTCTGGGAATATTCCAGATCGGCATACCCTATATCCTCTACGCGCTGGCGCTCAGGGGCTGCCCGCCGCTGGCCTGCTCGCTCATAGCGGTGATAGAGCCGCTGCTCAATCCCGTATGGGTGGCGCTGTTCTATGGCGAGCTGCCCTCCTTCTGGGCGCTGATAGGCGGCGTGATGGTCATTGCGGCCATCACGCTCTGGTGCGTCTATAACGAAAAGCATCCCACGGAAGCAGACGCGGCGGCGTCCTAATTCTTCTTTGCGCCGCACTGGGAGCAGAACGCGTCGTCTTCGTCCAGCGGCGCTCCGCAGCCGGAGTATACGCCGGTATCCGGCTCCGCCTCGGGCTCCGGCGCGGGATCGGGCACGCGCGCGCCGCACTTGGCGCAATACGCCGCGCCCAGCGAGACCAGCTCGCCGCAGCCCGGGCATTTTTTAACGCCCTTTTTGCGCTGCACCTTCTCCTGCAGAGCGTCGATCTCGGCGGCCAGCTGGCGCGCCTCCTCATAGAGCTGCGGGAAATTCTTTTCCGTTTCAGCGCTCTGCTGCTTGCAGCAGGCCGCGCCCAGTTCCGCATACACCTGACTGAGCTCGCGGCTTTTCGTGCTGAGGTCGTTATTCAGCGACACAATGTCCACGGCGCTCTGCGCCTTCTTCCAAATGTTCTGACCAAAGTCTTCTATTTTCTTTCCAAAATCGTTATCAGCCATGTTTTGATCCTCCTTGCTTCGTTATCGTCAGTATAGCACCTTCCGGCGCCAATACTCCAAAATGCGCAGAATGTCACCATGCGTTTTCAGCTATGGCAAAAATAGAACCCGCGCTCCCGGGAAGGAGAGCGCGGGCATTGGGGGGAAGGGACGGAGAGAGGCGGCTCTCCGCCGGATCGGGCGGGCGGTCATATGTACCGTCTGCCCGACGCTTACACCGCGCCGACGGGATGCAGGCGCGCAAGCCTTGTTTTTTTAAACAGTCCGCTCCGCTCGCGGGTAAGGAAGTTCACCGTATCCCTGAGCGTCGCGCTGATATCCCGCGGCTTGTATCCAAGCTCGCGGCGTGCCTTTTCATAAGTGAAGCGCGCGTTGCTGGTGAGCGTTGAGAGCGAATATTTGGTAAACAGCGGCGCCTCGCGGCGGATCTTATAGTATAGCTCGGCCAGCGGCGCCGTCGCCCTGGCAAACCAGAGCGGGAGCACCGTGCGGATCTTTTTGCCGCCCGTTACGCGTGAAAGAAGGTTCATCAGCTCCGGTACGCGCACATAGCGGTTGGACAGAATATAGCATTCGCCCTTGCGCCCTTTGTCGGCCGCCGCAACCACGCCGTGCGCCACGTCGCGCACGTCCACAAAATCGTAGCCGCCCTCCACACAGGCCGTCAGACTGCCCTTGAGATAGTTGATGATCAGCTGCGTAAGATGGCCGTGGCCGTAATCGTTCGGCCCGATAATGCCGGAGGGATGGATGACCGTGGCGTCCAGCCCGTCCTTCGCCGCATCGAGCACGATCTGCGTGGCGGCCGCCTTGGTCTTGGCGTAGAGTCCGCTGACCGCGTCCGGCTTAAAGCCGTCGACCTCGTGCATCGTATCTCCCGCGGGCAGCTCGGGTATGGCGTGCACGGTGGAGATATACACCAGCTTTTTGACATGATGCGCCTTGCAGGATTCGACCACGTTCCTTGTTCCGGTAACGTTCACATCCACAACGTTCTGATCATATTTGCTGGTAATGGATACGATGCCGGCGCAGTGTATGACATAAACCTCATCGTCCTCATTCAATCCAAAAAACAGCGGCTCAAGCGACGAAATATCCCTGACGTCGCCGCGTACAATGGATACCGCATCGCCATAGAGCATGGTAACGTCCTCGTTCACGCGTGCAAAGCCGCGAACCGTTTCTCCGCGGCCAATAAGCTCTCTGGCGATCGTATTTCCGAGATGTCCGCCGATGCCGGTCACAATATAAATGCGCTGCATAACACCGCCACCTTTCTTAACGCTATCAGTATACGCGCGGATTGTAAACTGAGCGTTACGAAAACACAACATTTTTATAACATTTCTCGCATTTTGATGGCGCCTGCGAAAAAACGGACTGTTTTTCGCGAAGAGCTTCTGCTTTTGTCAAACGGGCAGGTGAATGCGGCCGCCGTGCGGAAATAGTGTCTGCATGGAGGGAATAACGCTATGTTCGGACTGCCTGAACAACAAAAGGAAACCGGCTCCACGGCGGAGGAGACCCGCCGGCTGATGATGCTGCCCATCGACTGTATCCGCCCCAACCCGTATCAGCCGCGGCAGGACTTCGACGAGGAGGGGCTCAGGGAGCTGGCCGCCTCGATACGCGAGGCCGGCCTGATCCAGCCGCTCGTCGTACAGAAAACGGCGCGCAGCTTTGAGCTGATCGCAGGAGAAAGGCGTTTGCGCGCCTGCCGGCTTCTCGGCATGCGCGAGGTGCCCTGCATCGTACAGGCGCCGCTTCAAAGCGATGAAAACGGCGCTCTTCTGGCGCTGGTCGAGAATGTGCAGCGCCGCGACCTGAACTACCTCGAGGAAGCCGAATGCTACCGCGCGGTCCTGCGCACCTACGGCATGACGCAGGAAGCTCTGGCGCAAAGGCTCGGCAAGAGTCAGGCCTTTCTGGCCAATAAGCTGCGCATACTGCATCTGTCGCCGGGCGTGCGCCGGCAGCTTCTGAGTTACGGACTCTCCGAGCGGCACGCGCGCGCGCTTTTGAAGCTCCGCGACGAAAAACTTCAGCTTGAGGTTGCCGAGCGCGCGTATGAAAAAAACCTGACCGTCAAGGAGACCGAGCGTCTGATCGAGCGCGTGATCGCAGCCGTCAGCGCGCCCCCCAAGCCCAGATTGCTGCGGCTTTTGAAGGATTACCGCCTGTTTTTGAATTCCGTCAAATTCGGCGCCGAGCAGCTCCGCGACACCGGACTTTCCGTGGAGCTCATCCAAACGGATTTCGAGGACGGCGTGGACATGCTCGTCAAGGTGCGCCGCGCCGAAACGCGCTGAGAACGCCCGCCTGCAAAAGCTGAAATAATCGTTGTTTTTTTGAAAGAATAATGCTATACTGACCGCATGAAGGAAATTGAAACCATTCATGCGGTGGGCCATGTGCTCTGCCACGATCTCACCCGTATCGTCCCGGGTGAAATGAAGGACGCGCAATTCCGCAAGGGCCATGTCGTAACCGAAGAGGACATCCCCATGCTGCTGTCGATGGGCAAGGAGCATCTTTTCGTGTGGGAAGCGAACGAAAACACGCTGCACGAAAACGACGCCGCCGAGAGGCTTGCCGCGCTCTGCGAGAGCGAAGGCATGCGGCGCGGGCCCGTCAAGGAGGGTAAGATCGAGCTCTTTGCCGAGCGGGACGGATTGTTTGCGGCGGACGTAGCGCGGCTTGACGCACTGAACATGCTGGAGGAGATCATGGTGGCCACGCGCCACACGAACACGGCCGTCAAAGCGGGCGACAAGCTTTGCGGCACGCGCATCATACCGCTCGTTATCGATAGATCCCGTCTTGAAGAAGCGGCGCGCACGGTGGGAAAAGAGCCGCTCCTCTCCCTTCGCCCCTTTACGGTGAAGACCGCCGCCGTCGTCGCTACGGGCAGCGAGATCCAAAAGGGGCTGATCGAGGATAAATTCACGCCGGTGGTGGAGAGAAAGCTCGCGGCCTTCGGCGTAAAGGTGATCTTCCTGAGCAAGCCCGGCGACGAGCGGGCGGCCATCGTTTCCGCCATACGCAAAGCGCATGAAGCAGGCGCCGACATGATACTCTGCACGGGCGGCATGAGCGTCGATCCCGACGATCGCACGCCCGCCGCCATACGCGACTGCGGCGCGCGCATCGTCAGCTACGGCGCGCCGGTGCTTCCGGGCGCCATGTTCCTGCTGTCTTATCTGGAGGACGGAACGCCCGTGGTCGGGCTGCCCGGCTGCGTCATGTACGCGCGGGCCTCCATTTTCGACGTCGTGCTGCCAAGGCTCCTTGCGCGCACGCCCATCAGCCGCACCGACCTTTGCCGCCTCGGCAACGGCGGCCTTTGCCTCGGCTGTGAAACCTGCTCTTATCCGAACTGCGGTTTCGGTAAGGAATAATATAACGGAGGAAAAAACCATGAAAAAGATACTTGCTCTCATGCTGGCCTTCCTGCTTTGCGGCGCGCTGCTCATCGGCTGCGCCAAGCCTGCGGCCGTCGAAACGCCCACCGAGGAGCCGGTCGTGACCGAAGCGCCCGCCGAAGAGCCCGCCGCCACTGAAGCGCCCGTCGAAGAAGAGCCTGCCGCGGAGCCCGTGGAGCTGATCGTATTCGCAGCGGCTTCCATGACCGAGGCCATGAACGAGATCGCGGAGCTTTATAAGGCCGTCGCGCCCAATGTGACGATCGTGTATAACTTCGATTCGTCCGGCACACTCAAGACCCAGATCGCCGAGGGCGCGGACTGCGACGTCTTCATCTCCGCCGGTCAGAAGCAGATGAATCAGCTCGACATCACCGCCGACGCCGAGGTCAACACGGAAGGACTGGACTTCGTTCTGGCGGACAGCCGTTTCAACATCGTGAGCAACAAGGTCGTTCTGATCGTTCCCGAGGGCTCCGACAAAGGCATCACGAGCTTTGAGGACGTGCTCACCGATAAGGTGACGCTTGTAGCGCTCGGCAATTCCGACGTGCCGGCCGGCCAGTATGCCGAGGAGATCTACACCAATCTGGGTCTCTGGGATCAGCTCGTAGCCTCCAACAAGGTCAGCTACGGCACGAACGTCAAGGAAGTGCTGGAGCAGGTCGCCGCCGCGTCCGTTGACTGCGGCGTGGTATACAGCACCGACGCCGCCACAGCCGACGGCGTTACGGTCGTCTGCGAAGCGCCCGAGGGCAGCCACAAGGCCATCGTCTATCCCGCCGCCATACTGAACATCACCAAAAATCAGGAAGCCGCCGAAGCTTTTGTCGAATTCCTGAAGGGTGCGGAGTGCTCCGCCGTGTTTGAGAAGATCGGCTTCTCGATCCCTGAAAGATAAGGTCCCTCCCCCATTGGGGCGCGTTGCCTGTACGGCAGCGCGCCCCGCGTCATTACGGAGAAGCTGTATGGACTGGTTCCCACTTTTAAATTCCCTGCGCGTAGCCGGCATATCGACGGTGCTGACGTTTTTTCTTGGTCTGCTGCTCGCGTATTATATCGCCCGAACGCCGCGTGTTATCAAGGGCGTGCTGGACTGCGTTCTGACGCTGCCCATGGTGCTGCCGCCGACGGTCGTTGGCTTTTTTCTGCTCAAAACCATCGGCGCCAAGGGCGTCCTCGGCAGCCTGATCCTCTCCTGGTTCGGCGTCAAGCTGACCATGACCTGGTACTCGGCGATATTTGCCACCACCATCGTCACCTTTCCGCTCATGTACCGCACCGCGCGCGGCGCCTTTGAGGCCTTCGACGAGGATCTGGCCTCGGCCGGCCGCACGCTGGGCCTGTCAAACCGCTATATTTTCTGGCGCATTCGCATGCCCTGCTGCCGTCAGGGCATACTGGCCGGTACGGTGCTGGCCTTTGCGCGCGCGCTCGGCGAGTACGGCGCGACCAGCATGGTTTCCGGCTATATCCCCGGCCGCACAGCGACCATATCCACGACCGTCTATCAGCTCTGGCGCGAGGGCAACGACGCGCTCGCCTACCGCTGGGTGCTGATCAATCTTGCCATATCGTTTGTTGTGCTTGTGGCCGTCAATCTTTTGGAGCGGCGCAGCCGCAGTTCAGCGCCCGCGCGAGAGCTGGGTGCGGAGGAGCCGCTATGCTGACGGTAGATATTGTTAAACGCTTTGCCGGTTTTACTCTCAAGGCGCAGTTTGAGGCCGCGGACGGCGTAACGGCGCTGCTCGGCGCCTCGGGCTGCGGCAAAAGCGTAACGCTGCGCTGTATCGCGGGCGTCTTGAGGCCCGACGAGGGCGTCATCTACCGCGACGGCGAAGCTCTGTTCGATAAAACACGGCGCATCGACCTGCCGCCGCAGAAGCGTCAGGTCGGACTGCTGTTCCAAAGCTATGCGCTGTTTCCCAATATGACTCTCATGCAGAACATCGAGACGGGCCTCCGGCCCGAGAGCAGCCGCAAAAAGCGCCGCGCGCGGGCAATGGAGCTATTGGAAAGCTTTCAGCTCGCCAGCCACAGCGGCCACTATCCGCGCGAGCTCTCCGGCGGGCAGCAGCAGCGCGCGGCGCTCTGCCGCATCCTCGCCAGCGAGCCGCGTACGCTGCTCCTTGACGAGCCCTTTTCCGCGCTGGACAGTCATCTCAAGTGGCAGCTTGAGCGTGAGATGGCGGATTCGCTCGCACGCTTTAGCGGCGCCACGCTTTTGGTCACGCACGACCGCGGCGAAGCCTACCGTCTAAGCAGCCATGCCTGCGTCATGGACGCGGGCCGCAACGAGCCGGTGCAGGATACGCAGGCGCTCTTTGCCTCCCCGCACAGCCGGACGGCCGCTTTGCTTTCGGGCTGCAAGAACATTGCCGCCATAGAACGGCTTGACGCGCATCGTCTGCGCGTGCCCGGTTGGAACGCGGAGCTTGTGAGCGCTGCTGAGATCCCGGATACCGCGCGCTGGCTCGGCGTTCGCGCCCATGAGCTGCGCTTTGGCGCGGCGGAGGAGGAAAACGCCCTGCCTGTCGCGGTGGAACGCATCACGCAGGATCTGTTTGCCTGTATCTATACATGCCGGAGCACAGGCGGCGGCGAGCTGAGGCTGGAGCAACCGAAGGATGCGCCCGCGCCCGCGTCTGAGGCTTGCATTGTCGTGCCCGCGGATGCTATGATGCTGTTGGAATAGACGGGAGGCAGAAACGCATGTTTACAGCGGCTGTAGTGACGGTAAGCGATAAGGGCTATCGCGGCGAGCGCGAGGATACGGCAGGGCCGCTCGTGCAAAGGCTGTTGGCGGCCGCGGGCTACGCCGTATCCGGCGTAACGCTCGTGCCCGACGATATGGATTTGATCTGCGATGAGCTCATACGGCTCTCGGACATTGCGCGCACGGCGCTGATCGTGACCACCGGCGGCACCGGCTTTTCGCCGCGCGACGTCACGCCCGAAGCCACGATGCGGGTCTGCGCGCGCCTTGCGCCCGGCATCCCCGAGGCCATGCGCGCCGCCTGCCTGCCCATTACCAACCGCGCCATGCTCTCGCGCGCCGTCGCCGGCATTCGCGGCGAAAGCCTGATCGTCAACCTGCCCGGCAGTCCCAAGGCCGTTTCGGAGAACCTTACCCCCGTGCTTCCGGCGCTTATGCACGGATTGGAAATGCTCCGGGGCACGAAAAGCGAATGCGCCGTCTCCGCGCAGCCCCGACCTTTCATATATACGCCGCTTTGATCTCAGCGCGGGACATCTGTCCAAAGTCCTCGCGCAGCCACTTTACGCCCGATATCATAGCAAATATGACGGTGACGGATGCCGGAACCGCCGCGAGTATCAGCGCGGCCTTAAGTCCGCCAAGCGACACGCCGCCCGTAAACTGACCCGCGTACAAAAGGCAGAGCGGCGCTGCGGCCAGCATGACCGACCAGAACAGGCGTAAGCGTCTGGGCGGGCTTTCGTACATCCCCAGGCCAAGACTCGTGGCCGTTGAAAGCGCATAGCCCGCCGAACCCATGGTCGACGAAAGCAGGAAGAAGGCCGTGATGAACCACAGCGCCAGAACCAGCCTGCCTAGCGGCAGGCTGAGTGAAAGCGTGGAAATGAGCTGGTTTGCGTCAACGTTTCCCATGCTTTCCATTACGTTGAGCGCGCCCTCCAACCAGGCCTTGAGGCCATAGTTGGAAATCGTTCCAAAAAACAGCATCGAACCTGCCGCGCCTGCCAGCACAACGGCGCCCATGACGGCGCGTATGCTGCGCCCGCGGGATATTCTGGCAATAAAAACCCACATCGACGGCGCAAGGCAGACCCACCACGCCCAATAGAATACCGTCCAATCCCGCGCAAACGTGCCGCCCGTGACCGTGTCCAGATTCGTCAGCATGGGAATGAACTTATACAGCATCATTCCAAGCGACTGAAAGCTGTTTTCCAGCGCGAACAGCGGATAGCCCAAAACCAAGAACAGCAGGCAAAGCAGTATGGAGCTGTATGCGGCGCTCCTGCTGATGATCTGTATACCCCTTTTAAGGCCTATGCAGGAGCCCAGTGCAAACACCGCCGTCACCGCCACGATCAAAACAATGCAGGCTGAAAAGCTTTCGGAGGTTCCAAGAAGGTTATGGAGATTGTTGGCCAGCATCGGAATGCCCGTGCCGTAGCTGATGGTCAAGCCGCCCAGAATACCAAATACGAATACCACATTGATAAGCCGTCCCATCCAGCCGTTTACGCGCTTTTCACCCAGCACGCCCTCGCAGGCGGCCTGCAGGCTCAGGTCGGGCTTTTTACGCATATAATAGCGGTAGGCCAGCGGTACTGCGCCCACGCCGTACACGCACCACGGCGGTATGCCCCAGTGAAAAAAGCTGTACGCAACGGATATCTCGGCCGCCTCGACGGAAAGCGGCGCATAGCCAAAGGGCGGCTGCTGGATATAATAGCTCCACTCGATCGCAGACCAGTAGAGTATGCTCGAGCCCATGGCCGCGCAAAAGAGCATGGTCACCCATGCAAAGGTTTTATATTCCGGCTTCTCGCATCCCAGGCGAATACAGCCGTATTTGGAAAAGGCTGCCCAGCCGCAGAATACGATACAGGCGATCACCAATAACAAAAAATACAGACCCAGTATTTCGCTTACGCCGATGCGCGCCGCATCCAGCGCCGCGGTAGTTTCGGCGGGCTTCCAGATGGTAAAAGCGACCAGCGCGGCCAGCATCAGCAGGCTGACGCCGATGGATAACCGATCCGTTTTCCTTTTCATCGGCAAAACCTTTTCGCCAGATCCGCATAGGCGCACGCGCAGCGCGAAAGCTCGCTCACCTCGATATATTCCTCGCGTGAATGACACAGTTCAATGAGGCCGGGGCCCCAGACAACGGTGGGTATATGCGCGTAATGGGACAGCAGTCCGCCGTCCGTCCAGCAGGGACAGCCGATCATCTTCGCCGCTTCGCCCGTGACGCTTTCAATGCTCTCGGCGCAGGCGCGCACCAGCGGATGCGCCGCGTCCGTTTCAAAGCCCTGATGCACGATGGCTCCGCGCATGCTGCTCGCGGGCATGACCGAAAGCTTCGCCCGAAACGTGGGGTCGGCCGCTGACAGGCGCTCCAGTATCGCCGCAAGCTCGGCTCCGGTCTGCTCATAGCTTTCCTTGTCCGGAAGAAAGCGCCTGTCAAGCTGCACCGTGCATTCGCCGGGCACGGTCGACGGCTGCGTGCCGCCGCGGATAACCGCCACGTTCACGGTGGATCGGCCAAGGAACGGATGCGTCCGCGCGTCGAGCGCCGGCCGGAGGCGGTTTTCCACCTCGTCGATAAAGCGCACCGCCTGCCATATGGCGTTGACGCCCGCATCCTGACTGCCGCCATGCACCGCGCGTCCTTCAAAATCGATCTGATACCATTCAAGCCCCTTTTGCGCCACGCCGATATTGCGGGAGCCCAGAGGCTCGCAGACCACGGCCCCGTCGGCCGTATAGCCCTTTTCCATGAGGTCGATGCAGCCCAGGCTGCCGTCCTCCTCGTCCGCTACGCCGGCGAACATCAGATCGCCCCTGAGCCGCCGTCCGCTGCGCTTTATGGCGATCAGCGCACCCATCATGCTCGCAAGCGGGCCCTTCATGTCCGAGCTGCCGCGGCCATGCAGCCGGCCGCCGGCAAGCATCGGCAAGCAGGCGTCCGGCATATCGTAGGGCGGCACGGTATCGGTATGCCCGTTGAGCATAAGGCTCTTGCCGCCGGCCGTTCCGCCGAGCAGGCCGTAGACGTTCGCGCGCCCATCCTCGAGCGGATCAATCCAGCTCTCGACGCCCTCACGCCTGAATACGTCGCGGATATACGCCGCCACCGCCGCCTCCCGCCCGGGTATGCCCGCGTAGGAGGGGATGCGCACCATGTCGCTCGTCCATTCGGTCAGCTCCTGATCGCTTACGGGAAAAGGCTCCATGTTTATGTCTCCGATTGCGCCGCGCGCATTAAATAGTTTTTGTACAGCTCCGCCACGCGGAAGAAATCCTCCCGCGGCATGCGCTCGTTTTCCTGATGCGCGCTGCCCTCGTCCGGCGGGAGGACCGGCCCCCAGCCGACGTGATTGGGTATGGTTCCGCAATAGCTTGCGCCCGAAGCCACCAAGCAGCCCGTAACGACGCCCATCCGGGCCGCCTCGGCGTTCATCTCTGCAATGAAGGGCCGGCGCGGATCGACGTACATGGGGGCGGTCGCGCCGCTCAGCGTACAGGTATAGCCGTATTTCTTCGCGTGCCGCTCGAAGGCGGGCAGAAGAGCGTCCGGCTTAAGGCCCACGCGCAGGCGAAGATTGACGTTCAGCATCGCCTGACCGTTTTCAAGCCGCAGCATCGTGGGCACGCATACGGTCTTTTCCACAAATATCCCCTCGAAGGTATCGCTGCCGTCGTCCACGCCAAGGCGGATCCCGTGATAATCATCCCCGAACATGTCCGTAATAAAGCGCGAGAACGCAAAATCCGGCATGCTTCGGGCCAGCTTCAGGATCGCATTGTCGGCCTTCTCCGGCGCGGAGGAATGCCCCGATACGCCTTCAAAGGTCTCGAGCGCCGCGCCGGCCCGCCGGATCTCGGCGTGCGAGGGTATGGTGTTCGGGCTGTCGCCGCAGCAAAGGCTCTCGACGCCCGCAGCGTCAAAATACAGCTTCACATCGGCATAGCCCTTCTCGATATTAAAAACAGGGAACGCAGCGTCCGGCGAGTATCCGTAGTCCGGCGTGCCGAACTGCGCTTTATAGTGGGCCATATCGATCCACTCGCTCTCCTCGGAGGTGCCAACGATCAAGCGGATGCGCTTTCTGAGGGGCGCGCCGCTGCCCAGCACAGCCTTCATGGCGTGCAGGCTTTGAACGACCGGCCCCTTATCGTCCTCCACGCCCCGCCCGCAGAGCATGCCGTCGCGCTCAAAAAGCGTATAGGGGTCGCTTTTCCATTTGCCAAGATCGCCCGGCCCCACAACGTCCACATGCGCCAGCACGCCGAGCGTGACCGGCCCCTCGCCGATCTCGGCATAGCCCGCGTCGCCCTCGCGCGTAACGCCCGTCCTAAAGCCCCATTCCCTCGCGCGCGCAAGCGTCCAGCTCAGGGCCGCTCTCGTCATGCCGGCATTCCCGCTGACTGACGGGATCGCGACCAGCGCCGCCAGATCCCGAAGCATCCGCTCCCGATTCATATCGCTCATCGTTTTTTATTGGACGCCGCTCTCAAGCACGGTGAAGCGTCTTCTGTCCGCGTCAAGCCGGCAGCGGACGCCGAAGGGCAGCGTCGCCATATCATTGGTGTGACCCAGCGGCAGGCCGTACATCACCGGTACGCCCAGCGGCTTTAGATAATACTCGATCACCTCAAGAATGTGCACGTCGGAAAGAAAGCCGGGCTTGAATTCATAGGGCTGGCAGTTCTCGCACTCGCCGATGAGGACGCCCCTTACGCCCTCGAATATGCCGGCGTTGCGCAGGTGCGACAGCGAGCCGTCGAATATCCACGGTTCGTCGTCCACCTCCTCGAGAAACAGTATCTTATCCTTTGTCTCCGGCTGATAGGGCGTGCCCATGCTGGAGCAGAACAGGGACAGATTGCCTCCGATCACCTCGCCCTCAGCCACGCCGCCCGTGACGGTATACAGCCACTTGCGCCTGTCCGCCAGCTCGATATCGCCAAGCGGCTCCTCCTCCATCAGCGCCTTGAAAAACTGATTCTTGGTATACTCGGTCAGGTCCTCATGATTGAAGCGCGACATGCCGGGCGAATGGAACGACACAAGCTCCGCGTATTTATTGATGGCCAGATGCAGCGAGGTGATATCGGAAAAGCCCGTAAAGATCTTGGGGTGCGTCCGCACAAGGTCAAAGTCGATACGGTCGATGATCTGGGCGCTGCCGTAGCCGCCGCGGGTCACAAACACCGCCCGCACGTCGTCCCTCGAAAACATCTCGTTAAAGTCCGCCGCACGCGCCTCCTCGGAGGCGGCTACAAAGCCCTTGCGCTTATCGACGTTCTCCGCGACGGCGACTCGAAAGCCCATGCTCTCGAGATAGTCCTTTGCGCGGGGTATTTCCGCCGGGCTCTCGGACGGACTGGCGGGCGATATGACGCCAATGGTATCCCCAAACTTCAATTTCTTCGGTTTCTGCATAGTCTCCTCCCCTGCTTTTTCTTAGATTCTATCATATACTATACTTTTTTCATATAGAGCGCGTCCACGGCGCAAACGCCATGCTCGTATAAATACACGGGATTGATATCGAGCTCGGCCATATCGTCCAGACGCTCCAGCGCCAGCGCTGACACGCGCTGAAGGAGCGCCGCAAGCGCCTCCGTATCGAGCGGCGCGCCGCCGCGCCAGCCGGAAAAGAGCTTCGACGCCTTGATGGAATGCAGCATGCCCAGCGCCTCGTCCCGCGTCACGGGGCACAGCGCCATGGCGGCGTCGTGGAATATCTCCGTAAACACGCCCCCCAGCCCGCATAAAACGCAGGGCCCAAGCTGCGGATCGTTCGTCATGCCCACGATGATCTCAACGCCCGCCTCGATCTGCTCGGCCACCTGCACGCCGCGGATCTGTGCATCCGGTTGCCAGGCAAGCGCGTTATTCAGGATGCGCGCGTAGGCCTCCGCCGCCTCCGCCGGAGTCCCGACGTTCAGGGCCACGCAGCCCGCGTCGGTCTTATGCGGAATATCGCGGCTGTCCACCTTCAAAACGGCCATGGAAAGCCCCAGGCTCTCAAACAGCGCGGCCGCTTCCTCCTGCGATCTGGCCAGACCGCATTTGCCGTAGGGCACGCCGGCCGCTTCCAGTATCGCGCGACTTTCCGATTCGCTGAGAGCCGTCCTGCCGCCGTCCCAGCTTCGCGGGAGCCGCTTGGGAAAAGCGTGCTTTTCCGGCGAATACATACTAAAGCGCGCGATGTGACGAACGACCCTGAGCCCGCAGCGGCCCGTGGGCAGCACGGGACAGCCCGCGCGCTCAAGACGCGCCAGATACTCTCTGTTTCGCGTGTTCTCCATAAAGGGCAGCATGAGAACCGGTTTTTGGCAGCCCCGCCGCTTCAGCATTTCCACCGCCTCGCAGAGATAGACGATCGCGGGATCGACTATCTCCTCAAGCAGCGTATAACCGATCACGAGCATATCCACCGACGGATCGTCCAGTATCGCCGAATACGCCGAAAACAGCTTGCCGGTATCATAGGAAAGCGTCGCGGTCATATCCAGCGGATTGGCGGCATGCGCATAAAGCGGAAGCATTTCCGTGAGTCTTTCAAGCGTTTCCGGCGCAAAGTCCGGATAACGCAGGCCGAGCTCCGCGCCAAGATCCGCGCAGATCCCCGTCTCGCCGCCGGATAACGCGAGCGCCGCCACTCCGTCGCCTGCGGGAAGCGCCGGCAGCACGGAAAGCGCCTGCGCGGTGGCCATCAGCTCTTCAAGATCATCCACGCGGATCACGCCGTATTTATCGAACACCGCGTCAAATACGCGGTCGGCGCCCGACAGACTGCCCGTATGCGAGGACGCGAGCCTTGCGCCCTTTTCGCTGCGGCCGGCCTTTAGGATCACGACGGGTTTATGCCGTCTCGCCGCCTTTTCGAGCGCAGACAGGAACCGTTCAGGATCGTTTACCCCTTCGAGATACAGCGCCGCCACGACGGTGTCCGGATCGTCCACAAGAAAGTCCAGATAGTCCTCCATGGTCACGATGCGCGCATTGCCCGCGGATATGGCATAGGAGAAACGCGGCAGGGGGTTGTCCATCAGCGAAAGCACAAACTGCCCGCTCTGCGAGACCACGCCGACCCTGCCCCGCCGGTCGCGCTCCTCCGCCACAAAGGCAAAGGGATACATGCGATCGATCGTGTTGATGAAGCCCGCGCAGTTCGGGCCCATGAGCGCAAAGTCCAGCTCCCGGCAGAGCGCGATCAGCCGCCGCTCTGCCTCCCGTCCGGCCGCGTCGCTCTCGCCAAAGCCGCTGGCGAACACCACCGCCGCGCCCGCGCCGCTTTGGGCCGCCTCGCGCACCAGCGCCTCCACCGTATGCGCGGGCGTGCAGAGCACCACGAGATCGACAGGCTCCGGAAGCGCGGAAATGCGCGCATAGCAGGGCACGCCAAACACGCTTTTGCGCGTCGGACTGATAAAGTAGTAATCCTTAGGCGCCATATAGGTCATGACGGTCCTGCAGGCGTCGCAGCCAAAGCCCGCGCGTTCGCTCGCGCCCACCACGGCCAGCTTTTTCGGCTTTAGGAGCCGTTCGATATTCATCCGGCCGCCTCCTCGCTGCCGCGTAGGACGCAGACGGCATTTCGGGGATCGTTTCCGCCCTTTCTTTCAAAATACTCCGCAGCGCCCGCCTGAATCTCCTCAAGGCTGAACACCGCGCCGCTTTTTGCCAGCGCGCCAAGCATCACAAGGTTCTGAGCGCGCGGGTTTCCCTCCGCGTCGGCAATGCCCGCAGCGTGGATCCACACGGCTCTCAGGCCCTCCGGAAAGTCGAAGCCGGTGCAGAGCGCGGCATTGACGATCACCGTGCCGCCGTCTTTCATCATGGGAACGAACTTGTCCAAAGAGGGCGCGTTCATGGCGAGCAGAACGTCGATTTCCCGCACGAAGGGGCTCGCGATACGGCCCTCGGCGATCTTGATCATGCAGTTGGCCGTGCCGCCGCGCATTTCGCTGCCGTAGGAGGGCAGCCAGGTCACGTTCTTTCCCAGCGAGCAGGCCAGCTCGCCAAGGATCAGTCCCGCCGTCAAAACGCCCTGTCCGCCGAATCCGGCGCAGACGATATTCATACGCGCGCCTCCTTTTTGACGAACTCCCCCAGCGGATACACGCTCTCGACCGCATTGCGGATGTGCGCGCAAGCCTCCGCCGGCCTCATGCCCCAGTTCGTGGGACAGGGCGAAAGCACCTCGACAAGCGAATACCCCATACCGGCCTTTTGCATGCCAAACGCTGTTCTGAGCATCCGTTTGGTCTGGCGTATCGTCGCGTTGTCGATCACTGCGCCGCGCGCAAGATAGGCCACGTCGCGCGTCATGAGCATGGGTATGATGTTCAGCGGCTCGCCGGTTTTTTTCGTATCGCGGCCATAGCGGCTGGTCGCGGTTCTCTGCCCCGCCAGCGTCGTAGGCGACATCTGCCCGCCGGTCATGCCAAAGTTCGTGTTATTGACCAGTATGACCGTGATGTTCTCGTTTCGAATGGCGGCGTACATGGTCTCCGCAAGGCCGATGGCCAGCGCGTCGCCTTCGCCCTGATAGGCAAACACCAGTTTGTCGGGCCGAAAACGCTTCATGCCGCTGGCCACCGCGGCGGCGCGTCCATGCTGCGCCTGCACGATATCCACGCCGAAGGTATCCGGCATCCAGCACGCACAGCCCACCGCTACGGCGCAGAGCGCGTTCTGATCGTCGTGTGTTTCCTCCAGAAGCTCCGCCACCAGCCGGTTGAGTATGCCGTGACCGCAGCCGCCGCAGTATTTCATATCCTCACAGAGCGCTTTGGGTCTGGTCAAAATCATGCCGCAGGCCCTCCTTCCATGAGCAAACGGGCCTTCCGGAGTACCTCCTCGCTGTCAAACACGACCTGTCCGCCAAGTATGACGGACGCCTTCGCGCGCTCCCGCACCGCCAGCCGCACATCCTCCGCCATCTGGCCAAAGCAGCTCAGCTCCACCGAGGCGAGGCCCTTTACGCGCCCATAGTCCAGCGCGTCAAAAGCGTCCGCAGGAAATGGCCACAGCGTCACGGGCCGCAGCAGTCCAAGCCTTACGCCCTCTTCACGCGCCATATCCACGGTCTCCTGACAGATGCGCGCCGAGATGCCGTAGCTTACGAGCACAAATTCCGCGTCCTCAAGCCGGTAGGCCTCGTATCGCTGCTCCTCGCGCTCGATGCAGGCGTATTTTTCGCGCCAGTAGGCGTCGTAATCCGCAGGATGATAATACATGACTGAGGTATGGCGCTTATTTTTCCCGCAGCCCTTGCCTTTCAGCGCCCACGGCAGCGCGTCAGGGTCGTGCTCGTAAAACGCGGGGAATTCCACCGATTCCATCATCTGCCCAAGCGACGCGTCGGAAAGCAGCACCACCGGATTTCTGTGCTTTTCCGCGAGCTGAAAGCCAAGGCTCATAAGATCCACGGACTCCTGCACGCTTGAGGGCGCCAGTACAATGCAGTGATAATCGCTGTGGCCGCCGTTTTTCACCGCCTGCCAGTAATCGCCCTGGCCGGTGAATATATCCGCAAGTCCCGCGCCGTAGCGCTGCACGTCCGCCACCACGCAGGGCAGCTCCGCCGCCGCGATATAGGAGAGCCCCTCCTGCATCAATGAAAAGCCCGGCCCCGAGGAGCTTGTAAAAGCTCTTGCGCCCGCCGCCGCCGCGCCATAGACCATCGATATGCCGGCGATCTCGGATTCCGTCTGCACGAACACACCGCCGACCTCATCCATGCGCCAGCTCAAATACTCCAGTATCTCGCTCTGCGGCGTGATGGGATAGCCCGCAAAAAAACGGCAGCCCGCGCGCACCGCCGCCTCCGCTACGGCATGGTTTCCCTTAACGAGCTGCTTCATGGCTCCTCCTCCATAAACTCAAATACGACCGCGGGGCAGACAGTATAGCATATTCCGCAGAGCACGCAGCTCCCGCCGTCCACCGCAGGCGTAGGACAGCCCAAAGCGTTGATCGGCCCGCTGAGCCGGATCGCGCCCTTGGGGCAGTTGATCAGGCAGTACCCGCAGCCCTTGCAAAGCCGCGTCGTCAGACGCATACGCGTGATCATGTCCTCCTCCTCAGATATCGGGGCAGTCGCAGGCGTCCGGCTGAAACAGCACGCGCGCCGCCTGCCGCATCGTCACGCCCTCCCGCTTCGCCTTTTCATACACAAGCCGCATATCCTTGCGGATCAGATTGCAGGTGTCGTCCACGATCGCCTGCGGCTGGCAGGGCACAAGGCCGAATACGCTGGCCTCATAGATGCGAATGCCGCCAAGATTCACAATAAAGTCCACGCATACGTCCACGCCCATGCGCTCAAGTATCTCGTCCGCCTCGGCCGTGACCGGAATGTTGGCGGCCTCGACGACCATGCCCGCCCTGACCTTGTGGGCGTTGCCTTTATGGAGGACGTCCTCGAGCGCAGCCGGTACCAGAATATCGCAATCCACGTCCAGCCATTCGCTGTTCGGGCGGATGGTATCGCAGGGACGAAAAACTGCCGTATCCAGCTCGCCCTTGGGCTTTTTGGCGGCGACCAGCCGCTTCACGTCCAGACCGTCCTGACACTCCACCATGCCCAGCGCATCCGCAATGCCCACGACCTTATAGCCCATTTGATCGAGCGAATAGGCCATGCTTGCGCCCACGCAGCCAAAGCCCTGTATCACAACTCTCGCGCCCGCCTGGCCGCCTCGGAGCCGCCAGCCCTCGTCGAGCGCAGCCGCGCAGCCGTAGCCGGTGATCATGTCGTACATCAAAAACCCGTCGTAGCGCATGCCTAAGAGCGCCTCATGATCCCGAATGCCCTGCTGTATGCGCGTTTCGGCCTTCATCGCCTTTGTAGCGGGCAGCCCGATGCCCAGCTCGTCAAGTATCCGGAGCACGTCCGCATAATCCACGCCCAGATCGCCGCCGATGGATACGCCCGCCTTGATATAGGGCGCCATGGCGATCAGATAGCGCCTGAGCACAGCCCCGGCGTCCGGAGCCTTATAGTCGTAGGCAATGCCGCCCTTGCAGCCGCCCGTGGTCTTGGATTCGCAGGCCTTGTATTTATAGGCCATGGTCGCCGCAAGCCGCACCACCTCCTCGCGCGTCACCGTTGGGTGCATGCGCGTACCGCCGCCGCAGTAATGATTGACAAAATTATAAGCGCAAAGCCAGCCCTTGGCCGCAGTTTCCGTATCGTTCCATTCTACCACCACATAGGGTCTTTTGCTCATTCTCAAAAATCCTCCCGTTTCCTGTATGCTTGCGGCCGCCGCAGACTTGTGTTACACTGCTTATATAGCGTTTATAGGGGGTTCCCATGCCAAGCGAAGGTTCTCTTCGGGATTATGCGGCTAACGAGCTTATGAGCCGCATTCGCCGCGGCTTCTATCCGCCCAACGCCATCATTACCGAAGCCAGCGTATGCGAAGCGCTCAACATCTCCCGCACGCCCGCGCGTGAAGCGCTGATTTCGCTCGCCGTTTCCGGCGTTCTGGAAAAGGTGCCTCGCAAGGGCTACCGCGTGCTTGAAAACGACATCAAGGATAAGCTGGACGTATACGCCATCTGGGGCGTTCTTGATACGCTGGCGGCCAGATGCGCCTGCGACAACCTCACAGGCGAGGATCTCCTGCGCATGCGTGAGGCCGCAGACATGGCCGACGTGGCCATCCGCTACCGCAACTTCGCCTCCTATTTCGAGGCGCAGGAGCGCTTTCACAAGCTCTACCGCGACCGCTGCGGCAACCCGCTGCTCATTCAGCTCATAGACCACCTGCAGGCCCGCCTGATCCGCTATACCTACTATTCCGACGATCGTGAGGTTCACTTTTCGCTTTGCGCCAAGTCAAACGACGAGCACCACCGCATGATACAATGCTTTGAATCGGGCGATAAAGCCGGCCTCGAGCGTATACTCACCACCGAGCACTGGCGTGTGAAGGATGAGGACCTCGACATGATCTGAACGGAGTCTGCCGAAAATCATATGCTTACAATTAAAGTATACGCGAATACGCAGGAGCTTGTCAAGGCTCTCGCGCCCTTGTTGCTTGCGTTTTTTTGTCGGCTGGGATATGATACAGACAGCATTTGGAAAGGAAGCGTCCATTATGAATGAAACCATGCAGTCCATTCTTGCGCGCCGCAGCTTCAAGGCCTTTGAAAGCCGCGCCATCACGCCTGAAATCCTCGACGATATCCTGACGGCCGGCATGTACGCGCCCTCAGGCATGAACCGGCAGCCCTGGCATTTCTCCGTCGTCCAAAGCGAGCAGGCCAGGGATCTGCTCAAAGCGGGCATCGCGGCCGCCATCGCCAAGCTTCCCGCGGACTTCCGGTTTCCGCCGCAGCCCGCCGGCATAGAGGTGCTGCCCGAGGAGCAGCTCCGCGGCGCGCCTCTGGCCATACTGATCTCCGGCGACGACAGCGTCTCAAGCGCGCCGGCCTCCTGCGGGCTTGCTATGGAAAACATGTTCATCGCGGCCGCCTCCCACGGCGTTATGAGCGGCTGGTCGCATATGGTCGTCAAGGATATCCGCGACGCGGCGCTGCTGCGCAGTCTTGGCGTACCCGAGGGTTATACAGTACACGCCGCCTCCTTCTTCGGCTATCCGATGGGGCCGGCCAAGGACCGCGGCGCTCGCAGAGAGGGCGTCGTTTCGATTCTGTAAAAAAAGGATTGTATATTCGTGCTCTTTGGGGTAGAATAGCGAAAATCATCCTTTTGGGAGGCCGCTATGAAGCCCTATCTCGAATGCTCCCGTCGTGAGCTTGAAGAAGAATACTCCGCCGTATCGGCCGCTTACGAAGCGCTCAAGGGCCGCGGCCTGTCGCTGGACATGTCCCGCGGCAAGCCCGGCCGCGAGCAGCTTGATCTTGTAGGCGGCCTTTTGACGGTGCTTACCGACAGCGCCGACTGCATGGACGGGGGCGTGGACGTGCGCAACTACGGCTGTCTGTTGGGCATCCCCTCTGCGCGTCGGCTCTTTGCCGAGCTGCTGGATGTAAAGCCCTCCGAGGTGATCGTAGGCGGCAACGCCAGCCTCAGCCTTATGTATGATACCATCAGCAAGGCCTTTACGCACGGTCTCCTGCGCAGCCGCAGCCCCTGGTCGCAGCAGGGCAAGCTGAAATTCCTCTGTCCCGCGCCCGGCTATGACCGGCATTTCCGCATCACGGAATCCTTCGGTATGGAGCTCGTGCTGATCCCCATGACCCCTGACGGGCCGGATATGGACGCCGTGGAGCGCGCCGTTTCGGATCCCGCCGTCAAGGGCATGTGGTGCACGCCCAAGTATTCCAACCCCGACGGCGTCGTCTACGCGCCCGAAACCGTCCTGCGCATCGCCCGCATGAAGCCCGCCGCACCGGATTTCGCGCTCATGTGGGACAACGCCTACTGCGTACATGAGTTCTTCGGTGAGTACCGGCCCTTTCCGGATATCCTTTCGCTCGCTGCCGAATATGGCAACGCGGACATGGTCTACGAGTTCGCCTCCACCTCCAAGATCACCTATCCCGGCGCGGGCGTCTCCTGCATAGCCATGAGCGAAAGCAACGTGGCTTACTTTGAAAAGCTGTTGTTCGTGCAGCTCATCAGCGCCGATAAGGTCAATCAGCTGCGGCATGTGCGCTATCTGGTCGACAAAGCGCATGTTCTGGAGCTTATGAAGCGGCACGCGGCCATACTCGGCCCCAAGTTTCATGCCGTGCTCGACGCGCTCGACCGTGAGATCGCCCCCTGCGGCGTCGCCTCCTGGCAAAAGCCCTGCGGCGGCTATTTCATCAGCTTCAACGCCATGGAGGGCACCGCCTCGCGCATCCATGCGCTCTGCAAGGGCGCGGGCGTGGTCATCACCGGCGCAGGCGCTACCTATCCCTATGGCCGCGATCCCCTGGATTCCAACCTGCGCATCGCGCCAAGCTTTCCTTCCCCCGCCGAGCTTGCGGCCGCTATGGAGGTGTTCTGCGTCTGCGTCAGGCTCGCCGCACTCGAAAAGCTCTTGGGACAATAAAGCACTAAATACTTCTATGCCGTATACTTGGCGATCAGGGTCTCGAGCTCGGCGTCGGAAACGCCGAAATAGCGGGCCATGCCTTTGAGGGCATACTCCGGCCGGCCGACAACGATTTTGCGAAGCGAGGCCAGTTCCTCGCGCCATTCTTTCATCGAACAGGGCTGCGTCCAGCGTGCGATCTGACGCGCCATCTCGTCCTCGCGTTCGGCGATCATTTTATCAAGCAGCGTCGTGGCGCGCTCGGCGTTGAAATAGGTCATAACGACCTCGACATAGCGTTCAACGCAGTATTCGCGCCAGGCGCGATTTTTGTAAAGGCCTATGTACAGCTCAAAATAGGTACGCGAGCCGTCGCCGGAGGGCACGCCCTCCGCGTTGAAAAAATGGGCGAGCGGGTTGTTTTTCAGACTGCAATAGCCAAAGTCCAGGTCAAAGAATACGGGCCGCCATTTAAGCGAATAATCCTGAGAACGCCAATATTTCTGATTGAACATGTCTGTGTTGCCAAGGTAGCTTTGCACAATGAGATAATCGGTAAAGTATGCCACGTCGATCCATTCGCCGTACGCCTTGAAGGCCTCGTCCGATCCTAGATCCGTCTTCATTGCGTAGTCCCTCAAGCGCAGAAGCTCCTTGACGCTGCCGGCAAGGACTGTGGCGTTGCGCCGGATGATATCCACGCTGTCGCCGTCCACGCCGTAATGCGTTTCGAGATAGTTGCTGTCCTGATCCTCCGAAAGATCGTACAGGCCCCAGTACGCGCCGTTGAGATACACGGCGACGGGGCGCGTGGGCGTATTGTCCAGGAACAGGCCTTCGGCTTCCGCCAGATTCTGGCAAAAGGCGTCGCGTATGCGCGCGTTGTTCCAGTCCTGACCGCCGTTGCGAAGCGCCAGGGAGGAAAAAGTCGTATAGGCATAGTCCTCGAAAAAGGGATAGCTGATCTCGGTCTGTCCATAGGTCGCGCGCAGCTTAAGGCTCAGCGATTTCTGCGCATAGGCGAGCGTTCCGGCGCCCTTGGCCTTGACGCCGCAGGTGAAGCGGAGCCCCAGCGAGCCGTCCGCCTCATAATAGCCGAGGCTTGCCTCCCGCTCCGGCTTGTCGCTGCGGCTCGAGGTTCTCAGCACGGCGCTGAGATCGGCGGGCGCGCAGTCCACGCAGACGACGGGGATCGTATGCGGCTCGTCAAACAGATAATTGGCTGTGGCCACCTGACTGCTCAGTCTGCCGTCCATAAAGGAGGCCGCGCGCAGCACGGTATTCTCCCTTACGTCGATCGGCTCTGTATAGAGAGCCGATCGCTCGGTGGGCTTACTGCCGTCAAGCGTATAACGGATGGCGGCGTCCTCCTCGGCGCAGGTAATGGCGACCGAAAAGTCCTCCGCATGATAGAGCCGGACGTCGGACAGCGACGGCAGCGGCGCATAGCCCGTGAAGGCCTCCGCGCTGTTTTTCCTGCCGCGCGTGGGGGTGGCAAAAAACACGCGCGCTATGCTTTCGTCCGTTTCGATGCGGCCCGCGCTTAAGCCCGCCGTCAAGGCGCCGGTCTCAAAGCTGTCCACCGGCAGACCGTCCGCATCGGACAGGAGCAGCGTCTCTCCGCCGGTCGATATGCCGAAGGGGGCCACGCTCTCCGACTGACGTGCGACATGCGAGCTGGCCTCGATCACCAGATAGTCGCCCGCTCCGATCGTCATATCCGGAAACTGCCACTTATCCGGCAGCAAAGGATCGTCGCTCAGGCGCCAGCCGGCGAGCCGGACGGCCTCCTTGCCGCCGTTATACAGCTCTATCCAGTCATTTTGCCCGCTGCCCGCTTCCGTGGCTGCGGAAACCTCGCTGATGAATACGCCGTCGCTATGAAAACAGCCGATCAGATCGGCTATTTCGAATCCCCGTCCGTTTTCACTGCCCGGCGTCGGCTGTGAGAAATAGCGTATCTCGCCGGTCTCATCAAGGCCCACGGATATATTATAACCGTCCAGTCCGTCCAGCGGCATCTGCTGTTGGAGCATGCCGTCAAGTCGGGTCAGACAGAGAATATTTTCGTCCTCGGAGAGTCCAAAGGAAGCATGCAGCTCGTGTGCGGGATCGCTGCGATCCTTTCCGGAGAGGAATATCACCAGATAGCCGCCCGCCGAAAGCTCCATGTCCGGCAGCGCCCATTTATATGGCTCGGCCGAATCGTCGGACAGAAAATAGCCGTGCAGCGAAGCCGCTTCGTCCGACGCGTTATGCAGCTCCGCCCATTCCGAGCGGTCTCCGTCTCCGTCTATCACGGATATGCGGTTCGTCTTTTGCACCTCGCTGATGTGCACGGGATCGTCCGCTGGCATCTGTGCAAGCGTCAGCGTGTGAAATACGGCGTCAGAGTTCTCCGCTTCAAAGCTGGGAAAGGCTGTATAGCATATGCCCTCGCCCCGCACGGCGGAAACGCCGGCGGGAATGCCCGCCTCCCACTTCAGCTCGCCCAGCAGCTCGCCCTTTCGGTCCGAAAGCAGCAGCGCGTGCTCGTCGGCGCCCAGCTTAAAGCTTGTGTGCAGGCCCGCGCCCTCGTCCCCAAGGCCGGTGATATATACCGCGATATAACCGCCCGCAGGAATCACCGTCTCCGGAAACTCCCAGCGCGTCAGATTGACGGGACTGTCGCTTAAGTAGAACCCTCCCAGCGAAAGCGCCGTTTCGCCCGTATTGTACAGCTCCGCCCAGGCCCTGCCGTTTTGACCGGCCACGGGCATGACCTCGCTGAGCACAAGCGCTCCGTCGTCCTGCTTCCCAAACAGCGCGTCCAGCGTGGAAGCAATCGCTTCCGTGTTGGCGACGTTCGGCGTGGGCGTCGCGCAATAGCCATAGCCGCCATCCCCACGCCGGGCGTAGGAAACGTCCGTGCTGAGCGCCGGCAGCTCAAGCTGACATAAAAGCTGATCGTAGCCGTCCGTCACGATCAGGTATTCGCCGTTTTTGGACAGCCGGAAGCCCGTGCACAGCAGCTCGCTTTCCGCCGTGCCGCTGTTGTCGGCCGCGCACACCAGCAGATAGCCGCCCGCCTCAATGACCGTTCCCTCAGGGAATATGTATTTGTGCAGCTCGCGCATATTATCCGAAAGTCCGCAGCCGGACAGATCCAGATCCCGCGCCGAGCCGTTATACAGCTCGATCCAGTCGGGGCTGCCAAGTACGGCGTCCACAAACGAACGGCGATTGCTGGAAACGACCTCGTTGATCACAAGGCCTCCCGCGCCGCCGGCGCAGGCAGCGCCCAGCGGCAGCAGCGCCGCCGCCAGAATGAGGATCATTATGCGTTTTATCAGCGCGTTCGACGCATGCTTGATTCGGTCTGTCATCGGAGTATTAGTATAGCACAGAATTTGTCGATATGATGTGACCTGCCTGTTAAGAAAGAAAATATCCGCCGCAAAACCGAGTATTGCGGCGGATATCGTTTCATGACGGTGCGCGTTTATTGAGCTTCCACGTCCGCCAGCTTAATGATGACGGCGCTCGATGAGCTCTCATGGCCCAGCAGCGTCATGCCCACGGCGGCCATATCGGCCGGCATGTCGAATACGAGGTCTATGCAGTAACGCGGCATATCCGGATTGTAGGCGGGATCGGTCAGCACGGCGGAGAGCGCATGCTCGTTGCCGTTGGCGTCGCGCAGCGTAAAGTAATCGGCCGCCCCGTCGTTGACCTTCTGCATATCCACGATCCCTGTTCCCGCCAGATGCAGCAGCACATATTTGCCCGCCGCAGGCGTTTCCATGGCGATCTTCGCGGCGTCTTCCGTATACCAGAGCACCATAAAGGCGCTGTCGCCCCAAGGCATGATCTTGGCGCTGGCGTCAAACGCCGGCTGGGGCTCCGGCGGCAGCGTCGGCTCCGGCTCCACGGTAGGCTCCGCCTCCGTCTCGGTCTCCTGCACGGCTTCCCCGGCGGTCTCCGGCTCTGATGCAGCCTCCACAGCCGCTTGGGGTACGCTCGAGGTGGTCGTTCCGCCGCAGGCGACGGCGGTCAAAAGCAGCATGGCTGCAAACAACAGAGCAACGATTCGTTTCATATCCAGTTCCTCCTGATGACTTTTTCCGTATTATAGCAGATACGCAAGCGCTTTTGGTATGCAGGCTGCATACATTTTCACCACTTGACGATACGATAATACACGCGCGCCGTCAGGCGGTATACCACAAGGTACACGACAGCGAACACCGCCAGCACGCCGCCGATGCAGCCCATCACAAGCGGCCAGTCGTTCAGATTGAAGGTCAGCAGCATGCGCGTAATGATGCGCGAAGCGAATACCATGTGCAGCACCGTCATGCCAAGCGGAATAAAGAACACCCACAGCACCTGCCGGTTGATCGTGGCGCGCACGAGCGAATCGTCCATGCCGACCTTCTGCATGATCGCAAACTGCGCCTTATCCTCCATGCCCTCCGATATCTGCTTGAAATAGATGATCAGCACGGTGATGGCAAGAAACATGAGGCCGAAGAATACGCCAAGAAACAGCAATCCGCCATATAGGCCAAAGCCGCTCTCCCGCGCTGAAAATACGGACGAAAGATGCAGATCGGGCGCATTTCCATCCATATAGCGATCCCCGTACCAAGTCCGGACATCCGCTTCAAACGCCAGACAGTCCTCAAAGCTGCCGTCCGCGTCAAACCGGATGCTCTCATCAAAGCAGATCAGATGCGCGAGCGTCATAAACACGGAGTCCTTATAGACAAAGTTATCGCGTTTGAACTGCTCCGTGGGCCCAAGCTCCGTAACGAGCTTTGCCGGATCGGCCGAGAGCGTAACATTATGCTCCTCCGCCATGTGAAACAGCGCCTCTTCCGCGGCGCGCGCCTCGGCCTCGTCGGTTCCCTCGGGCAGATTCACCTTCATATCGTAGGGGTACATGCCCGCAAGCATCTCCTCCTGTCCAAGATACAGCGCAAGCGTCCCCGACACGGTAACGACAAGCATCGTAGAAAGTATGCAGATGGTGGCAAGCGAACGAGCGTTTTGCCGCATGCGCTGGAACATGCCGGATATCGCGATAAAATTCTGCGTCTGATAGTAGAGCCTCCTGTTGCGACGCAGAAACCGCAGTACGACCAGGCTGCCGGAGCTCATCAGCGCATAGGTGCCGATAATGACCAGCACCACCAGCAGAAAGAATACGCCGATGGCAATGCCGGGATTTTGTATGCTCCAGGCAAAGATGTAAGCCGCCCCCAGCGCCAGCGCGCCCAGTATGGCCAGCGGCCAAAGCAGCCGGCTCTCCTTATCTCCGCGCTTCTCGCTCTGCATAAGCTGTATCGGGCTCGCCACGCGCACCTGCCTGAGACCAAGCAGCGATGTGAATACAAAGATCGCAATGAACAGTGCAAGGGTCAGCATATACGCGGAGAGCGGGATCGAAAAGCTGCTGCCGGGCACTGAGCGGATCATGCGGATCAGCAGCAGGAACAGCAGCCTGCCAAACACGAGCGCGATCACGACGCCGCAAAGCAGGCCGGCGCTGAGCGTTATGAGGTTTTCCCATACAAGCACGCGCCCCACATGCCTCTTTTCGAGACCGAGTATGCCGTAAAGACCGAACTCGCGCTTGCGCTGCTTGACAAGATAGTTGCTGATATAGGCCATGAAGAAGAAGGCAAACAGGCCGAATACCGTAATGCCGAAGGCGAATATCAAGGCGGCGGTTTGGCCGGCCGGCATATTTGTCAGGCTGTCGGACATGATGAGACCGGCGATCAAAAGAAAACAGCCCATCATGATGGCCGTGGCCAATATGTATGGCAGATAGGTTTTGCGGCCGCGGCATACATTTCGCCATGCAAGCTGCCAATAGAAGGCCTTACGCAATGTCCGCACCTCCGTCCGTCAGCAGCGTAAGGCTCGAAACGATACGCTCAAAGAACGCGCGGTTGTCGCTTTCGCCCCGATAGATCTGCGAAAATATCGAACCGTCGCGGATGAACAGAACACGGCTTGCATAGCTGGCGGCCTGCGCGCTGTGCGTCACCATCAGGATCGTCTTTCCCTCGCGGTTCAGGGCCGTAAAGTTATCCAAAAGCTCCCGCGACGAGCGCGAATCCAGTGCGCCGGTAGGTTCGTCGGCCAGCAGCAGCCTCGGATGGGTGATCACGGCGCGCGCCACCGCCGCTCGCTGCTTTTCGCCGCCGGACACCTCGTATGGATATTTATCCAGCAGCTCGGAGATGCGCAGCAGCGCCGAAACGGGCTTTAGGCGCTGCTCCATTTCGTCAAGGGGCGTCTTTGAGAGCACCAGCGGCAAAAGGATGTTGTCCTTGAGCGAAAAGCTGTCCAGCAGATTGAAATCCTGAAACACAAAGCCCAGATGCGAGCGTCTGAACTCCGACAGATCGCGGTCACGGATATCGGCGAAGCTTTTTCCGTCGAGCCGCACCTCGCCGCCCGTAGGCTTGTCCAGCGACGCCAGAATGTTGAGCAGTGTCGTTTTGCCGCTGCCGCTCGGGCCCATGATGGCAAGAAACTCGCCTTCGTTCACCGAAAAGCTCACGTTCCTGAGCGCGGCATACTGGCGCATTCCGCGGCGGACGTTATAGGTCTTGCTCAGATGATTGGCTGTCAATACTTCCACAATAGCCTCCATGTCAGCATATTTTATGCCGTCAGTTTACACAAAAGCGGCGCGGCCTGCCATAGCCGCGCCTTACGCAAAACGAACAGTTTTGTCACTCCAGAATCTCGTTTTCCTTTGGAAAGCACAGCGTCATCGCCGTCCGCTGCCAAGCGTTGAGGCCGCCTCGATGGTGATTGCCAAAGCGTCCGCCGCTTTTTTGGCAAGGTAAAGACCCACGCCGGAGGCGCGCGCATCCAAACGGCCGTTGTAGCCCGTATAGCCGCGCTCAAAAATGCGCGGCAGATCCTCCGGCCGGATACCGACGCCCGTATCCTCGATCACCAGCCTGTCCATGCGCGCAAATATCCTGACGCCGCCGGTTTTGGTATACTTGACGGCGTTGCTGACGATCTGCTCCAGAATGAACAGAAGCCAGCGCCGGTCGCTCGTTACCCAAAGCTCAGGCACGCTCACCCGCACGCTGAGCTTTTGATGCACAAACAGCACGGCAAACTTACGGATCGCCTCGCGCACAAGCGGCTCGAGCAGAAACCGCTCGATCACAAGATCCGTGCTGATATCCGTCATCTTGGCATAGCGCAGTGCAAGATCGGCATACTGCTCGACCTTGAAAAGCTCCCTTCCCAGCGCGCGGCCGGCCGCGTCGTCATGATCGCTGAGCAACAGCCGCATGGCCGCGATCGGCGTTTTGATCTGATGCACCCAGAGCGTATAGTAGGCAAGCTGCTCGTTCTGCGCGCTCAAAAGCCGCCTGCGCGCCTCCGCCTGCTCACGGAGCAGCGTACGGACAAGAAGCTGATAGTCGCTTTCCAATGCGTTCTCAGGCTCCGGTAAAGCCATGGCCGCCCGATCCGCCGTTTCAAGAAGCGCTGAAACGAGCCGCCTCCGCCGGAAATACGGCGTCGCGCCCAAAAGCATCAGCACAGTAAAAGCAAAACTGATCAAAAGCGCCGCATAACGCACATAGTCTTTTTCCAGACCGCCCAGCGCGCTGAGCGCAAACAGCGCGCCGAGCGATAAGGCCCACAGCGCGATCGTCATCCAGCGGTATTTGAGATAGGAAAGCAGCTTACTCATGCAGCGTATAGCCAATGCCCTTGCGTGTCTCGATGGCGTTTGGCAGCCCTGCGGCCGCGAGCGTCTTCCTGAGCCGGTTCACATTGACCGTCAGGGTGTTGTCGTCCACAAATTCGTCGCTGTCCCAGAGCGCCAGCATCAGCTTTTCCCGGCTGACCGCTTCTCCGCGCCCGCTCAGCAGCGTCTGAAGGATCCGCGCCTCGTTTCTTGTAAGGCTCGTCCTCTCCGCGCCGTGCATCAGGCAAAGCGCAGCAGGATCAAAGCTGAGTTCCCCGATGCTCAGCGCCGGCGCGCGCTCATATTCATAGCTGCGGCGCAGCATGGCCTGCACCTTGGCTGTGAGCAGCTCCATGGATACAGGCTTTGTGAGGTAATCGTCGCCGCCCATATTGACGGCCATGACGATATCGGCCGTCTCCTGCCGTGAGGAAAGGAATATGATCGGCGTTTTGGCGACGGAACGAATCCTTTCGCACCAGTAATAGCCGTTATAGCAGGGCAGAGAGATATCCATGATCACGAGCCTGGGCTCATAGCGCATAAACGCCGCCAGCACATCGGAGAAATCATCGGCGCATACGGCCTCCATGCCCCAGCTTGCAAGCTGCCGCCGTATTTCGCCCGCAATGATCTCGTCGTCCTCGACGATCAGGATACGGTCCATACCGCTAGAGTCCCATCTCGCGGCGCACCTCGGCAAAGCAGCTTACCGCAAAATCCAGATCCTCAAGGCTGTGTCCCGCCGAGACCTGCGTGCGGATACGCGCCTTGCCCATCGGTACCACCGGATAGGAAAAGCCCACGACATAGACGCCCCGATCGAGCATGCGCTGCGCAAATTCCTGCGCCACGCGCGCGTCGTAGAGCATCACCGGTACGATCGGATGCACGCCCTCCGGCACGTCGAAGCCAAGCCGGGCAAGCTTCGCGCGGAAATAGCGTGTGTTTTCGTGCACCCTGTCCCGAAGCGCCGTGGAGCTCTCCAATATGTTCAGCACCTCGATCGAGGCCGCGCAAATGGCGGGCGCTACGGTGTTGCTGAACAGATATGGCCTCGAGCGCTGTCTGAGAAGATCGATCACGGGCTGCCTTGCCGCCGTGTAGCCGCCCGAAGCGCCGCCAAGCGCCTTGCCGAGCGTTCCGGTGATGATATCCACGCGTCCCATCACGCCGCAGTGCTCGTGCGTTCCGCGGCCGTGGGCGCCCATGAAGCCCACCGCATGGCTGTCGTCGACCATGACGAGCGCGCCGTATTCCTCCGCAATGTCGCATATTCCCTGAAGATTGGCCACATATCCGTCCATGGAGAATACGCCGTCGGTGGCGATCAGGCGGATGCGCGCGTCCTTCGCCGCCTCGAGCTGCTCCCGAAGCGAGGCCATATCGTTGTTCCTGTAACGGTAGCGTGCGGCCTTTGAAAGGCGTACGCCGTCGATGATGCTCGCGTGGTTCAGCTCGTCCGATATCACCGCGTCCTCCTCGGAAAGAAGGGTCTCAAACAGGCCGCCGTTGGCGTCGAAGCAGGAGGAGTACAGTATTGCATCGTCCATGCCGAGAAAGCTAGCGAGCCGGCTTTCAAGCTGCTTGTGGATACCCTGCGTGCCGCAGATAAAGCGTACGCTCGAAAGGCCGTAGCCCCATTCGTCATAGGCTTTTTTTGCAGCCGCAATGATGCGCGGATCGTCGGCGAGACCCAGATAATTGTTGGCGCACATATTCAGCACGCCGGCAGTCTTGGTCGTGTCGATGCGCGCGCTTTGCGGCGTGGTGATGATCCTCTCGTCCTTCCATGTGCCGGATTTCTGGATCTCCTCCAGCTGCTGCGCATAGATCTTGTAAGCGTTATTCATGGGTCAATCCTCCGTCCAGTTGAGAATGATCTTGCCGGAATTTCCGCTGTTCATGACGGCGAAGGCCTCCTCAAAATCGGTATAGCGGAAGCGATGCGTCAGCACGGGGCTAAGATCGAGTCCGGCCTCGACCATGGCAAGCATTTTATACCAGGTCTCAAACATCTTTCGTCCATACACGCCCTGCAGCGTGAGGCCCTTGAATATCACATCGTTCCAGTCGATGACCGTGCCCGGGCCGGCGATACCCAGAAGCGCCACCTTGCCACCGTTTCGCATGAGCTTAAGGAGCTGGTTGAGCGCCGCGCCGCTGCCGCTCATCTCGCAGCCCACGTCGAAGCCCTCAATGATGTGCAGTCTGGTCATGGCCTCCTCTACGGTCTCGTTTTTCAGATTGACCGCGGCGGAAGCGCCCATCTTCATGGCAAGATCCAGTCGATACTGGTTGACGTCGGTAATCACGATGCGCCGCGCGCCGTTCTGGCGGCAGATTCCCACCGCCATGATGCCGATGGGCCCCGCGCCTGTGATCAGAACGTCCTCGCCGGTCACGTCGAACATGGTCGCCGTATGGCAGGCATTGCCATAGGCGTCATAGAAGGCGACCAATTCCTCGGGCGTGGTCTCGGGTACGGCGATGACGTTGTGCTCGGGTATGCAAAGATACTCCGCAAACGCACCGTCGCGGTTGACGCCTACCCCCTTGGTATACTTGCACCAGTGCCCGTTGCCTGCGCGGCAGTTGCGGCAATGGCCGCAGACGATGTGGCCCTCGCCGGTGACGATCTGCCCCACATGGTAGTCGTAAACGCCCGGGCCAAGAGCCGCGATCTCGCCCACATATTCATGGCCCACGGTCATGGGCGGCCGAATATTCTTTTGGCTCCACGCGTCCCAATTGAATATGTGCACGTCCGTGCCGCAGATCGCCGTCTTGTGGATTTTTATCAGCACCTCGCCAATATCCGGCTCCGGCGTAGGCACGGTGCAGAGCGTCAGGCCTTTTTCAGCCCTTTCCTTTACCAATGCGGTCATCGTTTTCGGTATCATACAGACCTCCTGTCAGATAAAATTCCAATCCATATATTATAGCAGGAAAGCGCGAAGATCTGCGCCTTCCCGCTTTCCCGTGAAAAATATTTTTTTCGCGGCGGCTCATGCCCTGGGTATCGGCTTGCCGCAGTAGAGGCAGAAGTTCTGAGGACCGTCCATCGCTGAGCCGCAATGCGGGCAAACGACGCCCCTTAAGCGATCCGCCGGCAACAGGCCGCTCCGCTTTCCAAAAAACTTCGCCAGCCAAAATCCCGTAACGGCGTTGAGGATCAGCGCGATATACAGAAGCGCCGTTGGCTTTACCGTCAAAAGCACGTCCTCCAGCGCACCCATTTCCTCCTGTATGGCGGCGTTGAGGATCAGTGTGAAAACGATGAGCGCCAACAGCAGCACACACATCGCCTTTCCGGCGGCGCCCAGCCACTTAAACACGTTCTGCTTCGGAAGAAACGCGGCAAGTATCACCCAGGCATAGAAAAGCAGCATCAAAACGCCAAGTATCATAACGACCGCGGAGACCGTCTTGAAAGCCGCGGCCGAGTCGCCGGCGTCAAGCATATAGGCCACGTCCTCAAGCCTGCCGGCGACCTGCGATATTTTAAGAAGCGAAAAGCTGTAGCTCGTGCTGCCGCTCGAAAAAAGGGACAACACCGGCATGGTGACCTTGAACATCTTGCCGAATATGAGCAGCGCCAATATCAGCGCCGTGCCCGCCGCCAGATAGGCATAGAGCCCGCGCCCGCCGGCCCGCGCGCCGCCGGATGCGGGCGAGGCGGCCCTCTTGAGCGAGTCTCCGGTCGATTTCAGTGAGCCGCCGATGCTTTCGGCTTTCTTTTTAAGCTTTTCGGTCGAAAAGCCCTTTGCCGCCGTGTTGCCCTGACTGTCGCGGCCGCAGGTCTCGCAATAGTCCGTGAGCGGGGATATCTGTCCGCCGCAGAAGCGGCAGTATTTGGTAGGCTTGAGCTGCGCGGCGCAACGCTCGCAGAACGCGGAATCCGCCAGGTTTTCCGCGCCGCATTGCGGGCAGATCAGGCATTCCTGCACGGGCGCGGGCGTAGGGGCGGGCGCAGGTATGGGCTTAGGGGCAGCTGCCGGAACGGGCGGCGGCGCAGCGGCTCCCGTCGAAAAGCCGGAGGGCGAGGCCGCCTCATAGCTGCGGTTAAGGTGATCCATATAGCCGTCAAAATAATCCGCTACGCTGTCGCTGACCACGCCGCTGTTAAGTATCCGTATAAACGCCCGACGCGCCGACAGATACTGCGGATTGCCCGCTTTTGCGGCGTGGGACATGCCCTGCAGATGCGTCACGCAGGAAGCGCAGAGAAAGTCGTTCGGGTAGCTTTTATTCAGCTTGTAATACTTTTCGCCTTCCGGAACGCGCCTGCCGCAAGCACAGCAATATGCGCTCATCGTACCATCCCCCTCTGGATCGTTCCAAACGTCCTTTGGAATACCCCCCCGTTATTTGAACCAGATTTCTGTGCAAAACAATATGAAAGCCAGGTATACGCCGATGAACACGACCGCCACCAGCATCACCGCCTTGATCACGCCCCAGGCAAAGGCTCGCTTTTCGCTGCGGCTGAGCTCCGCGGGCCCGCCGCCCTCCGCCGGCTCCGCGCGCTTTACATACCAAGGCATGCCCTCGACATTCATGGGCGCGACGACGCGCCCGTCGTCTATAAACTCAGACCGCTTCCTGCGACGGCACATTTTGCTCCTCCGCCTTGATGGCGGCCATGGCCTCCTCCGCGTTCCGCTGCCTTGCGTCGTCGTTGTACAGATGGCAGGCGCAGAAATGGCCGGGGGCGATCTCCGCAGACTCCGGTACGGCGTAGGAGCAAAGCTCCATGCACTGCTCGCAGCGGGTATGGAACTTGCAGCCGCGGGGCGGATTGGCGGGCGAGGGAAGGCTGCCCTTCAGAATGATGCGGTTCATCTTCGCATCCGGATCCGGCACGGGTATGGCCGAGAACAGCGCCTTCGTGTAGGGGTGCAGCGGATTGGAGAAAACCTCCTCCGTATCGGCCGTTTCCACAAGGCTGCCAAGGTACATCACGCCGATCGTATCGGAAATATGCTCCACTACCGAAAGATCGTGCGAAATGAACAGA
>CAZCAV010000001.1:65016-80305 GCA_964496795.1 uncultured Oscillospiraceae bacterium
CTGGAGCTGTTTGAGAAGGTTGATGATCTGCGCCTGAATGGACACGTCAAGCGCGGATACCGGCTCGTCGCAAACGATAAAGTCCGGATTGAGCGCCAGGGCGCGGGCAATGCAGATGCGCTGCCGCTGTCCGCCGGAAAATTCGTGCGGATAACGATCCTTGTGATATTCCTGAAGTCCGCAGGCGCGCATGACGCGGGAGATGTATTCGTCATATTCGCCTGCGGGCACGATGTTGTGCTCACGCACGGCCTCGCCGATGATCTCGCCCACGGGTATGCGCGGCGAGAGGCTCGAATAGGGGTCCTGAAACACGATCTGCATGCGCGGGCGCATCCTGCGCAGCTCCTCCTTGGAAAGCGCAAACAGCTCCTGACCGTCGAAGCGCACCTCGCCGGAGGTCTTTTCAAGCAGGCGCAGCATCGTGCGGCCAACGGTGGATTTACCGCAGCCGCTTTCGCCCACAAGGCCCATGGTCTTGCCGCGCCGGATCGTGAAGGAAACGCCGTCCACCGCGCGGACGTTGCCGATCGTGCGCTTAAAAAAGCTGGATTTGATGGGAAACCATTTTACGAGATCCTTGACCTCGATCAAAGCGTCGCTGTGCTGTGTCGTCTGTTCCATATTACAGCTCCTCCACGTTCACGGATTTGGGGAAACGCAGGATCTCGCCCTCGCCCTCAAAGCGCCAACAGGATACGATATGCGTATCGCTTATGCGGATCTCCGGCGGATAATCGCCGGCACATTTTGCGCAGTGCATCTCGCAGCGGTCGCGGAAATAGCAATAATTGGGCATGTTGACCGGATTGGGCACGTTCCCGGGTATATTGTAGAGCTCCTCTACCTTTTTGCCGACCACCGGCTTGGATTTCATAAGGCCCAGCGTGTAGGGATGGCAGGGATGGTGGAAGATATCCTCCGTCGTACCCTTTTCCACCACGCGGCCCGCATACATGACCACTACATAGTCGGCCATGTTGGCGATCACGCCAAGATCATGGGTAATGAGCATGATGGAGCTGTTGATCTTATCCTTGAGCTCCTTGAGAAGATCGAGTATCTGCGCCTGTATAGTCACGTCGAGCGCCGTGGTGGGCTCGTCTGCAATGACCAGCTCCGGAGAACAGGCCAGCGCCATGGCGATCATGACGCGCTGACGCATGCCGCCCGAAAGCTCGTGCGGATACATGCCGTACACGCCCTCGGCATTGGCGATGCCCACAAGGCTCAGCATCTCGATGGAGCGATCCTTGACCTGCTCGCGGTTCATCTCCGGATTGTGAAGCGTGATGACCTCGTCCACCTGCATGCCGCAGCGGAAGACAGGATTCAGGCTGGTCATGGGCTCCTGAAATATCATGGAGACCTTGTTGCCGCGGATCCTGAGCATTTCGGAGGTTGGCGTGTCAACAATGTTGAACGCGCTGCCGTCGCCGGCATTAAAGCGGATCTCTCCGCCCACGGTCTGGCCCTGCGGGCGCTGCAGGAGCTGCATGAGGGAAAGCGACGCAACGCTCTTGCCGCAGCCGCTTTCGCCCACGATGCCGACCACCGTACGCTTTGGCACGTCAAAGCTCACGCCGTCCACCGCCTTGACCGTACCCACGTCGGTGAAGAAGTAGGAGCAGACGTTGTCGTACTCCACGACGTTGTTATCATCGCGCATGCGCGTCATGTAGCGCGAGGGATCGGCGCTGTTGGCGGCGCGCTGCTTTTCAAGCCGTCTCGTCAAACGCCGGTTAAAGCGGGTGATGCGGTGCGATTCCTTTGCGCCGATATAGTTTGCGTTCTTTTTTCTGGCCATGTTCCGCACCTCCTTACTGCTTCATCTTCGGATCGAACGCGTCCCGAAGACCGTCGCCCACGAAGTTGAACGCGATAACGGTCAGGCATATCAGGAGCCCCACCGGTATCCAGATGTAGGTATACTTGATCATGCTCTCGGACGAGGAGGTCACGGAGTTGATCATCGTGCCCCAGGTCGCCAGCGGATGCTTGACGCCAAGGCCCAGGAACGAGAGCGTCGATTCGGTGATGATGACCGAGCCAAGGCCCATGGTAGCGTTGACGATGAGCTGCGGCATGACGTTCGGCACCAGATGGCGCGATATGCGCCGCCGCGCCCGCATGCCGGTAGCCTCCTGCGCGACCATGAACTCCTGCTCCCGAAGCGAGAGTATCTGCCCGCGCACCAACCGCGCAACGCCGGCCCAGCCCAGTATGCCGAGTATGACCATCAGCCACAGCAGGCGCTCATATGGATCCATCTTGATCGCGTCGAAGAACGCGCCCATAATGATCAGTATGGGATAGGTCGGAATACAGTAGAAAATGTCCACAAGGCGCATGATCAGGGTGTCGACCCAGCCGCCGAAATAGCCGGCCATGCCGCCCAGGATCACGCCCAGTATGGTCTCCATGATCACGACCACAAAGCCGACGATCAGGGAGATGCGCCCGCCGTACATCATGCGCGCGAGAATATCCATGCCGTCGCCGTCCGTGCCGAAAACATGCGTGCGCGAGGGCGCGCCATAGATGTCGATCAGATAGGTGACCTGCTCACAGTTGATAACGTACTCGCCGCTGCCCTTACGGCTGACGGTAAGCTCTTTGTCGGCATAGCTGTATTCGCCGTTCTCGTCTGTGATATAGTTGGCTTCCTCGTCCATCTGCGGCAGGCTGTATACGAACTCGCCCTCCGTCCGTCCGTTTTCGATCATGGACTCAATGACGTTCTCCACCGCTTCCTTAAAGCCGATGGACAGCGTATCCTGGCCGGAATAGCGTCTCACCACAAAGGTGGAAAGCACCGCAAGCGGGGTGCCCGCCGCATCGGCGACAAAGAAGTCTCCCTCCTCATCCTGCGTGACCAGGTAGCTTTCTCCGCCCGCCGTAAAGCTTCCCGCGCCGTACACGGCCAGAAGCGCGTTCGTGCGAAACTCGTCGGAAAACGACGTTCCCGCCTTATAGGCGTCGAACACATAGGTGGAGGCCACCAGCACGGGCCGGCTATCGCCCAGTATCATCACCTCGCAGGCGCCGTCGGCGTCCACATGAACGGCATACTCCGTGCCGTCAAAGGAAAAGCCCTGTCCGTCCGCCGTCACCAGAGCGGCAACAAATTCCTCGCCGAGATCCGCGCCCGCATAGCGTATGCTCGGATCGTCACGGACGATCGTGTACTGATTTTTCTTGCTGGAGGTGTAGGAATACTGCTTGCCGTCAAAGCGGAACGTGCCCGCCTTGGCGGTGATCTCTGCGACGGCCGCCGCCTCAAAGGCCTCGCCGAGCGGCTCGTCCGCCCATTCAAAGGTCTGATCCAAGCGGCTGTAATCCGCTACCCGCGCGGAGGCGCTGTATGTGGCGACGGGGGTCGCGTCATAGGTGGACAGCGTATAGATGTGTTCGCCAAGCTTGGTGATCAGATAGCCGTTTCCGTTCTCGTCGCTGACAGACATGGAATCAAGTCCGTCCGCCTCCATGCCGGTAATGTAGGAATTCAGACGGTTGACGACCGAGTAATGCACGTCGACCGATTCGTCGATCGTCAGCGTGACAACATCCTTGCGCTCCGTCGCGCTGGCGTAGTCGATCTTGAGCTCGTCATAGGTATAGAATATCTCCGTCTGCGTGTACGGGTAAAACAGCGGCCCGACAAAGGCGAAGAGAAACATGAATATCAGTATGCAAAGGCCGACGATCGCCAGCTTGTTGCGCAGGAACCGCTTGGTCACAAGCCGTCCGGGTGAAAGCACCTTGACGCGCTGCGTATCGTCGAGGCTCATGATCTGGTCGCCGTCCTGCGTTTTCTGTTTTCTCGCGGCTTCCTCGCGCATTTTGAGTTCTTCGTTAAGGCTGTTGCTCTTTCTTTCGTTCATCGTTTTCACCTCCTCAATGCACGCGCACACGCGGGTCGACGACAGCGTAAAGCACGTCGGCAACCAGGTTGCCAAGCAGCGTCAGTATGGAGATAAACGCCAGATAAAACATGGTAAACGGTATATCGCCGTTGATCATGGAATAGAAGGAGGTATAGCCGATGCCGCGTATAGCAAACAGCGTCTCAGTGATCAATGCGCCGGAAAACAGTGAGGCAAACGAGCCGCCAAGTATCGTAATGAGCGGTATCAGCGTATTTCTGAAGGCGTGATAGTTGATCACGCGCTTTTCCGGCAGGCCCTTGGCGCGCGCGGTACGGATATAATCGGAGCTGAGCACCTCCAGCATATTCGTACGGGTGTAGCGCATGAGCGGCCCTATGCTGACGATGGTCAGCGTCAGAGCGGGCAGCACAAAATGCTTACACAGATCCAGAAACTTGCCGAACTGCGACAGCGTCATATAGTCGCGGCCCTGCATGCCAAGTATATCAAACCAGCCCAGCTTGACTGCAAATATCAATTTCAGTATCGTCGCGGTAAAAAATGTTGGCAGCGATATGCCAATGAGCGCAATCACCGTTACGGTATAATCCGTAGCGCTGTATTGCTTGCGGGCCGCCACCACGCCGAGCGGCACGGCAATCACAATCTCCAGTATAAACGTTATCAGCGACAGCGCGAAGCTGTACCATATAACGTCCTTGAATTTTTCGGTGACGGGAACCGTCCAGTTCCAGCTGTCGCCAAAATTGCCCTGCGCGGCCTCGCCAAGCCAATGGAAATAGCCTCCGAAGATGCCGCGGTCAAAGCCGTACTGCGCGTTCAGCTCCGAAATCCACTGCGCGGCCGATTTCTGGCTGCCCGGCTTCGAGGCCAGCTCCCGCGCCGTCATCTCCACATAGCTTGTCGGCAGCGAGTACATCAGCGCATACACAATGAACATGACAAAGAAAAGAATTAAAATGCAAAGAAGAAGCCGCTTAATAATAAATTCCAGCATGGTTATTCGCCACCCCCGTAACAATTCGATGGGCTATGGACGCCGCATGGCGCCCATAGCCCGGGATCATTCCTTCTAAACAGGCCTATTTGCCCTCAATGAGCTCGAGGTCGTTCATCCAATCCCAGAAGGTGGTAATATCGGGGGTAATGGTGTCCAGATTCACGCGCTCGGTCGAGAAAATGTACGCGTTCTGGCGCTGATAGGTCGGGATCTCGCAGGCCCAATTGATGATGATATCCAGGCACTGCCGGTAGGTCGCCTTGCGGAAGCTCTGGTCGGCGCTCGTGCGAGCCTCGATCATGAGCTCGTCCAGCTGGGCGTCGGTGATGTAGTAGTGGTTGGAATCCGTACCGCCCGCACCGTTGATGTTGCCGCTATTATACACCTGATACATATCCGGATCGGGCGTAGCCTGCCAAGCGGCACACCAGAGATCCGCGGTGGAGGGGACTGCCTCAAGGGCGTTCCACAGCACGTTGGAATCGGCGGGGTCATTGATCTCAAGCGTGATTCCGATGGTCGCAAAAGCTTCCTTGGCCGCGGTCAGGATGCCGTAGGAAGGATGATCGCCCACACCGTCGCCGGGGATGATGATCTCATAGCTGAGCTTTGCACCCTCGGGAGCCGCGGTGAACATGCCGGTCGTCTCATCAAAGGTGTAGCCCGCCGCCTTCAGGAAGCCCACGCAGGCCTGGATCGCCGCTTCGCTGCGCTGATCCTCGGTCATTTCATCCGTATAGATCGGATTGCCGTCCACATCGGTGGAGAACGCGATCTGATAGCCCTCGTCGTTCGGCTTCGGAGCCGCCCAGGAGGTGTTGGAGATCGGGTACTGGATGACGCTCGCGCGATCGCCGTAGTAGGAATTGATAACGGTGTCACGGAAGGACGCGAGCACGGTGGCCAGGCCCTGGCGCAGCGCCTTGGAGGCATCGCTGCCGCCGGCGTCGTCGCCGGTGCCGACCTTGACGTTGTAGGCGCACATGCCGATGTAGCCGTAACCAAGGTTATCGACCGTGTTGGTGGTGATCACATCGCCGGTGAGCTCGCCGTTGGAGTTGTAGCCCTTGATGGCTTCCACAACATCGGTGGAGAAGCTCGGATCGGTGATATCGAAGGTGCCGGAAACCACGCCGGAGAGCTTATCGCCGTCGGCGGTCTCCTGGAAGAGGATGTAGCCGGTCTTGGGCATGCCCTTCCAATAGTTCTTGTTGGCCTCAAAGGTCACAACGCCGTTCTCGTAGGAAACGAACTTATAGGGGCCGGCGCCGAGAGGCGTGGTGGTCTTGGACTTCACGCCGGACAGATCGCCCTTGGTGAAGCCAAACTGATTGTTATCGTAGTTGTAGAGCTTGGCGTCGCCATAGTAATGCAGCGGGGCGACGATCAGGCCGAACTGGTAGATCGAGGTGGCCTCGAACTTCGTGCAACGTACGGTCATGCTGTAATCGCCGGTCTTTTTAATGCCGGTGATGTTCGGCACGTCCGCGCCAACGTTGACGCCCGCGGAGAACGTAGCGGCCGCGTCGCCAAGCTGATCGTCGATGAGGCTGCTGATGGCCGAGCCGGCGGTCTCATAGTTGATGCCCGCATCGGAAAGATCATAGCCATAGGTGTCCACGATCGCCGCGAAGAAGTCCGCAGCAGTCGCGTCCGCCGCCAGATCGCCATAGCCCCAGGCCGCCGCGGCGGTCGCCACGTCGGTGCCGTAGCCCGCAGCGATGCAGTAATCCACGATCTCCTGGGCAAAGAGCTCGCCGGCCGCGTTGAAGGCCGCCCAATACTGGGTCTGCTGCTCCTCAGTCCACTTGGAGAAGTCGGTGTTATCCTCGCCGGCCGCCAGGATCAGGCTGTAAAGCGGCTGCATGCTGGCGCGATACTCCTCCATGCCCTCGACGGGCAGGGAAAAGAAGGTCGAGCTGCCGTCGTAGGTCGGATCGCATTCGACATAGAGCGAGAAGATGACGTCGTCGATGGTCATTTTCTTGCCGTCGGAGAACTTGACGTCCTTGCGCAGCGTTACATTGTAATCCACGCTGCCGTCATCGTTCTGCACGATCTCGATATCGGAGATGCCGTTGTAGAAATAGTCGGTGCCGTTGTAGGCGCGGGTCTCGCCCTCGATGCCCATCTGCACCGGGTTCCCCTCACGGTCGGTGCCCATCAGGATCGCACCCGTTATCTCGGCCACGTCCTGGTCATAGGCGGTCTTGGCAAAAAACGGGCTGAACTTCTCGGAGAAGTTGCTATAACCCACAACCAGCTTGGTGTCCGGCGTTTTGGCGCAGCCGAAGATCGCTAGGACCATCGCCAGAGCCATTACGGCGCACAACAGTTTCTTCATAGTGCTGTTCATTATGTTTCCTCCTTTTTTATTGCTTATTAGACGTTTTCACGTTTAATAAATACCATCATGACCCGAGCTTTCGCGTTTGAAAGCATCGGGCCAGCCGTCGGACGGTCACAGAGGCCGCCAGAAGCAGCGCGCCGCAGGCGGCAAACACGGCGTCTCCCCATAGGAGCGGCTCCCGCGCCAGCAGCGTCCTTAGTCCAAGGCCCAGAAGCGCCGCCGCCGAAAGAAACGCCGTCCAGAGCGCCGAAGCCGGCAGCCTGCCGTTCAAGCGGTCGGCCTGCTCGCGGCGAAAGGGCTCCTTGACTCTCAGCAGCAGGACCGCACAGCTGGTCTCGAGGGCCAGCGTCAGCCCGCAGGCCGCAAACGGGAGTATGCAGTACATGCAGTGCGCGGCCAGACTGTTTGGCAACAGCGCCCCAATAAAAAACAGCCAGCACGCAACGCAAAGCCAGCTTACTGCCCACTTGTGGCGCTTGTCCGCGCGCTCCGGCGCGGAAAAGCCATAATCGCCTCCGACGTATACGGCGCGTGTCCGGAGCTTGCCGCGTTCGTCAAGGCTGTCGTCCAGCCGATAATCTCCGATGTACTTTCGTGTTATCATACGCAGCACCCGTTCCGCCGTCCGGACGCAAACCCTTGTTTCTGTACAAAAACCGCCGGCTTTTGCAGCCGGCGGTTCCGTTTCCAGTTATACAGTCCGGTCACGTTAATATCATAACACAAAGTGATCAAACAAACAAGCCAATATGTCATTTTTATGTCGGCGTCATGCCGCGGCATTCACAGGCGATTCGCCAGAAAGCGCAGCGCAAAGCTGAAGTACACGAGGATCGAGCAGGCGTCTGTGATCGTAGTGATCATGGGCGCCGCCATGATCGCGGGATCGAGCTTCAGCTTCTTGGCCAGCATCGGCAGCAGACAGCCGAGCGACTTGGCGATGAGTACCGTGCCCATGAGCGTCAGGCAGACCACGGCCGCCACCGCCAGATCGTGATACTGTATCCAGATGCGCAGGAAGTTGACGATCGCCAGCGACGCGCCGCAGATAAGCGCCACGCGGATCTCCTTCCACCAGACCGTAAATATGTCCGACCACTCGATCTCGTCGAGCGCCATGCCGCGGATGATCATCGTCGCCGCCTGACTGCCGCTGTTGCCGCCCGTGTCCATGAGCATGGGGATGAACGATACAAGCAGCGGCACCGCCGCGATGGCGGCCTCATAGCTTTCGAGCAGCGCACCGGTGATCATGGCGGATACCATCAGGATCATGAGCCAGAGGATGCGGTTTCTCGCCAGCGTGAACACGGGCGTTTTGAGATAGCTTGCGCTCGCGTCGCTCGGCGTGATACCGGCCATGCGCTCAAAGTCCTCGGTGTTCTCCTCCTGCAGAACGTCCACCGCGTCGTCGATGGTGATGATGCCCACGAGCCGCTCCTCGTTATCCACCACAGGCACGGCCAGAAGATCGTAGTGCGAAAACATCTTGGCCACGTCCTCCTGATCGTCCAGCGTATGCACGCGGATGGGGGGATCCTCCATGATGTCGCCTACGGCGGCCTTGGGATCGGCCACCAGAAGATCGAGCGCCGATACCTCGCCGATGAGCTTGCGATCAGCGCTTGTCACATAGCAGGTGTTGACCGTTTCCTTCTTCACGCCGGTGTTGCGGATCACCTCGAAGGCCTGCGCCACGGTGATGCTTTTTTTGAGGTATACATACTCGTTGGTCATGATGGAGCCGGCGGAATCGTCCGGATACTGCAAATACTGGTTGATCAAGCCCCGGTTTTTGACCGAGGAGTTGCGCATGATATGCTGCACCACGTTTGCAGGCATCTCTTCCACAAGGTCCACATAGTCGTCGAGATACATATTGTCGAGTATGTATTTCAGCTCGGTATCGGTGACCGCCTCGATAATCCGCTGCTGTACGTCGCCGTCCATATAGGAAAAAACCTCGGCGGCCATCTCCTTTGGAAGTAAGCGAAACAGGCGAAGCGAGACCTCGCGGTCGGAGATATCCTCGAATATTTCCGCGATATCGGCTTCGTGCATCGACAGGAGCGTCTTTTTCAGTTCGGAATATCGCTTTTCTTCCAAAAGCGAGAGAATGAATTCGTTCATGCTGCACGTCCTTTCTGACGGACGGCAGCGACAGGCTCAGAAAAGCAGCCGCGCCGACGGTCCGTCTGTCTGTATACAGTTGCTACTCGGATAGGGCCCGGCGTCCATGTTCTGCATTCCTTTCATGACTATTTTGCAGAGATTCTGCATTGCTATTCTATCAAATCGACAGCTCCCGCGCAAGAGTTTCGTTGCGCTTTGGGGTATTCTATTGTATGATATTTTGATGAATCTGTGGCAAAAGACCGCGCGTGTTTCGGCATGGATACTCTTTGCCGTCGCTGCGCTCGCAATTCTATACCGCGCCTACGGGCTGCTCGTCGGCGGCATGAATCGCGTGACCGCCGCGTTTCTCGTAGGGCTGTCCGTGCTCGTGCCCGCCGCCGCCGGCACGGCGCTGTACGCCGCCTCGCTGGAAGAAGAAGCGCAAAAGCGGCGCGTGGTGCGCGTCGTGCTGTGGGTGCTCTTTGGTTTTTATCTCTTTACGCTGTTTTCGGCGCTGTTTTTTGCGCGTATCGATTTTCGCGGATACGCCGCGCAGCATGATTTCTACCGCGGGAACATGTCGCTGATGACCAACTTCGTGCCCTTTGAGACCATACTGCTCTATATCCGCGCGCTCAAATACGATTATATCGGCGCCAGCATACCGCTTGCGAACCTGACGGGCAACGTACTGCTGTTCATGCCCATGGCCTTTTTTCTGCCCTGTCTGTTCCGCTCCATGCGCGTCTGGTGGCGCTTTACGGTGCTGATGCTCGCGCTGCTGCTGGCGGTCGAGTGCCTGCAGCTGATCCTTTGCTGCGGGAGCTGCGATATAGACGACGTCATCCTGAACCTCGCCGGCACTCAGGCGTTCTATTTCATTTTGCGTATTCCGCCGTTCAGGCGTCTTCTGACCCGCGCCTGTCTTATGGATGCGCTCTAAAACTCCTTGTCGCGGTATCTGGCCATCATTTCATGGAACAGCTGGCTGGTCGTTGGCGGCGTATAGCTGATCGCGTTGGCACCGGCCTCCACCGTACGCCGGACGGTCTCGCCCGTGGGCCCGCCGGTCGCGATGATGGGTACGTTGGGGTGTTTCCGTCGGATGGCCTCCACCACCTCCGGCGTACGCTCCGCCGCCGATACGTTGAGTATGGACGCGCCCGCGTCCAGCCTCGCCTGAATATCCGTTGTGTCCCGAAGCACGGTCACCACGACCGGAATATCCACGACCTCATGGATCATGCGGATATTTTCGTTGGTCATGGGAGCGTTGACCACAACGGCCATGGCGCCCTCGGCCTCGGCGTCCTGCGCGAGCGCCACGCAGCGCGGCCCGCCTGTCGTTCCGCCGCCCACACCGCAGAATACGGGGATATAGCTCGCGGCGATCAATGCGTCTGCGATCACCTGCTGCGGCGTAAATGGATAGACCGCCAGCACCGCGTCGGCATTGCAGTTGCGAATAACGGCCAGATCGGTCGAAAAAACAAGCGACTTGATGCGCCTGCCCCAGATAATGATGCCGCTTGCGCCCCAAACCTCGCACGGCATGGTCACGACGTGCCTGAGCCTGCTTTCGATGCGCGGTATATTTTTTTCCATGGAAATCACTCCCTGTGATGAGTAATTCTTTTTCATCCTGCCAAATTCCTTTGTCGAATTGTGACTTCTTTGCAACGTCCGTTTGGCGTCTCCGTCATCTATGCTATACTGATTATAAAGTTTTGTTTCCGCATTTTGCAACCCGTATCGGCGCTGTGCGGTATTATGGGTGGAAGAGAGGACGTTTTTATCTATGGAGCAGCAGCCTCTTAGGCCTCCGGCGCCGCCCCTTCAGGGGGCGGAAACGCTGTTTCGGGCCTATGGCGACATGGTGTACCGTCTGGCCTTTCTGCGCACGAAAAGCGCCGCCGACGCGGACGATATCGTGCAGGAGGTATTCCTTCGCTGTCTGCGCGCACCGCGGCGTTGGAACAGTGCGGAACATCAGAAAGCCTGGTTCATCACCGTGACGCTCAACTGCACGAAGTCGCTTTTGACCTCGGCCTTCCGGCGGCATACGACGCCGGAGCGCGACGATCTGCTTTCGGAGATGCAGGAGCACAGCGAGGTCTATGGCGAGGTGCTGAGGCTGCCCGCCCGCTACCGCACCGTCGTGCACCTGTTCTATTACGATGGGTATTCCGTCGCAGAGATCGCGGGCCTCATGGGCGCCGCCGAGGGTACGGTCAAGTCCTGGCTCTTCCGCGCACGCGATATGCTGCGGAAGTCGCTGAAAGAGGTGGACCCGAATGTTTAAGGAGCAGTATATCCGTGACAACGAAAAGCTTCATGTAAAGGAGGCGTTGTTCATGGACATTCAGAACAAACTCGATCGGGAGAATACGGGCGCGGGCCGTCGGAGCCGCTTTGTGCGCTGGGCCGCCGTTGCGGCCGCGGCAGTGCTCGTCATCGGAGGCACGCTCGGCGTCGTGCTCTCCGGCAGCCGCACGGCTCCCGCCGATGCAGAGAGTCCGCAAAGCGTATCGACTCAAGGCGTATCGGCGGAGAGCGTCGCCGATTACGACGCGCTCTATGAGCTGATTTCAAGCGCGGGCGGCGCATGGCGCGGCGCATCGGCGGGTGATACGGGCTTTGCTGTCACCACCGACGAAGCCGTGGAGGAGGAAACCGCCGAAACGCCTATGGCCGCAGCCGCCGCCGAGGATAATGCTTCGGCTTCCGCCGCCGGCTCCGAAAGCGGCGGGCATTCCGGAACCAACGTGCAGGTGGCGGGCGTAGACGAGGCGGATATCGTCAAAACCGACGGCGAATATATCTACTACCTTGTGAATAACACGCTCTACATCGCCTCGGCCGCCGGCAAGGACGCGCGCGTGCTTTCCTCTACGTCGCTCGAAAGCGGCGACAATGTCTGGCGCTATGCAGAGGAGATGTTCCTGCTCGGCGACCGGCTCATGATCATCTCCCAGGGCTGGTCCGTAGTCTGGGTGGCGCGCCAAAACGGCAGCTATGAATCCGGCCGCGACAGCACGCAGGCGGTCATATACGATGTGAGCGACCCTCTGCGGCCCGTCAAGCTCTCCACGCTCGGCCAAAGCGGCAATTACATATCCTCGCGCATGGTCGGCGACTATGTGTACCTCGTCACCGCGCAGTACGTCTATGACGCGGTGCGCGAGCAGCCGGAAACCTATGTGCCGGTGGTCAGCGCCGGCGGAGCCGACAGCTTGCTTTCCGCAGAAGACGTGTTGGTCGCGGGCGATCCCTCGGAGAACGCCTACACGGTGATCGGCGCGGTCAATCTCAAAAGCGGCACGGAGCACGCCTCCGCCAAAGCCCTTTTCGGCAGCGCCGGCACGGTCTATTGCAGCGGCGCGCATCTTCTCGTCGCACAGAGCAGCTATACGCAGGACGTGAGCCCCATAGCGCCCGATGCAACCGGCAAAAATGTGCAGATCACACGCTCGGAAAGCAATACCAAGCTTGTGCTGTTCTCGCTGGACGAGGGAAAGATCGAAAGGCTTGCGGCTGGCTCCGTCCCCGGCAGCCTTCTCAATCAGTTCGCCATGGACGAATATGAGGGCGTTATCCGCGTCGTTACCACGGTCAACAGTTGGGTCGAGCGCATCTATACCGACGGCGTGGACAGCTACGAATATGACGATGAAAGCTATAACTGTCTCTATACGCTCGATCAGAGCCTCGGCATTCTCGGCAGGCTCGAGAATCTCGCCGAGGACGAGTGGGTGGAGTCCGTGCGCTTCGACGGCGAGATCGGCTACTTTGTGACCTTCCGTCAGACCGATCCACTCTTTGCCGTCGACCTTGGCGATCCTGCGAAGCCGAAGCTTCTGGGTTCGCTGAAGATCCCCGGATTCTCCGAATATCTGCACGTTTTCGGCGACGGCCTCCTGCTGGGGCTCGGCTATCAGGCGGACGAGGATACCGGCATGCGTCAGGGCGTTAAGCTCTCCATGTTCGACGTGTCCGACAAGGCGAATGTGACCGAGCTCACGACCGCCGTTTTAAACGCGGACTATACCGTGGTAGGTTCCAACCATAAAGCGATACTCGTGGACGCGGAAAAGAACATCATTGCCTTCCCTGCCGATTCCTCTTACTGCATCTACACCTACGACAAGGCCGCCGGCTTTACGCTTGTCAGGAAGGTGGAGGTCGGAAGCGATCTGTACGACGGAAACCTGCGCGGCCTGTTTGTCGGCCGCTGCTTCTATGTGCTCTCCGAAAAGGGCCTCACCGTCATTGATATGACAAACTGGGAAAGGCTGAGCAGCTTGAACTGGTAACAGTTTTCTGTCCCGGAACGAAAGCCGCTATATAAAACGGAGAGGAGCGTCAGCTCCTCTCCGCGCGTCTGTCAAAGAAGTCCCCGGCTGTTAAGGGCGCAGGCAAAAGCGGTTTTCCCGTCAGAAAACAGAGTTTTTTGACGGCCTGGAGGAGCGTCAGCTCCTCTCCGTTTGCTTCAGCCCGCATACATGAGCTCGCCGAACCAGTCGCCCTCAGGCACGCCGTTCACATACCACTGCCAGTCGTCGGCCTGCTTGGATATGGACAGATAGACGTCCTCGCCGATGCTTGCCGAGCAGCGCGCGGTATCCGCAAGATTGGTGCTGCGCAGCACCAGCGTCGTGCCCACCGGCAACAGGATGATCTCGCCCGCCGCCGTTTTCGCGCTCAGGCCGTCCTTCTGCACGGTCAGGGCGCGTTCCTGCTCGTAGCCGTCATAGGTCGTAACCTCGTAGTCCGAACTGAGCTCCGCGGTCATATCCTCGTGGATGGTATAGCTGCATGTCGCCCCGTATGTACCAAACAGATCGATGTAGCCGCCGATGCGCATGGTTCCGTCGCCCGTGATCCCCTCCGGACTTCCATCCAGCTGCAGGGAGCGCAGCGTTCCGTTTTCATAGGCGTAGATCACGGTCACAAAATCATCCGAGCCCGTATCGCCCGAAAGGACGATCTGGCGCGTGCCCGCGTCCGCCCAAATCGCCTCAATGGCGCAGACCGGCGGCGCGTAAATATAGCAGAGCTTGTCACTGAGAACACTGTCTCCCGCGTAGACCGTTATGTAGGTCCATTCATAGTCGTCGCTCTCAATATAGACGCGCTCAGTCTGACCGTCGCCGTCAAGATCCGCCGTGCAGTCCAGAAGCAGCAGCAGTCCGTTTTCAGATGTCGGGACCGCCGTCGGCGCTCCGTCGTCCGTCTGGGAAGCGGTGGCTTCGGGGCGCGGACTCTCCACGTTCACTTTTTTGGGCGCGGCCGGCGCGCCGCAGGCCAAAAGGCCTGTCAGCAGCACAACTGCTGTCCATAGCAAGATCACACGTTTCATACTATTCCCTCCGTTTCCTGAAAACATAAATATTCTAACGCATTTTGGGCCTGGCAAATGCAAACGATCAGTAAATTCGGGGAAGCGCAGACTCTTACAAAATATAGGGGGAATAATTATTCAAGACACAAAATGTAGTATGCAAAAACGCAACAGATTGTTAATGCGCGTCTCACAGTTTCTTAACAATCCGACAAAATCCAGTTCACAAGCGCATCGTATACTGTCGGTAAAGAAAGAAAAGGAGTGACGCAACATGATGAACCGGCTTCATATTATGATCTATCTGTGGAAGGCGCGTCATTTTCCGAATGCCAGCCGTGTCGCCGCGCATTGACGCCGAACGCGGCATGATGGACGCCCGCGCGCATTGACGCGGCGTCAGGGTGTCTTAAGCCTCCCGCTCAAAACGCGTATTGAGTCCTGCAAATATAAACGTGCGCACCTGCGGCAAACTGCCGCGGCGCGCTTTTTTTTTGTTCAATACAGATATACGCACATTACGTTTCCGTACAAGGCACAGGGGGGACGGGACATGACGGGACAAGAAAAGGCCCCAAGCCGAAGCAAGGGGC
>CAZCAV010000002.1:0-78818 GCA_964496795.1 uncultured Oscillospiraceae bacterium
CTTTTCTTTGTTCTTTCCATCTTAGCAGATTGTCTATTATTTTAGCAGGCTCCCAGCATCTGTTAAAATAGGTAAGATTATGAGCATAACTAGTATTGATTTTGTCGCTGGTCAAGCACGAAATCAGAGGGTGCGCACAAAGCACACGGAACAAACGGGAACGAGGCTGCCGGGTGCGTAAGGTACAGCATGGAGACTGCTTATTTTTATGTTGACTCGAAATGAAAGGTAAGCACTATTATGAATGAAGAATGGAAAAAACTATACGATATCGCATTTGAAAAAATCAATCCGCATGAAATATCTGGTAATATGTATGTAGGAGGAGTTGCAGCCGCTGTGTTAACCAAAAAGGGTAACATATATACAGGCGTTTGTATCGATACAAGTAGTTCTCTGGGAATGTGTGCTGAGCGAAATGCTTTATCGAGCATGCTTGCTAATGGGGAAAATGAAGTAGATAAAGTAGTGTCCGTTTATAAAGATGGAACCGTTATGCCACCATGTGGGGCTTGTCGTGAATTTATGATGCAGCTCGGTACGATGGCAACGGAAATACGAATACTCATTGATAATCAGGGAAAAACAGCTACATTATTGGATTTAATGCCGGAATATCAATATTAATGAATGAGGATTGTCCTATGGGGAAGGTTAAGCTGACGGTAATTGACAGCAGCTGTCGCTGCGGGTATTGCAGGACGGGGGACGAATATCTGGTCGGAGATATTTGCCCGCCGGTGTGTCATGAATTGTGGGATCGTGCTTATCCAATGGTATACGCGCTTCTAAACGGCGCTGATTTGGACTATGGCGCGGGAAGGGCAAAAGCGTTTGATGTAAAATGTCCGGACGAAGGCAGAGTATGGCTGCATGGCGAGATTGTCGAACAATCCGGAGCCCTCATCGGTATTGAAATGCTTACAGCGGACAACTTCGGGCCGACCTCTCTCGACGGATTTGTACGAACGCAAAAGGTTACGCAGGTCTATCGCATGATCGACGGCGAATACCGCTTGAAAGAGCAGCCTTTCACCGATGAGTGGACGGCCGAACGCAAGCGCGAAAAGGCTGCCGAAATTCTCAGCGGAAAATACATCGCTTACGGCGCGTTTGACGGCGGCCGCATAATCGGTTTCATTATGCTTGATAAGATGTTGAACAATGGCAGGATGATCGCCGACAGTTTTCATGTATCGCAGGAATGCCGCCATCAGGGCGTTGGGAGAAAGCTGTTTGCCTGCGCAATGGATGAAGGCAGAAGACGGGGCGCTTCACAGCTATATTTCTCAGCTTGCAGCTCGAAGGAGACGATCGGATTTTATTTTGCGATGGGCTGCCGCCTGGCTGACCCAGTCATACGCGAGCTTGCAGAAAAAGAGCCGTTTGACTTGCAGCTTGTCTGCGATATAAACGAATGCGCGTCAGAAAGCATAAAAATGTGATTTGTTTTTCTGCATATGAGATGCTATACTTGATGATACAGTAAGAAGATCATGTATATTATGCGCCTGACTCAATTATGATCCCGCTGACCCGCATTTTGCGTATGTACGACGACCGCTCATAAGATAAGCTGTGCAAGGAGAGTCGATATCATGTCAAGCGTCATCTTATATGCCGAAGTTTGTGCCGCTTGTATCCTGTTTTTGCTGCTGATCAGCATTAAGGTTAAAAAATCCGTGTTTCTGCAAACCCAGAAACAGTTATTTCTTGCGGTCACAATCTCAAACATGCTGCTCTTTGCGCTGGACGCTTTTTGGATTTTTGTCGACGGTGACTTTCTGCCGGTTTCAACCATAGGGAATTGGCTGCTGAACGGCGCTTATTATGTTTTGAGCGGACTTGTTGGTTATATATGGTTCTGCTATTCGGAAATTATACAACAATCTCGATTTGCGCAAAACAAATGGTATCGCACGGCTGCGTTTTTGCCTGCGTTGGCCCTGATTGTAATGACGATACTTTCGTATAAGAATCATCTTTTATTCTATATCGATACGGACAACACCTATCATCGGGGCGCGGCCTATTCCGTTCAGGTAATCCTCGCCTACGGATACGTCATTTTTACGGCGGTAAAGGCGTTCGTTATATCGCTCAAAACGGACGATTATAGCAGGAAAATGGAACTCAGGGCCTTGTCCTCCTTTGTTATTCCCAGCATCGTTGCAGGCGCGGTACAGGTGGCGCTTCCGCGATATCCGATACTCTGTATCGGAACAACCGTGGGGATTTTATATGTGTACCTGACGCTGCAGGAGCAGCAGATATCCGTCGACGCGCTTACACAGCTGAATAACCGCAACCGGCTGTTCCAGTATCTGTCCGCAAAGCTTAAGCGCGTGCCGGAAAGCAAAACGCTGTATCTTCTCATGTTGGATGTAAACAAATTCAAATCCATCAACGACAAATACGGACATCTCGAAGGAGATCGCGCTTTGAGACTTGTTTCCGACTGCCTCAAAAAAGCCTGCAATCAACGCAATTTCTTCATTGCCAGATATGGCGGCGATGAATTCGCCGTGATATGCGAACTGGATGCCGATCGCTCCGTACAAAGAGTTTGCGATGGCATACATGCGGCGCTTAGCGAGCTTGATGTTCCCTACTCACTTTCGGTCAGCATCGGCTACGCCCGATACACGCAAAGCATAAAGACTCAACAGGACCTAATTTCTCTGGCGGATGCAGAGCTGTATAAAGTAAAAACAGGTATGAACTGAATCCGTAACGGCGTAAGCTCCTCGCGCCGATCCGATCGGCAGGAGCGATTCTCATCGTGCGCTCAATCAGCGCGGTAGCGCTAAACGGAAATCATTTCCTTTTACATTTCCATACAAGCGTGGTATACTCGCCAATTGTAAACGAGGCAATAACTCGAATAAGACTTGTTTACAAATAGGCTAATCCGGCATGCTGATATACTTACGCATAGCGCCGGAAAAAGGAGTATTATGAAAACAATCACGATTCGGCTATGTATACTCGTTATGATGCTTGCGCTGCTTGGGTGTGCAGCTGCGCCTGTGCCATCAGCGTCTGCCGGCGAGTCGACCGCGCCTATTGAAACAGCGCCGGTGATCGATATGGAACCGTCAAAAGAGCCGTCCGTTCAGCCCGACGCTCCTGCGCAGCTTGAGCCCTATGCTCCCCTGGATGTTACGGATACTCTTCCCGCCACATATGATCTGGATGGCGACGGTACGGCGGACACGCTGGATTTTTCCCGCATCGACGGCGGCGAGGACGCGCCCTACCGGCTGAGCGTCGCGTTTGGCGGCGGACAGGCTTCGTATTCGATGGACACCTATATCATTACGGAGCATCCCTCCGTATGGCTTGCGGATATGAACGGCGACGGACTGACCGAGGTTTATATTTCGGGCGATACCGGCTCCGATGATTATGTGACATACGCCTGGCGTTATGCGGACGGCGTATTTGGACCCGTACGGTTTTCGGGAGAGACCAGGACGTACGGCTGCGACGACGGCTCCTATCTCGATGGGGATATAGAAGCCTTTGACGGCGATATCTTTAAAATCGGGAGCATCATCGACATGCTTGGCAGTTACGGCGGTTTTCGGCCTTATCAGTATCAGGCGGACGGCTCTATCGGCCCCATAGCAGATACCATCTGGGATCTGTCGGCAAACGAAACGGCTTTAAAAACCATCCGCGAAATCCCTGTGGTCTGGGTATTGGAAAGCGGGGATGTCGCCGGTTCGATTACAGCAGGTTCGTCCCTGACGGTATCTGGCTCCGATGGTGAGAGCGCAGTATGGTTTACCGATGAAAACGGAAAGATCGGACGCATCGAGCTTACGCCGAATACCGGCGAATGGGGCTATCTTATTGACGGTGTTCCCGAGTACGAATGCTTTGAAACACTGCCCTACGCAGGCTGATCGTGCGGACGGAAATCAGCCCTCAAAAGCCGGTTCGTTCAGCGAAGCCGGCTTTTATGATGGATATTCCGGCGGTAAAGGACTATGAAAACTACCCGCTTAACGAGCTTCTGAGCAAGCAACTGGATTGGAGGGAGCAATTTTTGATCACCCAGAAAGCCGCAGCGGCCAGCTTGACGGTGCGCTGATGCCGCGCAGAGCTTACGGCCAGATGCGTGATGTGCCTTTATTGGCTTGAGGCTGTTTCCAGAACAATCTGGCACGATCCATGGCTACAGTTCGTTTTGCAATTGTCGGCATATTATGCTATACTAAAACGCGATTGTGAAAAAGGAGAGGCCTTTTGTGAAGATAGAGAATATCATGGACTCGATTGCGCTTTTGCTGAAGCAGAACCATCAGGTGACGCTTCAGGAGGCGAGCACCGCACAATTGCACGATGCGCTGGCCGGCGTTATCATGGCGGCGATTGCGGATAACTGGTATGAATGCCGGCATGCGCATGAACGCATGCGGGAGGCTTATTATTTCAGCGCGGAATACCTGGTGGGGCGCATGGTATACAACAACCTGTTTGCGCTCGAGCTGCTGGACGAAGTCCGGAGCGCCTTTTCCGATAAGGGTCTGGATCTGGCCATGTTCGAGGACATAGAGGATGCAGCGCTGGGAAATGGCGGCTTGGGCCGTCTGGCGGCCTGCTTTCTGGATTCAGCGGCGACGCATGACTATCCGCTCGACGGCTATGGGCTCCGGTATCGCTATGGCCTTTTCCGTCAGAGCTTTCGCGATGGCTTTCAGGTGGAATCTGCCGACGACTGGCAGCGCGCGGGCGACCCATGGAGCCGCCGCCGCGATTCACACGAGGTGCGCGTACAGTTTAGCGATATGACCGTGCGCGCCGTTCCCTATGACATGCCCGTCATTGGCTATGGGACGAACAACATTGGTACGCTGCGGCTCTGGCAGAGTGAGGCGGAGGAGGATTTTGATTTTCAGCTGTTCAACGATCAGGAATATGCTCTGGCTGTACTCAAGAAGAACGCGGTAGAGGATATCACGCGCGTTTTATATCCGAACGATACGACTGCTGCAGGCAAGAAGCTGCGCTTAAAACAGCAATATTTTCTTTCCAGCGCTTCCCTTCAGGATATTATGCTGCGATTTAAGCGCGAGAATCGGCCTATGGGCAGCTTTGCCGATCATGTATCCATACAGCTCAACGATACGCATCCGACCGTGAGCATTCCGGAGCTTATGCGTCTGCTCATGTTGGAGGGACTGGACTTTGAAAAAGCTTTTGGAATTGCGCAAAAGACCTTTAATTATACTAATCACACGATCATGACCGAAGCGCTTGAAAAGTGGGACGTCGAGCTGTTTCGTTCTGTAATACCGGAAATATTTGATATTGTCTATCGCATCAATACCCGCCTGTGCGGAGAGCTCATGAATCGCGGCTGCGACTGCTCGAAAATGGCGATCATACAGGGCAACACAATACATATGGCCAATCTGGCCGTCTATGGAACGAGCTGTGTCAACGGTGTTGCGGAGATACATTCCAACATTCTGCGCACTGATCTTCTCAAGGATTGGTATGCGATTTATCCGGAACGTTTTCAAAATAAGACCAATGGCATTACGCAGCGGCGCTGGCTCGGCGTATGCAATCCCGAGCTTTGCCGCTATATCGAAGAGCGCATCGGAAAGGGCTTTATTAAGGACCTCAAGCATATCGCACTGCTCAAGGAGCATGCAGGCGACGAGGATGTAGCCGCCTTTAACGCGGTAAAACGGAAAAAGAAGGAACAGCTCAGCACGATCATTGCAAAGCGTGAGGGCGTGCTGCTGCCGCCTGATTTTCTGTTTGACGTGCAGGTAAAACGTATGCACGAATATAAACGCCAGCTTTTGAATGCCTTTGCTATCATGGATATTTATTTCGGCATCAAGGACGGGCGCATCAAGGATTTTACGCCCAGCTGCTATATTTTCGGGGCCAAGGCTGCACCGGGCTACATCCGCGCCAAAGCCATCATTAAGTATATCAACGAAATCTCTCGCCTGATAAACGACGATCCCGATATGGCGGATAAAATGCGTGTGGTATTCGTGCAGAATTACGATTGCTCCTATGCAGAGCATATCATTCCTGCCGCGGATATTTCGGAGCAGATTTCTCCCGCCGGTACTGAGGCCTCCGGCACGGGCAATATGAAGCTTATGCTGAACGGCGCCGTGACGCTTGGTACCTACGACGGTGCGACGGTCGAGATCGTACGCGAAGCGGGAGAAGAAAACAATTACATCTTTGGCTATCGCGCCGACGAGCTTCGCGATATTCGTGACAGCTATGTACCCAAAACCATTTATGATTATGAAGCGCGCGTGCGCCGTGTCGTGGATACGCTCATCGACGGAAGCCTCTCGGATGATAACAGCGGCGCGTTTTCCGATCTTCACCGTGCGCTTCTGACGGGAACAAGTTGGCAGAAGCCCGATTACTATTTTGTGCTTCTGGAGCTGCTGCCCTATATTGAACGTAAGCTTGCCGCCAATACGGATTATCGTGACCGCATCGCCTTTGGCCGCAAGTGCCTTATGAATACCGCGTCGTCGGCCAAGTTCTCTTCAGATCGTACCATAGAGGAATACGCGCGTGATATTTGGCATATCGGGCATGTACCGCCCGTAGAATCCAATCGCTTGTTCTGATGAACCCAAAAAGCCCGTATCGACAAGCTGGCCGATACGGGCTTTTGCGCTGAAATAAGGAAAGGCTGTTAACGAATGCAGAACCGCGCGCCGGCGGCGTTCCCGTCAAGAGCGCATTTTTCCGTGCTGTCTCCGTTGATGCAGCCATTGACGATGGCGGCGGACATGGCATCGCCTGCGCCGCTGGCGTCGGTGACGTCCCGCGCCTCGGAGGGGAAATGCCCGCAACTATTGGCGTCGGCCCAGTAAACGCCTTCCTCAGACAGAGAAATGAACACGCGCTGCACGCCCTGTTCAAGAAACCAATCCGCCGCGCGATAAACGCCCTTGAGCGTATCGCAGGAGCAGCCGGATAGCAGAGCGGCCTCGAAACGGTTTGGCTTGACGGCATAGCATTTCCCGAGCCTGCCGCCAATGCGCTGCGCTTTGGCGCAGCTTACGGGATCGTAAAATATCGGAACGTGCAGATTGTCGCATAAATATTCAATAGATTCGACCGGCAGGTTGGCGTCGAGCACAGCCATATCCGCGCTGTCGATGATCTGTAAAAATGGCATGAGATAGGAGGGCGTCACGCGGTTCATGATCTCCATATCGCTGATTCCGACGAGCATGTCGCCGTCCGCGTCGAGCATGCAAAGATAGGTAGAGCTTGGCGCGTCGCATACAAGCGAGTGAGCGAGAGACACGTTGTGCTTTTTGCAGTCAGCGGCGATCATGTCGGAGCGATAGCCCGTACCAAGCGCGGTGATAAGGCCCACGGCGACTGGATACTCAGCCAGCTTCGCAGCAATATTCAGTCCCACGCCGCCGGCGCGCAGCCGTACTCTGCCAATGTTGGAATCACGCATGCGGCAGACGTCGCGCGGCGAGCCAGTGATGTCAACGGCCGCGCCGCCGATAACAAATACCTTTTTCATATCTTGTCCTCCGTTTTGATTGATAATTACAGACCGGACAGCAGATCGACGATCGTGCTGAAGGATACGCCGCCGATAACGAAAACAAGGACGGCGATAACGGCAGAAACGGCCCAGGAGATCAAGAAGGAACGGGCCAGACGCTGCAAGTTATAATTATGCACGCCGCCGCAAGCCCAGACAATGGTAAACACCCAACCCACCACGGGAATGTTCAGCAAGATCAGCGACCAGAAAAAGCCCCAGGAGCCAATGACCGCATACCGGCTGCCCTGCGGTGGCCGCGGATCAGCTTCTGCAGCCGCAGCATGCACTGGCGATGGCTGCGGAGCGGCATACGATGAATAATCCGGCTGATTGTACGCGCGCGGCCCACCGTAATATGCAGCGTTTGGTTCAGCAAAGCCGTTGTTGTTCCGCCTTTGTTCGGCGCCGCAATTTCCGCAGAATACGCTGGCGTCGGGTACCTGTGCACCACATTCTCTGCAAATGGCCATAATGATTATTTCCTCCCCGTCCCCATTGTTTGGATACTTTTATTATAGCGAGTGTGCGTCCGCTTCGCAACTAGCTGCGGAGCGGCGCGCCGACAGTTTCAAGCTTTGCGATGATGGCGTCCATGGCCTGTCGTATCTCATCATCGGAGAGTGTGTGGGTATCGCTGCGCAGTGAGAAGGAGAAAGCAAGGCTCTTTTTTCCGGGCAGGAGCCCCGGACCCTCGTAGGTATCGAACAGCCGCACGTTTTCGATCAGCACGTCGGCGTCGGCCGATTCGATAACGCTGCGCAGGCTCTCAGATTCTACATTGCGATCGACAATGAGCGCCAGATCGCGTTCCGAGAGCGGGTAGCGCGGCAGCGGAGAAAAGTGCTTTTCACTGCTGGAGAGACGCAGCAGCGCTGAAAAGGAGAGCTCGGCTGCATATACGCGCTCGTCGACGCCAAAGGCGGCTGCGACGGCCGGATGGAGCGCGCCGCATGTGCCGATCAAAGTACCGTCAGCGCCATGAATATCGGCGCCCCGTCCGGGCTGCCAATAGGGACGGCCGCTTACGGAATATGCCGCGCATGGGAGCCCGAGCGTGTCCAACAGGTTTTCGATGACGCCCTTGAGCGAGTAGAAATCTTCGTTCGCGCCGTACAGGGCAAGACCGACCGTTTTTCTTTCCTCAGGCAGCTCACCGCCAAGATCCAGATGCACATTGCCGACCTCAAAGAAACGTGTCTGGCCCGTACGCATGTTGATATTACGGGTGAGCGAATCCAGCATGCCGGGCAAAAGCGTCGTGCGCATCAGGCTTTGGTCCTCACCGAAGGGATTGATCAGTCTTACGGCCTTGAGCAGCTCGTCGTCATCGGAAAGCCTGAGAGCGCTCAGCGCCTGCGGGCCGGTGAAATTATAATTGTACATTTCAAAAGCGCCATCTGCTGAAAGGGCATCCTTGACGGCGTCCTCCAGCCTGAATTCGCGCGGGATCCGACCGCGGAAGGTATCACCGCGCATGAGAGTCGGTCGGATATTGTAGTACCCGTAGATGCGCGCGATCTCCTCGGCAATGTCGGCGTCGGCTTCAATGCCGGTTTCAATATCGGTGCGAAAATGCGGAATCGTGACGTGCAGTCCATCACGCTTGGGAATGGCGGGAATATCTATGGTCTTAAGCATATCCGCCATCTGAGCGGGCGTCAGCGAGAGCGCAAGCAGCCGGTTGATGTGCGCCGTGTCGATCAGAGCGGTCTTTTCGGCGTAGTCGCCGCTGCCGACGTCGATGGTATCTCCCACGACAGTGCCGGCGCCAAGCTCGGCCGTAAGCTCAACAGCGCGGTCGAGGGCAAGCATAGCGTTGACAGGCTCCACGCCTTTTATGAAGCGCGCGGCGGCGTCGGTGACATGACGCAGCTTGCGGGCCGTAGAGCGGATGTTGCTGCCGATGAATACAGCGGATTCATACAGCACCGCCTTGGTGTTTTCAGTGATCTCGGAGTTGAGCCCGCCCATAACGCCCGCAATGCCGACGCCCTTTTCCGGATCAGCTATGAGCAGCATATCCGGCGTGACCGGACGCTCCTTGCCGTCCAGCGTGGTCACGACCTCGTTTTCATGCGCGTTTCGTACTACGATCTGTCCGCCGGATACGCAGGCAAGGTCAAAGGCGTGCATTGGATGCCCGTATTCTACAAGCACATAGTTTGTGATGTCCACGATATTGTTGATAGGCCGGAGCCCTACGAGTCTGAGTCGGCGCTGCATCCAGGCGGGCGAGGGCTGAATATGGATATCCTTGATGACGCGCGCGGCATATCGCGGACAAAGCGCATAGTTTTCAATGCGTACAGAGGCATAGTCTGCGGCATTTCCTTTACCGGACAGCTTTCCGGGCGTTTTCAAGCGGAAGCTCTGTCCAAGCGCCGCCGCAGCTTCGCGGCACATGCCGAGTATGCCTATGCAGTCCGGCCGGTTTGGCGTAAGTTCAAATTCAAATACGATATCGTCAAACCCAAGCGCTTCTCCAATGGGCTGGCCGAGCGGGTGCTCCTCGTTGAGCAGCAGTATCCCGTGCACGCCCGCGCCGGGGTAGTCGGCTTCGCCGAGTCCGAGCTCTTCGCCGGAGCAGAGCATACCATAGCTGTTCAGACCGCGCATATTGACGGCCTCCATTATACGGCCGCCGATCTTCGAGCCGACGACTGCTACGGGCACGAGAGCGCCTTGAACCACATTTTGCGCGCCGGTGATTATTTGCAGAGTTGTATCGCCGATGTCGGTCTGCGTCACCCACAGATGATCGGAGTCCTCGTGACGCGCGATCGAAACTACGCGCCCGACGACGACTCCCTCGCAGGACAGCTCACGCTCCACGCCGCCGAGCTCGAAGCCCCGCCACATCATGCGTTCGATGAATTCCTCGTTCGTAACGTTAAAATCAACATATTCCTTGAGCCAGCTTTTAGGCAGCTTCATAATCGTTTTCCTCCTTAGAACTGACGCAGGAAGCGAGCGTCGTTTTCATATTCGAGCCGGATGTCGTTGATGCCGTATTTCAGGCTCGTAACGCGGTCAACGCCAACGCCAAAGGCAATGGCCGACCATTCCTTAGGGTCAAGACCGCAGTTTTCGAGCTCATGGGGATTGGTCATGCCGCAGCCGAGAATTTCGATCCAGCCCGTGCCCTTGCAAACGCGGCAGCCCTTGCCTCCGCAGATCGAGCAGGAGATATCCATCTCCGCGGAGGGCTCCGTAAACGGGAAATAGGAGGGGCGCAGCCGCGTTTTTACATCCTCCCCAAATACCGAGTGCACAAAGGCGTCGAGCGTCCCCTTGAGGTCGCCGAGAGTCAGATCGCGGTCGACAACAAAGCCCTCGATCTGCATGAAAACAGGAGAATGCGAGGCGTCGACCTCGTCCACGCGGAATACGCGGCCCGGCATGATGAGCCGAAAAGGCGGTTCAACAGCTTTTAGAGCGCGGATCTCACAGGGCGAGGTATGCGTGCGCAGCATAACGTTTTCGCTGATATAGAAGGTGTCCTGCATATCACGCGCCGGATGATCCTTCGGCAGGTTCAGCAGCGTAAAGTTATTGTCATCCAGCTCGATCTCGGGGCCGTCGAACATAGAAAAGCCAAGCCCGATCAGCGCGTCGCGGATCGTGCGATAGGTTTGGGTCATGGGATGCAGGCGTCCACGCGGAAAAGGCCGGGTCCCGGGCGCCGTGACGTCCACCGTTTCCAACTCAAAGCGGCGCTGCTGCGCCTTTTCGGCAAGAAGCGTTCTGCGCTCCGCGATCTTTTCTTCAAGCTGATGCTTGACACGGTTGGCTCCCGCGCCGACGTCGGCGCGCTCCTCTTTGCCAAGCTTGCCCATTGTGCGAAGAATAGCTGTCAGCGATCCGTTGCGGCCCAGCACCTCGGAAAATACTGTCTCCAGCTCCTCCGGATTTTCACAGGCGGACAGGCGCGCTTCCGCTTCCTCGCGAAGCTGCTTCAGTGAATCCATTACGCTCATATATTCCTCCAACAATAAAAAATGCTTCCTCCCTCGCAAGGGACGAAGCGCCGTGGTACCACCCTCATTTGCTTCCGTCAGGAAGCCTTGAACGCTGTAACGGGCGCGCCCGCCGCCGGCTGTGTGCTGTTCACCGGCGATGCTCAGGGATGAAGGCCTGTCCGTTTTCGCAGGCGGCGCTTACAGCAGACGCGCCGCTCTCTTGAACCGCTTATGGCGGAGGCTTTCCCATCTCGGCATGTTCAATTATTCTAGCATTTTCAGACCTGTTCCGTCAAGCGCAAAGCATATAGTTCCGTCCATATCTGTGCGATATACTTCAACGCCGTGCGCGGCGAGCCGCTCAAGCACGCTCTCGCTGGGAAGACCGTAATCATTGTCCGTGCCAACGCTGATTATGGCGATGCTGGGCCGTACGGCGTTAAGCAGCTTCTCGCTTGTACCGCTGTCGGAGCCGTGATGCCCGATCTTCAAAATGTCTGCGCGCAGCAGATGGTTTTTAAAGGCTTTGATCATAAAACGCTCGGCGACCTCGCCCGCATCGCCCATGCAGAGAACAGCGTTATCGCCATAGGATACGCGCAGCACGAAACTGGTGTCGTTATAATCCGAGTAGGGCGCGTCAAAGGGCGAGAGCACACGCAACTCACAGCCGTCCGACAAGAGAATACATTGATTGGCCTCCGCGTAGAGCGTGACGGGCGTGATCTCGGCCTTATCAAGAGCCTCGAGCAGATGGACGTACATGCTGCTTTCGTAGTCAAAGGGCGGCATGTAGAAGGCGCCCACATCGTAATGATCAAGTATCTCCGCCATTGAACCAATATGGTCGGCGTGCAAATGTGTGGCTACGACCAGATCAAGCCGCTGCACCTGCCAGACGTCCAGATGCGCCTGAATCGTATGAAAACTGCCCGGAGGGCCCGCATCAATGAGCATCGTTTTCCCGTCCGGCCCCCGAAAGAACAGACAGTCCCCCTGACCAACGTCAATAAAACAGGCCGTTAAGCCGTTAAAGTCCGGATCGACCGCGGTAATTTCCGGCGTATGGGCCGGAGGCACAGGCGTGGCCTCCGCAAGCATCGAAGCCTGACGGCGCGTCAAAAGCCATACCGCCAGCGCCAAAGCCAACACCAACGCGGCAATCAAGGCCGCACGCCGCCACATAACCGGTCGTGACGAACGAGGCTCGAAATCTTCCATAACCGAATTATAGCATGAATTTATGTAAAAGGCATTGACAAAGGCAAAATATGGCTGTAACATACTGGTGTACTATACGAACTAGTACACATGCAACATGGAGGATGAGCTAAGTGTTTCAGATCGACAAATATGGGCGAACGCCCATATATGAACAGATCATCGAGCAGACGGAGCGCCTGATCGCCACCGGTGCCCTGCTGTCGGGTGCGCAGCTTCCGTCGGTGCGCTCGCTTGCGGGAGAGCTGTCTGTCAACCCAAATACGCTTCAAAAGGCCTATGCTGAGCTTGAACGCCGCGGGCTGTGCGTGAGCGCGCCGGGCAACGGGCGCTTTGTGTCCAAGGACGCGCTTGCCATCGTTGGCGGGCGCAGCAAGGCGCTGTTGGAGGAGGTAGCCGCGCTTTCACTGAAAATGTGCGAGGCGGGCGTACCGATGGACAGCGTAATTGACGCGGTTCGATCCGCGTATGGAAAGGAAGTGGAGTCTTGATTACGGCATGTGATCTTACAAAGCGTTTCTCCGGTTTTACGGCACTGGACGGCTTGAACTGCCATATTCCGGATGGCTGTATATACGGTCTGGTCGGCGCAAACGGCGCGGGCAAATCCACATTTTTGCGGTTGGCAAGCGGCGTATACAAGCCGGACGGCGGCAGCATTCGCATCAACGGCGGAGACGTGTTCGATAATCCGGCCGTCAAGCGCCAGTTCGTGTTTGTTCCGGACGAGCTGTTTTTCCTGCCTCAGAGCCATATGGAGCGCATGGCGAAGCTTTATGCGTCGGCCTATGAACGGTTTTCCTACAAGCGCTTCTATACGCTGGTCGAGCAGTTTGGATTGAATCCCAAGCAGTCCTTTTCGACATTCTCCAAGGGTATGCGCCGTCAGGCCGCCTGCATACTGGCTTTATCCACGATGGCGGAATACATATTTTTTGATGAAACCTTCGACGGCCTTGATCCCGTGATGCGCAATCTGGTCAAGCAGACCTTGTATCAGGATGTCGTCGACCGCGGCGCAACAGCCGTTGTGTCGAGTCATTCTCTCAGGGAGCTTGAGGATACCTGCGATCAGCTTGCGCTTTTGTATAAGGGCGGCATCGTATTTGAAAGTGACATACAGAATCTAAAGACGTCGCTGTTTAAGATCCAGGTGGCGTTTTCGGACGAATACGGTCAGTCCCGTTTCGTGGATCTGAACATTGTATCCTTTGATAAGCAGGGCAGCGTATCGAATCTGATCGTGCGGGGCAACCGCGAGGAAAGCCGCGCGGCCATTGAGCGCATGAATCCGCTGCTGTTGGAGATATTGCCCCTGACGCTGGAAGAGGTATTTATCTATGAGATGGAAGCGCTCGGCTATGTATTCGACGAGCCGCGCGCAAGGAGGGAGGATCAATAATGACGCTGTATAGAGAATCCATGCGGCGGCTGTCCCGCGTTGGGCTGACCTTGCTGGCATTGGCGGTCATTGCGTCGCTGATCTGCGCGATCATTAGCTGCGCCGGCCATTCCGCCTATATGATAAGCGCGGTTGAAATGTCGCCGGTGCTGGCGGTATATGCTTTTATCGGCGGCGCGGGCCTGGCGTTTTCCGGCTTTTCATTTTTAAATAAACGGGCGGAGAGTGATTTTTATCACAGCATACCGGTCAAGCGCACGGATCTGTTTTTCTCTGTCACCGCGGCGGCTGCCACATGGATGCTGTTTACCGTGATGCTTTGCTCGTGCGTGAGCGCGGTCGTATTTCTCGGACTGAATAAGCCCTTTGCGCCGCTGTATCCCTTTATGAACGCCGGATACTTTTTTGCCGCGGCGCTGCTCGTGTTTGCGGCGACGGCCATCGGTTGTACGATCACGGGAACCTGGTTTACCAACATCATATTGACCGGTCTGGTGCTGTTCCTGCCGCGCTATATACTGTTCTTGATCGGAAGCACGCTGATCGCCGATACAGGCGTCATAAGCTGGCTGGATTTAAAGGGCTTTCTCGATCCCACGACCAATGCGGCCACGGGCGTCGTTGTCATGCTTTCGCGGCAGATACTGCTTGGAAAGCTGGTAAACGGACTTGGCATCGTTTGGTCGCTGGTACTGGCGCTTGCCGAGCTTTTTGTGGGCGCGCTGCTGTTTCGCCGCCGGCCTTCGGAGCTTGCCGAGCAGGGAGCCGGCAGCCGGACGCTTCAGATCGTGTTTGCCAGCCTGCTTTCGCTTACGGTACTGCTCGTTTTCTCCGTACGGGCGCATGTGGCGACAAAGATATTTGTCTGCCTGATACTGGCGGCGGCCTTCTCCTGCTACACGGTCTATCAGATCATCGTGCTCAGGAATACAAAACGTGTGCTGTTGTCGCTGCCCTGGTTTCTTTGCTCGGTAGCGGTGGCCTGCGCCATCATCTTTGGCGCGCAAGCGGCGGCAAAAAGCACGCTCGGCGTCTGCCCCGAGGCCGGCGAGATCGCTTCGGTCAGCTTTACAGGCTATGACCGCGGCAGCAGCCCCGTCAGCTATGCAACGATACTGACTTCCAAAATTGAGTTTACCGAGGAGGAGGTCAAGTCCTGCGTAGCCGATACGCTGCGCGAAAACATCCGCTCCATGAACGAGTATGGGTATGTGTATTCCGACAGCAATTATCAGACCAGCGAGGGCGTGAGGATACGTCTGAACAATGGACGGACGATTTATCGCAAGCTCGTATTCTCCGACGGCCAGGCTTTGATTGCATGCCGCATGAAGAATACAGAATATGCCAGGGCCATTCTGGAGCTGCCGCCGGACGATACGATCAAGGCCGTTGGAAGCTATTTGGTCACCTCGGATTCGTTGCCGTCGAGCTTGAATTTCGATACGCCTGAGCTGTACGCGCTCACAGAACGCTACTTCGGCGAGCAGCGAGCAAGCGGCAGGCCCGTACCATATTCTTATTACGCGCCGGATAAATATAAATATTATGAGATCGGCGACGGTGTTTACGGATATACCTCCGCCAATGAAGAACAGGTGCTTGGTTACTTTGAGATTGGCGGATATATCGGCGTCGAACGGTATAATGATACGATAAGCGTTTCACTGGAAACGCCCGAAACCGCCTCCATGTATATGGAGCTAAAGAATCGGTATGCCGAGGATCCGGACTGCAGTCAGCTTGTCAAGGGCTATTCTGACGCGATCGCGGCGAACGGGGATGGCAGTCTTGCATACTACAATCTGGGGCTTGAGATACTCAACTGCCCTGTTGAAGGCGGCGACCGCTGCTGGGTATACTTTAGCTGGTACATTGGGCAGAACGACGCATACGACAGCCTGCACGAGATGCCCGAATTTGCGCCGTTGGTCGAGGAGCTTGTAGAAATCATGCAGCGAGGCAGGCTGAGTTCCGATGTTACGCGGCTTGCGATTTCGCCACGCTATGAGCTGCAATATGCCAACGGTCAGTATCAGTATACCAAGCAAACGGCCTATGTGGCGCTGTCCGAGTCTGACGAGGCGCGTTTTCTGGAGATTCTTGCCATTTGGAGCCAGCTTTCCGAACAGCGGTATACTGTCACCGCCAGCGTAGATTACGACGCATCCACCGCCGGTTCCCGTTCAGGCGTTATGACCGTACCGACGCCGACGCCTGTTCCGGTTGGCTAAAGAACAAAAAATCAGTATAGTATACCGTTGTTATTTTTCGATAACGACGGTATACTTCTATATATGGGTGATTTTATCTGGACGGAGGATGTGCTGCGCTGGACTCGCTGCGCCGCAGCCGCGAGCGAGTATTATCCGCGTCTGGCCTCTCGGATCGCCGCCTATTTGCCGCCTTCTGCCAGCGTACTGGATGCGGGCTGCGGAGCGGGTCAGCTTTCCATGGCGCTTTCACCATACGTTAAGCGGATCGTTGCACTCGATCGCTCGGCTCTGGCGCTTTCCGGGCTTGCCGGCTGCCCGGGCAATGTGCTTCCGCTGGAGGCGGACGCCTTTGCTTACGAACCGGAAAATCGCTTTGATGCACTGCTGCTGTGTTATTTTGCACATCCGGATGAGTTTATGCAGCTCTCGCGTCTTTGCCGCGGAAAAGCGTTCTTGGTCTGCGACGCGGCGCGCAGCGCCGCTTATGAGGAAACGTTGACAAGACATAATATCCTGTTCTGTAAGGAATGCTTTTCTCTTAGACTGGATCAGCCGCTGCGTTCGCTTGAGGATGCGCGCGCGTATGCGGCGCGCTACGGAAGGCCGCTGGCAAAGCGGTCGGAGAATCAGGAATTTCCATACAGAGACAGCATTTTACGGGAGATGGCGCTTTTGCGCTATTCCTGCGGAGGACGACATGAAGAAGCTTTGCAATGATATTTTACATATGCTGAACGCCGGATGCGGCGGCGTGCTTTTGACGGTTTGCGAGCGGCGCGGCAGCGCTCCGCGCGGATTGGGTGCGGCCATGCTGATCGAGGCTGACGGCTCGCAAAAGGGCACGATCGGCGGCGGCGCCGTGGAGTATGCAGCGACGCAGGAAGCAGCCGCTATGATGTTTACACATGGCTCGCGTACGCTGGATTATCGTCTGAGCGCGAGCGAAATCGCGGGCGCTGGTATGATCTGCGGCGGCTCTGTGCGCGTGTTGGCACAGTATCTTGAACCGTCGGACGAAAATCGCCGGCTGTTCACGCAGCTGAAGGCGGCGCGCGACGGCGGCGCGCAGGCTGCGCTGGTGCGCCGGCTTGAAAACGGCTCCGTGGCGGCTATGGGTTGGTGGGACGGTCAGAGGCTGCATGACGTTGAGGCGCAGATGCCGGAAAGCTGTGGCTCGCAGGCCTGGCTCTCTGCGGACGGGACCCTTCTGTATGAACCGGTCGGCCTTGGCACGCGCGCATTGCTCTTTGGGGGCGGTCACGTCAGTCAGAGATTGGCGCCGCTTTTGGAATACATCGACTTTCGCTGCGTGATCTGTGAGGATCGGTCAGAATTCGCCCGGCCGGAGCTGTTTCCGATTGAAGCGCAGGTTTTGCTCGGCGATTTTTCGCGGTTGGGATCATTTACTGCAGTTCATACGGAAGACTATGTTGTGATCATGACGCGCGGACATCAGGCGGATTACGAGATACTTCGCCAAGTCTTAAAAACGGACGCATGCTACATCGGCTGCATAGGAAGCCGCAATAAAATTGCTTTGACGCGCAAAAAACTGTCAGAGGACGGGTTTTCGGCGGAGGAATGCGCGCGCGTGCATACGCCCATCGGCTTGCCGATCGGCGCGCAGACGCCTGAGGAAATTGCCGTGAGCATCGCTGCTGAGATGATACAGATCCGTTCCGGCCGGTAAGGCAGGAGAATTCTATATAATTTGCGTGCCGGCGGTTTCTCATGTAGAATAAAATGAGCTGCGTAACGAGGGGAGGTGTCCGATGAAATCTCGACGGGGGCGATTATTATGGCTGCTGCTTCCGCTTGCGCTGATTGTGCTGGCGGTGTTCGGCCTTATGATATCCGTACGCGCATTTTCTTCCTTGGACGACCGGACACATTCCTTTCTGCCGGTGATACTGTTTTGTATCGTTATCATATTAGGCTCGCTTACGCTGACGGCGTATCTTCTGCGGCTGAATCAGCAGAGCCGCCGCGCCGTGGAAAACGAGCAGAACAAGCTGCGCCGCAGCGAGGAGCTGTATCGCATTTTTGAGGATTTTTCAGACGCCGTTGTCTTTGAGGCCAATCCCACGACCGATGAGATCCGTTTTAATCCCAAATTTGCAGAGATGTTTGGATATGCCTCCGACGCGCTTGGGCTTAAAAGCTCTATTGCCCGCCTTTTGCAGCGTGTGAGCGAGGCGGATCGCCCCGCGCTGGAGTCGCTGCTGAATGCGTACAGGCATAAGACCAGCTCCGGCGTCTGTGAATTTCGCATGACCACCTGCGGCGTTTCCGGCATTTGGCACAGGCTGGAATACCGCTTCTTGATGAACGACGAGGGGCTGGTATATCGCCTGGTCGGCAAACTGACGAATATAGACGTAGAAAAGCGCAGCTTTCAACGCCTGCGTTCCAAGGCGGAGTGTGATTCGCTCACTGGCCTATACAATCATGAGTCTACGCGGAGCCATATTGAGCGTATACTCGGCGCGGAGGGCTATGGCGGCGATCATGCGCTCCTGATGATCGATGTGGACGACTTTAAACGCGTCAACGATGATTTCGGCCATGCGGAGGGCGATTGCCTGCTTATTAAGTTTGCGGACACCATTCACAGGCAATTTCGCTCTACCGATATTGTCGGACGCGTCGGCGGCGACGAGTTTGTCGCCTTTGTATACGGCACGGCGACCGATGAGCTTTTACGGGCAAAGGCAGCGGAGCTGAACGAAGCGCTGCAATATATTTGCGCTTCGGATTCTCAGGAGCGCACTGTGACATGCAGCATCGGCGTTTCCCTGACGCATGGGCGGCCGATGAATTTTGACGCGCTGTTTCGCGAGGCGGACGCCGCCCTATACCGTGCCAAAGAGGCCGGAAAAGGCTGCTGTCAGATCTTTGAATATGGAACGGAGGCTGCGCCGTCACAGATCGATGAGCCGGAGACGCCCGAGGGAGCATTCAACGCGAACATACAGCTTCGCGCGCTCCTGGAGTATATGGAAGGCGGCGTGCTGCTTTATGAGATCGGCGACCGGATACGCGTCGTGTATTCCAGCCCAAGCTATCACAAAATGGTGAACGCATGCCCGAGGATTTCACAGGACGGCCTGCCGATATACCAGTTTGTTTTTGCTGATGACGAACCGCGGCTTACCGCGTCTCTGCGCAAGGGCGCTGAAACCGGCGAGATCGTCGATATGGTATACCGCTCCAAAGACACGGACGGTACTGTGTATTGGCGGCATATGCGCGCCGTGCGTCTGCCATATCATGAAAGCGCGAATCCTATTCTGATCGCAGTGATTACGGACGTTACAGCGCTCAAGGAGCAGGAGAGGAAGCTTCTGGATAACGAGCAATTGCTGAAGCTGGCGCTCGAACAGACCGACCTGCGTATCTGGACCTATGATTTGCAGAAGAACGAGTTGTCCGGTCCAAAGCTGGATTGCGTGTATCGCGACCTGCCTGAAAGCAATATCGTAAACGGATTGACGCATCCGGATTCTGCGGAGGACTATCGGGACTTTTACCGCCGCATCAAGTCGGGAGAGCCCTTTGGAAGCTGCGTAATCCGTCAATGCCTGTTCGAGGCCGGTTATGAATGGCTGCGGCTTTCCTATCGCAATCTTTTTGATGAAAACGGCGTTCCCTATCAGGCCATAGGCGTCACGGAGCCGCTGCCGAGCATAGAAACCGTTAGAAGACGCCTTGAGCAGGAGGAGCAGTTTTTCCATTCCATACGAAATGATCTTCTTGTCATTTTCCGTTATAATCTAACGCGCGACAGCATGGAGGAATACTGGAGCGCCGGTTCCAGGATTTGGGGAGCCGTTGATCGCCAATCGCCGCATTCACTGCTCAACGCATTATATGAGACTGCTTTGACCGCGCAGGATAAACGGCGGATTATGGAGCATTTGTCCACACAGCAGCAGCTATGTGCTTATGAAGCCGGTGAGGAGAGCAATACGCTGGATTTTCGCGCCGTGGACGATGATGGCGCTATTCGCTGGATATCCTGTCAGAACCGATATTTCCCCGATCCTGTGTCGGGCGACCTCTATGCTCTTGGTCTGCTGCGCAGTATCGACAGACGCAAGCGCTGGGAGCTTGCGCTGCCGCAGAACATCGAGTGCGATGCGGCGACCGGACTGTATACACGGCGCGTCACTGAGGCATTGATCAAGCGAATTTTGCGTATGGAGAAGCGCCGCGCCGGTACCTGCGCCATGTTTCTCTTAAAAATTGAGCTTACCGACAGCAGCATAACGTTTAACGGACGTGCACATGAACGCAGTATTACCGAGGTCGGACAAAGGCTGCAAGTGACATTTGATGGAAGGTATGTTGTTGGCAGACTGGACGGCGATACATTTCTCATATTCACGCCGGACGCCGGCTCCGAGCCGCAGATCAGGCAGCTGCATACGCATATACTGGAGGTGGCCGGCAGCGCCTGCGCCTGCTGCAACGACCAGGACGCCATGCACTGCCGCCTCGGCGCCGCCTATGGCGCGACAGATAGCTATTCCTATGATATGCTGTTTTCCATGTGCGAATCCTCCTTGGCCAGGGCTGACAGCACCGGAGATGATCGCCTGGAAACAGAAGCCTCCGCAAGGTTCCTGCATTACAGCGATTCCGGCGAGGAATGGCAGATCGTTCCGCTTGGCGAAAATGCCGCGGAGCTTTCAACGGAGGGGGAAAGGACTGAGCTGGCCTGTGCGCTGTCGCTGCTGCGTGCCGAGCAGCCGGAGGATGCGCTTGCCGAAGCTTTACCCGCGCTTGGCGCATATTTTGGCGCTTCTCGCGCTTTTGTACTGCTGCGTCAGTATGACAGCCGCTGTGTCAGCGTCATATCCGAGTGGTATTTACCGGAGCAGGAGCCTATTCTGGACGGCATTCAAAACCGTCCGATTTCCGAACTGCCGGTCGTTTCGCGCGCTTTTGAGGAACTCAGCGCCGTCCTTTGCAGAGACTCCAGATTGCCCGGAAGCTACCTGTGCGTTCCAACCATGAAGGATGGCGAGGCGTTTGGCTTTGTCTGCCTGGAAAATCCCGTGCGGGACCTGACGGATCTGAGCTTGATTGAAACGATCTGCGAGCTGTATATGTCCTGCATCCTGCGCCGCGACCGCCGCGCACAGGCGGCGCATCATACGGATTCATTGACCGGATTGAAGGATTACGGCGCATATAAGGCTAATATAGAAGAAATGGTTCCTGATACGCTTTCCTCTCTGGGCGTGGTCGATTTGGACGTGAACGGGCTGAACGCGTGCAACCGCGAGTTTGGCAAGCAGTATGGCGACAAGCTTCTCCAGTTCATTGCCAGAACACTGAGCGGCCTGTTCGCCGGTCATGAAATATTCCGCATCTCCGGCGATGAGTTTCTGGTTCTGGCCACGGATTTAACGCAGAAGGCGTTTCAAAGCTTGGTTTCCGAGACGGAACGGCGCTGCGAGGAGGCCTTTTCAGAGGCGGTTTGCATCGGCTACGCCTGGAGCGATAAGCAGTTGAGCGTCATGAAGCTGCTGGAGTATGCAAAGAGCCGTTTTCAGCTTGCTAAACAGAACTATTATCGCAAATTGGAGCACGAAGGCGGGCGCGAAAAGCCAACTCAACTGAAGAACCTCGAGCGTAACATTCGAAACCGGCGTTTCAAGCTCTACCTGCAGCCTAAAATCGAATTGAAGACGGGAAAATGTGTGGGCGCGGAGGCGCTTGTCCGCTTTTATGATCCTGAGCAGGACTTGATCGTGACGCCAGATATGTTTGTGCCGCAATTGGAAAAGGATAACCTGATACAGGTTTTGGATATCCATGTGTTTGAACTGGCGGTTCAGCTGTTATGCGGCTGGCGGGAGGAGGGGCGCCCGCCGCTGTCCGTCTCGGTTAATTTTTCCCGTCTTACGGCACTGGATCCTGCTACGGTGGAAAAGCTCAGCATGATCCAATCGCCCAGCGGAATTCCGCCGCATATGCTGGAAATCGAATTGACCGAGCGGATAGGCAGTCTGGAGCGCTCGGCCATTATCAAAGCCTGCCAGCCGCTTTCGGCCATGGGATACAGGCTGGCACTGGATGATTTTGGCTGCGAGTATTCCAGCCTGTCGATCTTGTCCACGCTCCATTTTGACACCTTGAAGCTGGACAGGAGCATTGTAGCGGATCTGGTATCCAATCGTCTGGGCAGCCTGATCGTCTCAAATTCCGTTCGTCTGTGCTTGGAGGCCGGTACGGACTGCGTGGCCGAGGGCGTTGAGACTGCCGAGCAGGCGGAGAGCCTGAATATACTTGGATGCCGGTACGCGCAGGGCTATTATTTTTGCAAACCGATACCGGCGGAGCTTTTCGCCGAAAAATACCTGCCGGTTCCAACTCCGGCTGAAAGGAATGGCTGAATTCATTGCAACTGTACGACCTGCACACGCATACCAACATGTCTGACGGGCATGTTTCCCTGGAGGATCTGGTGACATGGGAGAGCAATCTGGGACGCATATTGGGCGTTTCCGACCATGTGTTTTTTTGCGGCATATATACTGAGCGCGACGTATCCGCTTATCTGGAAGCGCTGAAGCCCTATGCGGTGTATCGCGGCATGGAGGCGAACATGGAGCATAACTTTACATTGCCCGATGCGCTGGATGCCGAGCTTGACTATGTGATCGCTTCCGTGCATAACATACCGGACGGCCGCGGTGGATATATTCCCCTGAAAGACTACTTTGGAAAGCGCAGCGGACAGCATGGCCAGTATAAAAAGAATTATTCCTCGGACATGAATCGCTGGTATCTGGCACATACTCTTCGTTTGATAGAGAAAGCCTTTTCCAGTCAGCGCGTGGATATTCTTGGTCATGCCACCGTGCTGCCATGCTGCGACGAGCTATATGGAACAAAATTTCTTTTCGACTGGGAGAACGCCGTTATAAAGCTTTGCGCACGCTATGGCGTGGCGCTGGAGATTTCGGGCCTTTGGCATGCGCCCGATATGGACATGCTTAGACGTGCCAAGGCCATGGGCCTTAGCTTTTCGCTCGGAAGCGATTGCCATGAGGCCAAGGATGTAGGCGTACTGGATTATTGCGAAAAGGCGATCGAAGAGCTGGGTCTTGTGGAGAGCGATTTCTTTGTGCCAAAGAGGGCGCTATTATGATAAGAACACGGAGGTTACCATGAAACAGAACATTCGAGTGGCCATGTGGGGCTTCGGCGCGATGGGCAGCGGTATTGCGGAGGTGCTGTGCCGCAAGCAGGGCGTTGAGATTACGGGCGTCTGTATTCACAATGCCGCCCGCGAGGGCAAGAGCATGTATCAGCTTCTTGGCATTGAGCGGGGAGACCGGCCGGAAGTGCTGCTCACGACGGACATATCCAAGGTCGTGTATCCCGGTGCGGCAGATATCTGCGTTGTGGCGACGGATTCTTTTACACGCGATGTTTTTCCCAAAATTCGTTATGTCTGCGAGCAGGGCGTTAACGTGGTCAGCATTGCTGAGGAAATGAGTTTTCCTGCGGCCAAGGAGCCGGAGCTGGCGGCAGAGCTGGATAAAGTCGCCAGAGAGCACGGCGTATCGATATTGGGTACCGGCATCAATCCAGGCCTAATGATGGATCTATTGGCCGTTTGCCTTTCCGGCTGCATGACGGATGTGGAAAAGGTGACCTGCCGGCGCGTGAATTCACTTTCGCCCTTTGGCCCGTTGGTCATGAAGGAGCAGGGCATAGGCGTAACGGCCGAGCAGTTTGAAAAGGGCGTTTCTGACGGCTCGCTTGCAGGGCATGTGGGCTTTGCGGAGAGCGTCGCCATGATCGATAAGGCTCTCTGCATGGGCGTCAATGGCTTTTGTCAGCAGATGAAGCCCATCATTACAAGCGTAGACCGCAAATCACCCTACGGCTTTGCAAAGGCCGGCGATGTCGCCGGTGTCAATATGACCGGACAGGGCACGAAGGATGGCGAGGTCGTGATCGATATGTACCATCCGCAGCAGATAGAGCCAGAGCTTGAGGGCACGCATACCGGCGATTACATCGTTCTTGAGGGCACGCCCGCAGTAAGCATGGCCATTCAGCCTGAGGTCAACGGCGGTATCGGGACGATCGCCATGTGCGTCAATATGATCCCGCACGTCATCAACGCCAGGCCGGGCCTTAAAACCATGCTTGACCTGCCGGTGCCGCATGCGATCATGGGCGATTTCCGCGACTATATTGAGGAATAAGATCATGGCAAAGATAGGCGATTGGGTAAGTATTCATGTCGTGGTGCTGCAACCTGAGCAGCGCGCCATTTCCGCGCTGCCGGAGGATACGCAGAAGGTTCCGCTTGAGATGTGGGTCAAAGGACATCTCGATCAGGATGCGGAAATTGGCGATACCGTTACGGTGACGACGCGTACGGGCCGTGTTGTAGAGGGAAAGCTGTTGGAGGTGAATCCCTGCTATACGCACAGCTTTGGCGAATATGTGCCGGAGCTGCAGCAAGCCGGCGATATCGCGCGCGAGATACTCTTCGGAGGTGGAAAGCAATGAAGGACTGTTCTTATCAGGCGGTCATGGCGCGCCGTTCGGAGATCATGAAACGTGCTGTTGGCATGGATTACGGCGTATACGAAAGCGGCTCCATCGCTTTTGATTACGAAGGCATGATGGCGGCGACCGGTTATACGCTGGAGGATATCATTGAAATTCAAAAAAGCTTTTCTATCGGCGACACGCCGCTCATAGAGCTGCCGAACATCACGGCGCTTGTTCGCAGGTTTTCCGAGCCCGGCCTTGGCGCGCGCATATTTGTGAAGGATGAGGCTGCCAATCCCTCCGGCAGCTTCAAGGTGCGGCGCGCCGCTACCTCGATCTATCATGCCAGGAGGATGGGCTATCAGGGGGCCGTGTCCGCCACAAGCGGAAATTACGGCGCGGCGGTGGCAAGCTGCTGTGCCAAACGGGGTCTTCCCTGCATCGTTGTGCAGGAGACCTTCGACTCCTCCGGAAAGGGACAGCCGGAGATCATAGAGAAGGCCAGAAAATGCGAAGCGCTGGGCGCTGAGGTCGTTCAGCTCACCGTGGGGCCGGAACTGTTCTATATGTTCTTACGCATACTGGAGGATACCGGATACTTTAATGCTTCCCTGTATACGACTTTTGGCGTACAGGGCATCGAAACGCTTGGCTACGAGCTGGCGCAGCAGTGCAGAAAGCAGCTTGGCAAGGACCCCGATGCGGTTGTCTGCACGAACGCCGGCGGCGGAAATCTGACGGGCACTGCGCGCGGGCTCCTGAAGGCGGGCTGTCATGCAGAGGTGATCGCCGCAAGCGTGAATCTAAAGGGGCTGCATATGGCTTCGGACCGGCAGTTCAACAGAAAATCCTTTACCACCGGGCATACGGGCTTTGGCATGCCGTTTTCGACATGGCCGGATCGCAGCGATGTGCCCCGCAGCGCCGCAAGACCGCTTCGTTACATGGACCGCTACGTTACCGTTACGCAGGGCGAGGTCTTCTATACTACCGAGCTTCTTGCACGTCTGGAAGGCATTGAGCGCGGCCCTGCCGGCAATACAAGCCTGGCCGCCGCCATTGCCATTGCGCGCGACATGCCGGAGGACGAGGTGCTCGTGGTGCAGGAGACCGAGTATACGGGAGCCGGAAAGCATGCCAATCCGCAGTTGGCCTTTGCAAAATCGAACGGTATTCGCATTCTGCTGGGCGACCCTCAGGATGAAGTGCCGGGGGAAACCATCGTGCTGCCCAGTCATCCATCGCTGATGCGCGCCATAGACGCCGATCTTAACCATATGCGGCGTTCGCTGATTACACATGCGGCTTCCACGGTGGATCATGCGCCTACGGACGCAGATATTGCGTTTCTGGCTGATGAAACCAAAACCGATAGTAGCTTTGTCAGGGAGGCGCTGCATGAAGCGGAGCGATGATTTTGAAACGCGCCGTGCGCATCTGACCGGATTAAGCGACGAGCAGCTTTACGAGCGCTTCTGGTCCCTTTGCGCCGAGGTCGTAGACCCGTTGGTTGCGCTTGGCCGCGAAAACACCTCGCCGGCCATAGAGCGCAGCGTGCTTCTCAGAATGGGCTTTGATTCCATGCAGGCAAAATCCATTGTAGACGGCTGCGTGGCGCATGATCTGCTATCCCATGGAGCAGGCAACGTTGTGTACAGGGTCTCAAAATCGCGCGGCGTTGACATTCCTGCGGCAGGACAGGCCCTTTTGGACGGCGCCTGGGACGAGGCGGTCGGCCTGTTTGGAGGCGCGCAATGAGCGAGTATAAGCTAAAGCCCGATGAGGGCATCAATGTAGCAAAGATCCTGGAGGACCTTGAGCATTATCGCCCGCGCCGCCGCGGCTGGACATGGCGGGAGCCTGCGCTTGAGCTTCAAATGGGTCCGTTTACCTATCAGGACTGCAGCAAGCCGCTGAGGGAAGGCGTTCCTCTGCCGCCAGCGCATAACTTTGACGATATCGATCCGCAGCCTTTGCCGGTCATTACCACGGAGATCGCGTCCGGCCGTTTTGAGGACGATATTCGCCGCATGCGCATGGCTGCGCACCATGGCGCAGATCATATCATGGTCATCCGTACGGCTGGCCAAAGCCACTTTGACGGTCTGATCGAGGGCACGCCGCAGGGCAGCGGCGGCGTGCCGGTCACACGAAAGCAGGTGCGCGCGCAGAGAAAGGCGCTCGATCTCATTGAGGACGAGGTCGGCCGTCCCATCAATTATCATAGCTATGTGTCCGGCGTAGCGGGGCCCGATATTGCCGTTATGTTTGCCGAGGAAGGCGTGAACGGCTGCCATCAGGATCCACAGTATAACGTCATCTACCGTAATATCAACATGCTGCGCTCCTTCGTGGACGCCTGTGAAAGCAAGCGGCTTATCGCTTGGGCGGGCATGGCGCAGATCGACGGCGCGCACAACGCCAATGCGACCGCGCGCGACGCATGGAAGGTTATGCCGGAGCTTATGGTGCAGCATGCAATCAACGCGTTGTTTTCCTGTAAGGTCGGCGTGCCCAGGGAGAATATATGCCTGTCGACCGTCCCGCCATCAGCGACGCCCGCACCCTGCGTGCACATGGATCTGCCCTATGCAGTAGCGCTTCGCGAGCTGTTCAGGGGGTATCGCATGCGCGCACAGATGAACACCAAATATATTGAATCCAGCACGCGCGAAGCTACGGTCACGCATGTACTGAACATGCTGGTTTCAAAACTTACGAGCGCGGATATCCAGTCCACGATCACGCCCGACGAGGGTCGCAACGTACCCTGGCACATCTATAACATCGAGGCCTGCGATACGGCCAAACAGGCGCTTGTGGGAATGGATGGGCTCATGGATATGGTTGAGCTTAAAAACTACGGTTATCTCCGCGAAAAGGCGCGCGAGCTAAAGGAACGTGCGGTGCTTTTTTTGGAGGAGATCGTGGCTGACGGAGGCTATTTTGCGGCGGTTGAGGCCGGTGAATTTGTGGATTCTGGCATGTTTCCGGAGCGAAACGGAGACGGTATTGCGCGCCAGCTTGCCGGCGGTATCGGCGCAGGCACCGTTGTCAGGCGCGCCAAGGACTATATGGCGCCTGTGGCCGCGCACTTTGGCTACAATAACGTCGCACAATATGGTGCAGAGAATCCTTCGGATCTGATCGGCGGATGTACGCTGGAATGTCCGGAAAAGATCGCTTACATTGACGAGCTGGACGAAAATGACAACGTTTATCTGCGTATGGATGCGGTAAAGGAATTTGCCGCGCCAAACGCGCCGAAGCTCCGTCCGGAAATGGAATGGCTGGCGGACGGCACGGTGATGCTGACAATGTTCCTTCCTGCTGAAAAACGCGTGGCAGAGGCGGCCGCGCTGGAGATCGGGCGGCGTATGGGGCTGCTGGACAGCACCGTGATCTCACGCGAGGTGATGCACGGAGCGGAAGGAACGCGCATCGAGCTTAAAGGCAAGGTCGATTTTGCCATCGACGTGGACTCGTTGGTTATTCCTGAAGAGCCGGACGTATTGGATGACGACATGCTGCGTGAAGCGATCGAGGAGCGCCCTATGGTGGTGGTCTGCGGCACACTCGGCGAGGATGAGCACAGCGTCGGAATGCGCGAGATCATAGACATCAAGCATGGCGGCATCGAGAAGTACGGAATACAGGTGCATTATCTTGGCACCTCCGTTTCGCCCGAAAAGCTTGTGAACGCAGCTATCGAGGTCAATGCCGACGCTATGCTGGCCTCGGCCATTATTTCGCATGACGATATCCATTACAAGAATATCAGGAAGGTACATGAGATCGCTACGGAAATGGGCGTGCGCGAACGGCTGCTGTTTGTGGCGGGCGGCACGCAGATCAACCATGACGACGCAGTCAAGGCGGGGGCGGATGCGGGCTTTGGCCGCGGTACGCACGGCAACCATGTGGCGACATTCCTTGTGAAGAATAGGAAATAGACGATGCACTGCGACGTACTGATTGCGGAGATCGGTTCGACAACAACGCTTGTCAATGCCTTTGACGCGTTGGACAGCTCTCCTGCCTTTCTTGGGCAGGGGCAGGCGGCGACCAGCGTGCTTGGCGGAGATGTGCGCGTGGGCCTCAATGCCGCGGTCGACGATCTCAAACGAAAGCTCAATACGCCGGAGCTGTGTTGGAGCCGCATGCTTGCCAGCTCCAGCGCAGCGGGCGGACTACGGATGTGCGTGCACGGACTTGTCTATGATATGACCGTGCGCGCAGCCGAGGCGGCCGCGCTTGGCGCCGGCGCAGTGATCCGGCAGACGACTGCGGGCCGGATCACAAACCAGGATATGGCCGAACAGCGCCGGATTCGTCCGAACCTGGTTTTGCTGGCCGGCGGTACGGATTACGGCGAGCGTGACACAGCGCTGTATAATGCGCGCGTGCTTGCGCAGGAAGGAACCGGCGCGCCTGTATTGTATGCCGGAAACATTCAAAACCGCACTGCCATAGAACGGATTTTTTCAGAAGCGGACATACGCCTTTATACTGCGGAAAACGTGTATCCCAAGCTGGATGCGCTCAACATTGAGCCGACACGCCGCTGTATTCATGAGGCATTTGAAAGGCATATCGTCGAGGCGCCCGGCATGACGCACATACGCGACATGGTGGACGGAGCTATCCTGCCTACGCCCGGCGCGGTCATGGAGGCCGCCATGCTGCTATATGGGTCGCTCGGCGATCTTATGGTGATTGACATTGGCGGTGCGACTACGGACGTGCATTCGGTCACGGAGGGCTCCGAGGAGCTCATGCAGTTTGCCGTGGGCCCTGAGCCCTTCAACAAGCGCACGGTCGAGGGTGATCTTGGGCTGTATGTCAACGCGCATCATCTTGTGGACATGCTTGACGCCGCTGCGCTTTCGCGCGAACTGGGAATCGACGTCCCCGCCGTATTGAAGGAATACCGGCCGATCCCGGATACGCCACAGCAGCTTCTATTGACGGAGCGGCTCTGCCTGGAAGCAGGCCGCATCGCTTTGAGGCGGCATGCCGGAAAACTGCGGTATATCTATATGCCGGAGGGGCGCAAAACCGTTGCGGAGGGCAAGGATTGTACGCGTGTGCGCCTTGTTGTGGCTACAGGCGGCGCGCTTACGCGGCTCGAGCATCATGAACGGCTCCTTCGGGAGATCACAGATCTCAACGTCAACGGCGCGATGCTTTTTCCAAAGCCTAATGAAACGCGGCTGGCGTTCGACAGAGACTACACCATGGCCTCGCTTGGCGTCCTGTCGCGCGAGAATCCGTCTGCGGCCCTGACCCTCATGAAAAGGAGTCTGGTATGCGATACCCACTTATAAGAGCTGATCTCGATAAGCTTAGACATAACCTGAGCTTTCTTTCATCACTTTGCCATCAAAATGGGGTGTCCATGACCGCCGTGACAAAGTGCATTTGCGCCGATGAACGCATTGCGGCCGTGTTCCTTGAAAAGGCGGACATGCTGGCTGATTCCCGTGTGCTGAATCTTCAAAAGCTTCCTGCGGACAAGCCTCGTATCCTGCTGCGCGTGCCCATGCCCGACGAGGCGGCCGAGGCCGTCGCTTCTGCGGAGATCAGTCTGCAAAGCGAAGTTGCAGCTATAGTACGCTTCGGCGCGGAGGCGGAGAGACAGGGAAGACGCCACCGCGTCATACTTATGATCGATCTTGGCGATCTCAGGGAGGGTATATTCTATACGGTGACGGAAGCGATCCATCGCGCTGCCATGGCTGTAATAGAACAGCCGTCGCTGGAGCTGTATGGCGTGGGCGCCAATTTGAGCTGCTTTGGCGGCATACTGCCAGATGAAAATAATCTTGGAGAACTCGTGCGCATTGCGGAGAACCTGAGAAAAAGAACGGGAGCGGCCATACCCATCGTGTCTGGCGGGAATTCCAGTTCCATCGGACTTTTGATGGAAGGACGGCTGCCAAAGGGCGTCAACCATCTGAGATTCGGCGAATCCATATTGCTCGGCAACGACACGGCGACAGGCCGGCCAATCAACGGACTGCATCATGAAGCCTTTGTTCTGTCCGCCGAGCTTGTGGAGCTTCAAAGAAAGCCGTCCCAACCTGTTGGCAGCGCCGGCCCGAACGCCTTTGGGGAGACGGTCAGCTTTCCCGACGAGGGAGAACAGCTTCGTGGAATTCTTGCGGTTGGCAGACAGGATACCAATGTCGAGGGCCTAAAGCCGCTGGACCATCATGTGCGGATCCTAGGCGCGTCCTCGGATCATCTCCTGGTGGATCTAAGCCGCGCAAAAACAGGATACCGTGTGGGCGATACCCTGTCCTTTATCCCGGATTACGGCGCGCTGCTGCGCGCCTATACGAGCCCGTATATCGAAAGAGCGTATCAATAGCGGTCCAGCGCGCTGCAAATACGGTCGAAAGCCTCCGCAAGTACTGAGCGGGGGCTTGCCATATTCAGACGCATGCAGCCCTGATCGTTATCGACAAAATCGCCGGAAAACTGAGCCTGCACGCCCGCGCGTGAGATCAGCTCCTCGAGCCGCTTATCAGAAAGCCCAAGCTTGGAAAAGTTTATCCAGGCCAAGTAAGCGCCCTCGGGAATACGAAACACAGCCTTTGGCAGGCGTTCTTTCAGCGTGTCGTCGAGCAGTGCAAAGCTGCCGTCGATATAAGCCCGCAATTGATCGAGCCAGTCGTCGCACTGGGTATAGGCGGCTATCGTTGCATCGACCGTGAGCGCGCCCGGATGTCCGCAGACCGTTTTTTCTTCCCAACGGTTGCGAATCTCGGGATCGGAAATCACGAGGTTCGCGTGCCGGTTGCCGGCAATATTGAAGGTTTTGCTTGGAGCCGTGCAGGTGATGAGCCTCGATTCGTTCGGGAATAGCTTGGCAAGAGGAATATGTCTTTGTCCGACGCGAATCAAATCGGCATGGATTTCATCGCATACCACAAACACATGGTTGGAAAAACAGATTTCCCCAATGCGTCTCAGCTCGTCCTCCGACCAGACGCGGCCGGTGGGATTTTGCGGGCTGCACAGGAACAGCATCGTACAGTCCGGCAAAGAAGCCTTCTGCTCGAAATCATCCCAATCAATGGAATAGTAGCCGCTTTCGCTCAAAAGGCGCGAATACAGCGGCTTACGGCCGCAGCGTTTCATGGCGTCGTAAAAGGGATGGTAAGCCGGCGTCATCACAAGAACGGCGTCATCAGGACCGGTCAGGCATTCCACCGCCGCGTGCAGCGCCGTGACCACGCCGGAGGAGAAGCATAGCCATTCCGGCTGGATATCCCAACCATAACGCCGCTTCATCCAGCCTGCGACAGCGTCCTGATAGACAGGCTCGTCCATCATCGTATACCCGAGAATGCGCTTCTCAAGCCTTTGCCGTATAGCCTCTAAAATCGGTTCGGCGCAGGCAAAATCCATATCCGCTATCCAAAGCGGGATGTACTTTTCCGGCAGATACGGGTTCATTTCGCGGCCCTTATCCAGCTTGATGCTGTGCGTTCCGCTGCGATCAATGATTTCGTCAAAATTATACTGCATATGCTGAAGAATTCATCCCCTTTCCGTCGATACTCACAGTGTAAAGCAATCGTGTCAGAAATGCAAAATTGTAATCAATATTATATAAATACCGTTGCAAAATATGAATATGGTGCTACAATAAAATCAGTAAACAACAGGCGGTGATGTCATGAACAAAAGCGTATATTCCCTGGTTCTCATGGACGATGTGGTGGAACAGATCGATCGCGCGGCCTACGAGATGAACACAAGCCGGTCCAATCTGGTCAATCAGATTCTGGCCGAGTATGTATCCTATGTCACGCCGGAGAAGCGAATGCGCGAGGTTTTCTCACGCATCGAAAACACACTGGTGGGCGGTGATGCGTTCCAACTGTTGCTGCAACCCTCGGAGAGCATGTTTTCGCTTCGAAGCGCGCTGTCCTGTAAGTATAATCCAACGATTCGTTACAGCGTGGAGCTGTATCGCGAGCCTCAACCTTTTCTGGGCGAGCTGCGCGTATCCGTGAGGAGCCAGAACAGCGCGCTGACTCTGGCAATGATGCAGTTTTTCAAGCTGTGGACGCGCGTGGAGTCGTCCCTGATAGGCGAAGCGGAGTATGCTATAGAGGGTATGCGCTTTACGCGCCGATTACGGCTCCCCGCAGACGAAGAGCTAAGCAACGAGGCGCTTGGCGCGTCGATCGCCGCTTATATTCACCTGTTTGACATGGCGCTCAAGACGTATTTTGAAAATCTGCACAATCCGACCTGCGCCGTGCGCAGCGTTGAAAGGCTGTATGCTGAGTTTGTTCGCGGCGGAGCGGTCATTCTATAAAGGGGGAAAACAGTATGAATGCCAATAAATTGACCCAAAAAAGCTTGGAAGCGGTACAGGCTGCGCATAGTCTGGCTGTGGAGCACGGTAATACTCAAGTGCAGCAGGAGCATATGCTGTATGCGCTTCTTTCCCAGACGGACGGGCTGATTGCCAGCATGCTTTCCGGCATGAACGTGAACACCCGTTCTCTGACGGAGGAGCTTGAGCAGGACATTTCGCGGCTGCCGGTGATGAGCGGCGGAAATATGAACGAGGACAACATATACCTCAGCCGCGAGCTGGATAACGCGTTAAACGAGGCGGAGAAGCGCGCTGATAAGATGGGGGATGCCTATGTGTCCGTAGAGCATCTGTTTCTAGGCCTTCTGACGAAGGCCTCGGATACGCTGAAAAAGCTGTTTGCATCGCAAAGCATTACAGAAAAGCGCTTTTTGGAGCAGCTTACTACGGTGCGCGGCAGCCGCAAGGCAGATTCCGACAATCCAGAAAGCACCTATGATGTGCTGAAGAAATACGGACAGGATCTTGTGGAGCTTGCGCGCAATCAGAAGCTTGATCCGGTAATCGGACGCGATGATGAGATCCGCAACGTCATCCGTATTTTATCGCGAAAGACCAAGAACAATCCCTGCCTTATCGGCGAGCCGGGCGTGGGAAAAACGGCAATCGCCGAGGGCCTGGCGCTGCGCATTGTTCGCGGCGATGTGCCTGACAATTTGAAGGACCGTAAGCTCTTTGCGTTGGATATGGGCTCTCTGGTGGCGGGCGCGAAGTTTCGTGGCGAGTTTGAGGAGCGTCTCAAGGCGGTTCTCAACGAGATCAAGGAGAGCGACGGAAAGATCATACTCTTTATCGACGAGCTGCATACGATCGTAGGCGCCGGCAAGACCGAAGGCGCAATGGACGCCGGCAATCTGTTAAAGCCCATGCTGGCCCGCGGAGAGCTCCACTGTATCGGTGCGACGACGCTCAACGAGTATCGTCAGTATATCGAGAAGGACGCAGCGCTTGAGCGGCGCTTTCAACCAGTTATGGTGAACGAGCCCACCGTTGAAGATACGATTTCCATTCTGCGCGGGCTTAAGGAGAGGTACGAGGTGTATCATGGCGTCAAGATCCAGGATCAGGCCCTGATCGCTGCGGCGACGTTGTCCAACCGCTATATTTCCGACCGTTTTCTGCCTGATAAGGCTATTGACCTCGTGGACGAAGCCTGTGCGCTGATAAAGACTGAGATGAACTCCATGCCCTCCGAGCTGGACGATATCAGCCGTCGCATCATGCAGCTTGAAATAGAAGAGGCTGCGTTGAAAAAGGAAACCGATAAGCTGAGCAGGGAGCATCTGGAGGAGATTCAAAAGCAGCTTGCCGAGCTGCGCGATGTATTCTCCGTCATGAAAGCAAAATGGGAGAACGAGAAGCAGGATATTGGCAAGGTGCAGCAGCTGCGCGGCGAGCTTGAAAAGGTCAACGCCGAGATCGAACGCGCGGAGAGTGCCTACGATCTCAATAAGGCTGCCGAGCTCAAGTATGGCCGACTGCCACAGCTTCAGGCGGAGCTTGATAAGGAGGAAAGCCTTGCTGAGAGCGAGCGCGAGCGAACCTATTTGAGAGATCGTGTGACAGAGGAGGAAATCGCCCGTATTGTGGCGCGCTGGACAGGTATTCCGATCAGTAAGCTTATGGAGGGTGAGCGCGATAAGCTTCTGAGACTGCCGCAAACGCTGCATGAGCGCGTTATCGGTCAGGACGAAGCTGTGGATCGCGTCAGCGACGCAATACTGCGTTCGCGCGCGGGCATACAGGATCCGAACCGTCCGATCGGCTCCTTCCTGTTTCTGGGCCCCACGGGCGTTGGCAAGACGGAGCTGGCTAAGGCGCTGGCGCAAGCCTTGTTTGACGATGAAAAGAACATGGTGCGCATCGATATGTCGGAGTACATGGAGAAGTATTCCGTGTCCCGTCTTATTGGAGCGCCTCCGGGCTATGTCGGCTACGACGAGGGTGGCCAGCTTACAGAGGCTGTGCGCCGCAAGCCATATGCCGTAGTACTCTTTGACGAGGTTGAAAAAGCGCATCCGGATGTGCTGAACGTGCTTTTGCAGGTGCTGGACGATGGCCGTATTACCGACGGTCAGGGACGTACGGTAGATTTTAAGAACACGATCATCATTTTGACGAGCAACCTAGGCTCCGATGTCATACTTGAGGGCATTACCCCTGACGGTACGATATCTGACAGCGCCCGCGAACAAGTGATGCAGCTGCTTAAGAGCGCGTTTAGACCGGAGTTTTTAAACCGGCTTGACGAAACCGTATTCTATCGTCCGTTGACGAAATCGAACCTGACGGGTATACTGGATCTGCTCATTGCCGATCTTCAAACGCGTCTTGCCGAGCGGCAACTTGGCGTAGAGGTAACGGACACAGCCAAGGCGTATATCGTCGACGCCGGCAGCGACGCCGTGTACGGCGCGCGTCCGCTCAAACGATACCTCCAATCGCATGTGGAGACTGTGCTTGCGCGGAAGATCATTGGCACAGATCTGGAGCCGGATACCGTGCTTACGGTCGATTATGACGGAAAGGAACTCTTCGTGAGATGAAACGGCTTGGCTTAAGCCTATTGGTGCTCCCGCTTGCACTGTTGTGCGCATGCGGGAGCGCTTCTTTGCCTGCTGAGCAAACGTCCGCTCCGACTGCGGAGCCGCCGGCGTCCATTGAGGTGCTGACCGTAGCCGAGACGCCTGTGCCGACGGCGCTGCCTGCGCCCGAGGCGCCGGAAGCGACCGATGGGGACGATGCGGGCTCCTGTACCCAAAAGTTTTCGATCGTCTGGATATCGGACACGCAGCATTACAGCGAGCTGTATCCTGATATGCTGAGAGGCATGACAAAATGGGCGGCGGATAATCGTGAGAGCCTGAATATCCAGCTCGTGGTGCATACGGGCGATATGGTCAACCGCGTGGGATCGGATCGCCAGTGGGAGGCGATCACCGAGGCGCTGGACGAACTGGGCGATCTGCCCTTTCTGGCGCTTGCGGGCAATCATGACGTAGGTACAAGCACCGGCAATTATCATCCGTTTTTACACTATGTGGCTTCCCGCTATCCGGATACCGAAGCATTCTTTGCGGGCGGACGCGGCGCATACGTTACGCTGGGGACGGAGGACTGTGGCTTTCTGTTCATCGGAACGGGGTATGGCTATTCCGACGAGAGCGTTCAATGGATGTACGATACGATACAGGCGCATCCGCTGTATACGGCAGTGCTCTGTGAGCACAGCTATCTCAATACCAACGGCAGCTTGACCGACGGCGGCGACATCCTTTTTGAACAAATCGTCCGGCGCTGTCCTACGGTGCGGCTTGTGATCTGCGGTCACCGCGACGATATAGCCTTTCTCGATCAATCGTTCGACAATAACGGCGACGGCATCGCCGACAGACATGTCTACGCCATGCTGTATAACTATCAGGAAGTCGCTTCGGACGGCGGCGGCGGATATCTGAGGATCTTGACCTTCGATATCGCCGCGCGCAGCGTTTCTGTTAAGACCTATTCACCCTCGCTCGATCAGTATAAAACCGGCGCTGACGAAGGATTTGTTATTGAAAACGCGTTTTAGCTTTGCTTAAGAAAGCGCTTATCGCATTCCGGCGTATCCAGTCCAAGCGTGCCGCCGGGGTTCATGATATTATCGGGATCAAAATGCTGTTTGAGCGCGCGAATGACATCGTATTCATTACGACCGACATAGCCCTCCAGCCAGGGCCCGAACATCTTGCCTATGCCATGGTGGTGGCTCATAGACGCGCCGGATTTCTGTATGGCGTCAAGTATACCCGCATGGTAGGCGCGGAAGGCTTCAGGGTCGCTTTCACGAATGATGAAAATGAAGTACAGGTTGGCGCCCTGCGGATACACATGCGACATATGCGTCATGCAGATGGCGTCGGGGCGCGACTTGCAGAAAGCCCGCACATCCCTGTGCACCTGCGTCATATTGCTCCAGTTAACGGTGCATTCCATAGTATCGGTCACAATACCAAAATCCTGTATCGTATCGCGCAGATACGGGTCGCTGAAGCGGCCTTTTTCCCAGGATTTTGTGACGTAGCCGGTCAGACTCTGGCCGCCGAACTGCCGCGCTACCTTTTTGGCATGCTGCGCACAGTTGCGTGAGAAGCCCTTTTCTCCGTTGGTAAAACCAAGGAACAGGCACATTTCTCCCTCTTGGAATCCACGCAGCTTGAACAGCTTCATTAACGGCGTTTCATCTACGCCGTAGAGCCGCAGCATGATCTGCGTTTCCTCAGGATCAGAGAGCCGGAACACAGAAGGATAGCCGGCCTCCGATTGCATGATCTCGCGTGCGGCCGCCTGTGCTGTCTGCCAGTCGCGGAACATGAAGGAGAAACGGTGGACGGTCGCCGGCATGTAACGGAACACCTTCAGCGTTACATGCGTAAGTATGCCGAACGCACCCTCGCCGCCCATCATGATCTGGCCAAGGTCGGGGCCGGTGGACTTGCGCGGGTAGCGGTCGGTGCGGATAGGGCCGATAGGCGTAGCGTATTCCTGCGCCAGCACGATATCGGATATGCAGCCGTAATAGGTGGAGTTTTGGCCCGCGCCGCGCGTTACGACCCAACCGCCGACAGAGGAATACTCGAAGCTTTGCGGAAAATGTCCGCAGGTATAGGCCCGTTTGGCGCCAAAGAGTGAAACGGCGTTCCGCAGCGTTTCCTCAAGCTTTGGACCGCTCATACCTGCTTCAACTGTAATGCTTTGATCGGTTTCATTAAACGCGATCACCTTGTTGAAGCGTAAACGCATATCCAACGATATGCCGCCTTTGACGCATTCCACGCCGCGTGTGACCGAGGAGCCGCCGCCGTAGACATAGACAGGGATCTTTTTCTCGGCGCAGTAGGCGACGAGCGCTTCGATCTGTTCTTTGTTATCAGGGTAGATCACTGCATCCGGCAGGTTTTCGACCCGTTTGTTCCGAAGCCTCAGTATATCGTACATCGTTTTTCCATAGGCCACGGACAGACGCGCATAATCGTCTGTGCGCACAAAACCGTCGCCCACGATCGCACGAAAGCGGTTTAGGTGCGCTTCATTCAGTTCAATCGGCAGATCGAAGGAAACGGTGTCGAAGCCCGTGTCCTCCTTATAACTGTGAAAATAACCGTCGTCCAGATGAAACTGCTCCTTGAGCATTGTGTACAGCGATTCACGCGGCGGCTTGATGGTCAGCTTATCGCCCCATTTGAATATTGAGCGATAGCTGTCTGCGGGAAACTCGCCATGAACCCAGTCCGGTTCAAAACCTTTGTACGGATGCGACATGGTTAACAGCTCCTTTCGATGTTTTCGAGTATAGTGCTGGTGACGATGATATCGCTCTTGAGCCCCAGAACATCAGGAACGACAGCATCTCCAAGCTTCAAAGGTTCGCTCACGCATACGCCGCGGAGCGCCTGCATCACATCCTGAATGCGTTCTTTGGGTATGGGCATATTTGTGCGAACGGGAAGCGCCGGCGCTTCCGCAAAGCTGGTATGCACGGTGGTGCACAGCGTGCGCATGGGGACAGTCAATTCTGACTGCGCATATGCTGCGCCTCGTTTGCAGCGATTGCCGGAAAAGAGATATTCATCACCGGATTTATCGCAGGAGATACGGCAGCCGTTTGGACAAACGGTGCAGGTAACGGTTTTCATCGACGCGCCTCCGTAAGTGCGAAGTTTAGAACGTCGCTTTCGTCAAGCCCGTTTATAGGCAGCTCAATGCGTTCCATTTCCGGCGGCCGAAGCGCCGTGTAGCGCCGCTCAAGCAATGTGCGTCCACCAGCGCTGACAAGCAGGCGCATGTGACTCATTTCGCTTGCGGCACGAAAGTAGAAGGCTGCGGAGCTGTCGCCGCGCAGAATATCCACGCGCTGAGGTACAAGAGAGGCAATCTGCCTATCATGCGCCGTCTCAATCAATACCCGCTTATCGGTGGGCGCTGCGGCGGAGGCGCCCGCAAGCACTCCGCTTTCAGATACATAGTCCACAAGATCATTGACGTGCAGCGCATTTCCGCAGGAAAAGACACGCGGTACGAGCGTTTCACAGCGTTGATCTACGATCGGGCCCTTGGTGAGCGGATCGAGAGGTACATGGAGCGTTTCCGCAAGCTCGTTTTCCGGTATCAGGCCGACTGAGAGTATCAGCGCGTCGCAGGGAACGATCTCTTCGGTTCCAGGGATGGGGCGCATGCTTTCGTCTACGTCGGAGACTTCGACCGCCGAGAGCCGTTGCTCGCCGAACACCCGCGTTACCGTTCTGGAAAGGTGCAGTGGGATATGAAAGTCCTCGAGACACTGTACGATGTTGCGGCTAAGGCCGCTGGGCGTCTTTTTTGCCTCGTAGACGCCGGCAACAACTGCGCCCTCCAGCGTAAGGCGGCGCGCCATGATCAGACCGACGTCGCCGGAGCCCAGGATCACACAGCGCTTTGCCGGAAGCATGCCAAGGATATTGGTATAGTATTGCGCCGTGCCGGCGGTAAATATGCCGGAGGAAAATCGACCGTGTATGCCGATCTGCCTTGCGGTGCGTTCCCGGCAGCCTGTAGCGAGCACGATGGCGCCCGCCGTAGCGCAGTTCATGCCGCTGCGGGATACATAATGAAGCTCAAAGCCCGCATCTGTCGGCAGAATCCTGGTAACAAATGAAAGCGTATTGATCGTGGCGTCAGTATTCTGGAGCTCGTCTATATGCCTCGCGGCATATTCAGGTCCGGTCAGCCGCTCTCCGTAGCGCATAAGCCCAAAACCGTCGTGAATGCACTGCTTTAGTATGCCGCCGAGACGTGCCTCGCGTTCAAGCAGCAGCACGCACGCGTCTGCGCGGCTCGCGCTGACGGCGGCGGACAGCCCCGCCGGTCCCGCGCCGATAACGGCCACGTCATAACGGTTCATGCCTTGTCCTCCGAAAGCAGGATCTCGCTGCCAAATCCACTCTTCTTTACCGCAGTCAACGGCAAACGCAGCGCCTCTGCGATCATACCTAGCACGTTCGGCCCGCAAAAAGCGCCCTGGCAGCGACCCATACCGGGGCGTGCGCGCCGTTTTACGCCGTCAACGGTATCGCATGGCAGACTGCGGTTCAGCGCGTCGCGTATCTCGCCGCGGCTGATTTGCTCGCAGCGGCACACGATCTCGCCATAGGCGGGATCGCGCTTGATAAGCGCGTCGCGCGAAGTATCGTCCAACTCACGCACACATACGATCCCTTGCCGCTTCGGATCAAATGAAGGATTCCTATGGACGGGGCCGTCCTCCTCAAGGAGTGAGACTGCCATTTTGGCTACATCCGCAGCGATCGCGGGAGCAGCGGTCAGTCCAGGCGACTGGATGCCGGCCGCATGCACAATATTATGTGTAAATATGCCCTTTCGGATGATAAAATCCTCCTCGTAGGTCGCGGCACGCACGCCAGTGAAATAGGTGATGATATCGCGCTCGCTGAGCTGAGGACTTGTCAAGCGCTGCTTGTCGAAGCAGCGATCAACGCTTTGAGCGCGTGTTTCAAAGTTTTCCTTTTCTATGGTTTCCACAGCATCCGGCCCGCAGAGCAGGTTGTCGTCAACAGTATGCACAAGCCCGCCGCCCTTGCTGTGCTCAGTCCTCGTGGCGACTGTTCCATAGGATGAGGCGATGGTGATTAGCTGGTATGCGGCCTTTTTATCCAGTATGGCGTTGGTGCCGCGGCGTGGATGAATGGAAAAAAAATGATCCCCAGCCATTTTGGCGATATCCTCCGAGAATACGCCCGCCGCATTTATGACGACGCGCGGATACAGAGTTCCGCGGTTGGTTGAAACGGCGGTGATCCGGTCGCCGTCGCGGCTCATTTCCAGCACGGCCGTGTCCAACGAAACATGCGCGCCGTTATCGATGGCATTCTCGGCAAGCGCGATAGTGAGCGCATAGGGTGATATCACGCCCGCGCCTGGAAAGTGCAGCGCACATTGAATATCGCCGCAGATATACGGCTCGACCTGATGAAGCCATTTTTTCGATACATACCGGCAGGGTACGCCGGTCAGACAGAAGTAAAGCTGAGCAAAAAATGCCGCAGGGATAAACCATCTATGGCGGAAGCACAGATATTGTCCGCAGCGTCTGAAGGGTACGTCCAGCTCGCTTGTCAGCGTATCATAAAGCTTGTTGCCGCGCAGATTGTAGCGCCGCTTAACCTCGCCGATCTTCAGATCGATACCGGGGTGCACCATGCCGTCGTTGCGGCTTGAAGCATGCAGCGCTACGTCGTGTTCTTTGTCTACCAACAGCACATCAAGTTGACGGCGCGAAAGCTCGCGCGCAATCGCGCAGCCGATCACTCCGCCGCCGACGATCAGCACGTCCAAGCGACGACCCTCAAGGCTGTCGTCCGACAAAAGCGGAATGCGCATGGGAGGAGAGCTTTCGCCCGTACAGACAATATTGTTGACAAGCCCAATGTATTTACGCTTGTTAACGGCCATGAGCCCCGCGCGCACAACATCGTCCCAACGAGCAAGCGCGCCTGTCAGCACAAGGCGGCCCCTGGATTCCTCCGCATGTACCTGTTCGCCGAAGGCGCATGTCAGTTTTCGATTGATCCTTTGTAAATATGACATATCCTCACCGTGTCGGCCGCACGCCCGACTCCGTATACAAAATACCATGCGCCAGCGTGAAAGTCAAGGCGCATGGTCAAAAAATGCGGGTAATAAATTCGATAAACGCAGGAATATCCATAGCGTCGTTTTGAAGCGTATGCTGCACCATGAGCCCATCCACGAGGGTCAGAAGAAGCCATGCAAGATTTTCTCCGTCCGCGTCCGGTCGGCGCTCGAGTATGCGCGCACGCAGAATTTCCTGAAAATGGGCATACTGTCGTATCAAAGCATCGCGAACCTCTGTGCTGCTGCTGCTGATTGCGTCGGCAAACAGGTGCAGGCGGATTGGGCCGCTGTCTTCAAACACTCCGTAGGAAACCGTATAGCGGACAAGGCGGGGGATAGAGGTATCCTTTTGAGGATTATCGACCCAGGCGAGCAGCTCGTCTGAAAGCTGGTTCCAATAGCGCTCTCCAATATCCAGATAGAGATCGGTTTTGCTTGAATAATGATAATAGAGCGTGCCCTTGCTCACGCCTGCAGCGGCTGCGACTTCGGACAGAGAAACATCCGGACGTTCGCGCAGCAGTCGTGTAGCCGCGTCAAGAATTTTATCGCGTATGTTGTCATTCCTTGGCGCTGCCATGCTCAGGGCCTCTGCGCGCTTATCAGCGCGCGGATGTCGCCAAGCATATACAGGGAGCCGAGCGCGCAAACCACTCCGCCCGTGCCCGCAGAGGCAAAGGCCGCATCGAGACCCGCCTGAATGCTGTCACAGGAGACCGCCTCAACGCCAAATGCGCGCACGCGCTCAGCCAGTTCATCAGCCGGCATAGCGCGGGGGTTATCTGGCGTAACGGTGATCACGCTTTGCGCCAAAGGCGCGATCTGATTCAGCATGTGCGGCACATCCTTGTCGGCCATAATGCCCAACAGAAATACGATCCTGCGGTCGGGCAAGTGCTTTTGAATGCTGTCAATGGCCGCTTCTACACCCTGAGGATTATGACCTCCGTCGATGATGAACAACGGATTGCGGCCAAGGATTTCAAAGCGTGCCGGCCATTTCACGGCGGCAAAGCCGTTTATAACTGCCTTCGTGTCGATCCGCCAGCCTTTTTGCCTGAGCGCCTCGACAGCCGTAAGCGCCACAGCCGCATTGTGAAGCTGATAGCTGCCTACCAGCGGGCAGCTTAAGTCATGAAATTCGGGTTCGAAATCAAAGCGAAGGCTCTTAAGATCCATGGCGGTTTCATGAATACGGCTGTGATCGGTTATTATGAGACGCGCATGCTTCTTGCGGCAGGCTGATACAAGTATCGCGTCCGCCTCCTCATTTAAACCGTAAATAACCACATCGCCATTTTCCTTAATGATGCCGGCCTTGGCTCTGGCGATGTCGGCAATGGTTGGACCAAGCTCGCGCGTATGATCAAGGCCCATGTTGGTAATAACGGCCAGCTCCGGCGTATCGATGACGTTGGTGGAATCAAGCTCGCCGCCCATGCCGACCTCAAGCACGACGATATCGCAGGCGTGACGTTTAAAGTACAGCATGGCAATGACGGTTATCAGTTCAAATTCCGTCGGATGATCGGCCATGCCGTCGGCAAAGGGGCGGACAAGGGAAGTGATTTCGGCAAGCTCATCATCGGCAATGGACAGTCCGTTTACCTGCATTCTCTCGTTGAACCGGTCGATAAACGGAGAGGAATAGCTGCCGGTCGTATAGCCGGCGGAAATCAATATGCTTGAGAGCATGGCAAGCGTACTGCCTTTGCCGTTGGTGCCGGCGATATGGATAAACTTTAAACCCTTATGTGGATTTCCGACTTTATCCAAAAGCTCATTTGTACGTTCCAGTCCAAGCCGGCTTCCGCGCCAGGTGACATGGTGGATATAGCTCAGCGTTTCCTCATAGTTCATCTGAGGCATGGAGTTACCGGAAACAGCGGCTTTGACGGGCGCCGCAAGCAGCTTTGCCTGCAGCAGCCTGTCGAGTGCAAATATGATCAGCGCGTCCACGATCATAACGCCGCAGACCGGCAGAGCGCGCGTAGCCAGCATCATGGCAAAGGGCGCGCCATAGAGCCAGGACAACGCCAGTGTTTTCCAGAAAAGCGAGGCGATCAGTTCAGCAGACACTGTGCAAAGCGCCACGCGCCATAGAGTGCGTTTGCTTTTCAGAAAAACCTTGCCAAGCAGTCCTGAAATCACGCCAAGCAGCAAAAATGCTACGGTCAGCGGCGGATAATAGGCGCCTGCCGTTGGAAACAGCACCGTGCCGACGAGGTCTGCAAGCACGCCTACGACGCCGCCGACGATCGGCCCGAACCAGAGACCGGCAAGCAGCACAGGTACCGCGTCAATGCTCAGACGGATGGAGGGGGTGGCCTGGATCATTAAAAACTTGGACAGTACAACCTGAAGAGCAATAAACATGGCCATCAGGGCCAGCATTTTGGCGGATAAACGGTTCTTCTTTTCCATGCGTTTCATAAGCAGTCACCATGCGCTTTCTTGCAGGAAGAAAACGTTATAAAGAAAGTCTTATCAGGCAAGCTCCAACAGCCTGCCGATAGTTAAATCTCCGACGACGGCCATATCCTCGGCGGAGAAAGCCAACGCAAAATCATCAGAGAAGAGAATCTGCGCAGTAGGCGGGAATTCATCGTCTCCGCACCATAGTAATAGCCTGAGCCGACGTCTGTCAAGAAAAGGAATCTCAAAAGCGGCGTCGGCATTGGGAATCGGCGTTCCTCCAAGAGCCAGACAGGCCTTTGAAAACGCGTCCATGCGGCCACCGAAGGTAAAGGCCAGACGCCGAATGCAGCGGCCTTGGAAATTGGCGTCATATACCGCGCCCCAGGGCATTTCACGATAGGAGAGATAGCGGCCGGCGGAGGGCGCGTCGCGCCCTCCGATCAAATAGCGCAGGATTAACAGGCGCGCCGCAGCGCGATCGAGGCTGCCGACTGCGCCGGTTATCAAGTAGTCCGGCCATTGCGCCTGTATTGGAACGTCTAACAGCGTAAGGAGAAAGCGTTCACCGCAAAACGGCGCGCCCGTGCGAGCGGAGATCTCTTGCGGCAGGAGCGCGCGATAGCGTTCCTCATAGATGCGCAGCGGATTCTCATCCTTATTGTTGATCATGATGCGCCTCCCGTCACGGTGGGGAATAGACCCGCGTCCGTATGCGGCAGGAAACAGGCCGCCACAAAGGCGTCCATGTATCCGGATACGGCGCTAAGTTCAAGATAGGTCATATTGTCCGCCACCGCAGACAGCTTTTCGGCGGCGGCTTGCGATACCAGCGCCGCAAAAGCACCTGTAAGGGCGGAATTGCCGATATAGTCATAAAACTCTAAGGGAATATCCGGAAGCATGCCGATGCGTATCGCGCTCTGCATATTGATGCCGCTGCCAATACCGCCGGCGACAAGCACGCGCTCGATGCAGCCGGCATCCATATCCAGGGCGCTCAGCATGGTCTGTATGGCGGAAAAGATAGCGGCCTTTGCACGGATGAAGTTATCGATGTCCACACTGGTGATGGAAACCTCGCGGCCGGACGCGCTTTCCTGGGCAAAGCAAAGTATGTAGCGGCCCATGCCGTCCGCGTCCATTTTGACACGCTCGCTTTCACCGTGAAAACCGCCCTTGGCATTGATCAATCCTGTGCGGAAAAGCTCGGATATAACGTCTATGACGCCGCTTCCGCAGACGCCGACAGGCTTGCCGCTGCCTATGACGGAGAAACTCGGTAAGCCGTCGCTTTCGTGAATCGTACAGGCTTCGATGGCGCCGTCTGTTGCGCGCATGCCGCAGCTGATGTCTCCGCCTTCGAAGGCGGGACCGGCGGAGCAGGCGCAGCTCATCATAAATTCACGGTTGCCCAGTACGAGCTCGCCGTTGGTGCCAAGGTCTACAAACAGCGTGAGCGCGTCGGAATTCCATAGCATAGAGGCGAGCGCGCCGGCGGTAATATCGCCGCCGACATAGCTGCCGATATTCGGGCAGAGGGAGACATAGGCGGCGGGATGCAGGTTAAGGCCAAGTGAGGAGGCGCGAAGAGGATGAAGCGAAAAAAACGCGGGCACATATGGCTCAGTACGAAGGCCGTTGGCGTCAACGCCCAGAAGCAGATGCTGCATCGTGGTGTTGCCAGCGATGACGACGTCAAATATGCTTTCAGGAGAGACTTTGGCAGCCTTACAAAGCTCTTGGATCAGCGGAAGCAGCGTTTCGCATGTAATAGCGTCGCGCAGCATCGCCGTGCCGTTTTCTCGCTGCTGCTCCATGATTCTGTGGATCACATCGGCGCCATAGCGAATCTGGCCGTTTCCGGCAGACGCTTTGGCCAGTATTACGCCGTCGCCCAGATCGACGAGGAGCGCAGCCACGCTTGTGGTACCGATGTCTATGGCCAATCCGCACACGGGCGCATGATCCTGTGGCGGCAGAAGCGCCAGGATCTCGGCGGAGCTTGAGAAGCGGCGAAGTATACAGCGCAGGGAGAAGCCGTTTTCACGCAGAAGCAGCGGCAGCTTTTGGAGGCCGGACAGCGGAAGCACAATTTCATCTATGCCTGCAGATGATTTCAGAGCGTCTGTCAGACGCTGCGTATCCGGACGGGCGTCGTCCAAAGACGGCGGTTCAAGACTGAGATCAAAGGCCTGCGTGAGCGGCCCGAAACCAAGTCCAGCCTCTGTCATCTCGGAACGCAGGCGATCAAAAATGGCCAACTCGCGACCGTCGCTGAGATCAGCGACCTTCATGCGGCTTCGATAGGCGACGGCAATATCCGGCACTTCGATGATCGCATCGCCGCTGATTTGGCACTGACAGCTCAGGCGCCAGCCGTCCTGATAATCCATGTCGTTGATATGACGCGAAGGCGCGCTAAGCAGGCTGCCGGAAACCAACCGCACGCGGCATTTCCCGCAGGAACCGTTTCCGGAGCATGGCGCGTCAATAGCGACGTTCGCTTTACGGGCGGCGTCCAGTAAGTTTTCGCCGGAAGCGGCGAAGAGCCTACGCTCCTCGCCGCCTTCCATTCTGAATACTATCTGTGGCATACGATCCTGTTACATCAAGGGCTCGAGATTCAGGGCGGGATGTCCCTTCTCGGCCAGGAAGCTCATAACTTCTTCGGATTCCGTGGCAATGGTCTCATCGCAGATCATATCCGTAAAGTTATCGATCCCGTAGAGCTCCTTTGCGGTTTTGTTCAGACGGCCGGCTACATCGTCCTTGAGCTCCTTGGGCATCCACACGATGCGCTCGGGTCCGCCCTCAGCGCCGATAAATTTCTTGGAGGCGATGAAGTGACGGCCATGTCCCATGAAGCCCGGTGTCTGCACGCCGCCACCCGTCATGCTCGCAAGCTCGCCAAAGGTCATGCCGGTGGGGGTCATGCCCTTGTATTCGCGGTTGACCACGACTACGCCGTTGGCTTCCGGCATGATGCCGCAGATGCACTCGAAGCAGCCGCAGCTTGTCATCGGATCCTCGATCAGAGAATAGAGCGTTACCTGCTCGACCGCGCCGTGCGTGGCTTCGCCGACCACCTTATTGACCTCGGTGTATGCGCCCGTGCGTTCGTCCGTACAGCCGATCTTGGCGATGGGCTGGCAGGGACCGGTGGGCGTGAGCTCCTTTGTGGCTTTGGCGTCAAGCCAGGAAACCGCTCCGCAGAGACCGAGCCGCTCCGGAGTCACTACGCAGCAGTGCGAGGGCGCGAAAGATTGGCAGAGTATGCAGGTATAGAAGGTATCGACGCTCTCGTCGGTCATGGCGGCAAGGCGGTCGTCGCGGGCATTGTAGCGCGGCGTGCCCTCGTTATCAAGCAGCGCCTGCACCTGTGCCTTGTCTGTGATAATGCTGACCTGGCATTTATCAACGACGTTGTCGAATTCATCCATAACCATATGGTAGACCACCTCGCCAAGGTGCCGAAGCTTCAGGCCCTTCTCCCTGGCCTCATGGCTGATACGCACGCGCACAAGATTTCTCTGTCCCGTGTGCATAACGCCTTCCATATAGTTGAACCAGTGATGGATCTTGCGCTCGATGACCGGCTCAAAGTCTGTTTGCATCTTTGCGCCCGCCACTTCGACGATGCAGGCGAGCGGCAGCTCCACAGGCGCTGCGCCGTCCGGTTCTGGCCCGATTACGCGGATTTCATGATCCGTCACATCGGCTAGGTCGCGCATGATGACCAGTTCGCAGGTGGGGTTTTTACTGGAGGAGAATTCTGCAAACATATCGTTGCGGCGAATGATCTCGCCCTCAAAGGCGGAGGCAAAGGCCACGGGGATCGGAAGCTCCTTGACCTTGATCTTGATGTTACGCAGCTCGAGAGAGGTTTTTACCGTATCGTTATGATCGGTGACAGATACCAGGGCGCCCGGAACCTGATTCTCACCGAGGTCAACGTCCACGATGACGGGGAAGCCAAGCGCGATAGCGCCGGCGCCGGCGGATACTACGACCTCGTTGAGCGCGCCAAAGGTATTGACGAAGGCGGGCACGCGGTTCTTGGTGTATTCCAAAAGCGTGCCGAGCTCGCCGGGCTGTACATTGCCGAAAATCAGCGCGGCGCGAATGGCAACGGTAACGACATGGATGACCGCGGTCACGTCGTGACCCAGCGGAACTACACGGAAATCGAGTCCGACCTTGACGCCGGCTTCATTGATCTGATCAATCACGTCGCCGACAAGGAAAGTCAGAATACCCTTGCTCTGATAATCCTTCACGACCTTGGCCACGTCCTGCGGATCGTCGGCCTTGCCGAGCACTACCGCCACGCCGGGGATGTCGCCCGTGACGAGCGGTACGCCGAGGGAACGGATGATGGGATCGGGGACGAAGCCGATGCCGCCCTCGTTCTCATAGGGAGCTGCACCGCCGGCAAATTTCAGGCCTTCAAGAATCTCCGCGCCGACCGCGGTAGCCAGACCTGCGTTCAGTGCTTCGCCCAGATCTTCCTTGTTGGAGATCAGGCTCTTGAGTACGCCGACGCAGGCGGGAAGGTCGCCGAGCTTGGTTACCTTTACGCCGGTGGCCGCGTAGATCGTGGGGAAGAAATAGGCCGTGTCAGGGAAAGCGATCTTGGCGTCAGCGCCATATTTGGCGATAGCGTCGTTGACTGCGCCTTCGGTCAGGCCCGCAACGGCGTTGGAGCCCGCATAAATCAGATCGGTGAGTACGCTCATGTTCATAATCTCCTTCTATTATAGTTGCAGATAGGAATCTGCATACAGGTTGTTGTTGCGAATGATATCGCAGGATTTAATGGTCTCCATCAGTCTGAGATCGCAGGGATTGACGATGGCGGAGGTCAGGCCGTTCATCATGGCCATGGCGACCATGGCGGAATCCATGATGGGCCTGATATCCTTGGGCATACCGTTGCTGACGTTGGAGAGTCCACCCGTGGTGTTGAAGCCCATGTCGGAGAACATTTTGATGGCTTCAAGCACGTCCATCTGCTTGTCCTGCATGCCCTTGATAACGAGGAAAAGCGGATCGAACCACATATCCTCGGCTTCCATGCCATGCTCCATACCGCGCTCAAGCAGCTCCTGACAGTACATCATGCGCTCGTCGTTGTCGGCAGGCACGCCGGACTTTGAGCAAAGCGCGATCACAATGGCGTCGTTGGCTGCGGCCAAGTCGATGTTCTCTACGCGATCGCCGGCATCGGCAGAGTTGACGATGGGCTTGCCCTTTTGCCGGTTATACACAGAAATACCGGCCTCGATAGCCTTGCGATTGGAGGTATCCAGACAGAGCGGCACGTTATCAAAGCTGCTCTGGATCAGCGTAACGGCCCATTTCATCAGGTCTTCGCCGTTGCTCTCAGCAGGCCCGATGTTGACGTCGAGATAGACGGCGCCTGCGTCGAGCTGTTCCTTGGCGCGCTTCAGAATCGGTTCCGGATTCTTTGTGTTCATGGCCTCGCGGATAGCGGGGGAGATACAGTGAATGCGCTCTCCGATAGTAACAAATTTTCCCATAATGCCTCCCTTATTGATAATCCTTCAGGAATTTGACCATCTGAATCGCCTCATTCGGGCCGACGACGATTTTCCAGCCCGGGAGCTTGTCCTCAATTTCGCCCTTGAGAACGGCGACCTTTCCGGGGATAATCAGCGTACGGTTTTTCAGCTTCTGCTCGATCGCGAACTCTTCAAAGAATCGTGCGATGGAGGAAGCGGAAAGCTTTCCGGCTGCCCAGGCAGTCAAAACCGAATAACCGCCCGCATCGGAGATGAGCAGGTTGACGGGCGCGCCGCTGCGCTCGATTTCGCCGGAAACGACAAAATAGGTGAGCGCAAAATCCACTGTGGTCAGGCAGACTGCGCTGTCATCTGCGCCGTTGAGCGGATAGATGCCCGGATCGACCTTCATAGGCTTTTGCGGATCGGTATAGATATTCTGCCTGAGGCCATACAGCGGAAGCGCCTCAGCAAAGCGCATGGTATCCATGGCAATGACGGATGCGTACTTGAGCACGAACATGGCAGCCAGAGCCGCTTCCGTGGCCGGATCGTCCTTGGCCAGCGCACCGACGTTGACAAAGGAGGGATAGCCAAAGCTGCGATCGCCATCCTTGAGCGCGGTGCGGCGAATCAAAACGGCATTCCGGTAGGTTTCCTTAATGGTCGCGCCTGTGGCGTTCAGCATCAGGTTTTTATTACCGGCGGCTTCGAGCTTCTGCACGGTATCGTAGAGAGCCTCAAGCGAAGGCGCGGATACGCCAAGGACCACGCCGGCTTCTGTGGCGAGGGCGTTCATCGCTTCCCAATTTTCAGGATTGGCGCCGAGCAGCACGGGCTTTGAATCCTTGCTAAGCGCAAGCGCCGCCTTTGCCGTTTCCACATCGTCAGTTTCCAGAACCAGAACGCGCTGAAGCGGCAGAGCCTTTTTTACGATGCTCAAAAAGCGCTCCTGATCTGCGGCAGAGGCGCAGCGGATATGGATAAGCTCCACATACATGCGCTCGCCTATGCGTTCATAATCGATCTTTGTGATCTCAGAAAGGGCCGCGTCTACGCGCGCGTCGTTCATGCAGGTGCAAAGCGTTACTGCAAACAGATTTTTACTGACCAACGTCTTTTCATGACGGAACAAAACGGTTTCGCCGCCGAGCTTGTGCAGATTCGCGCCCGTACCGATTTCGAGAGCCTTCATGGGCGGTGCGGCGGCCTCGGAAAGCTTGGCCTTCGCGTCGTCGGACAGATGCGGACACTTCTCAACGGGGACTGCCCCCTGAGCTACCTTCATGGCGAAAGCCATGCAGGTCGGACTGCCGCAATCCTTGCAATTTGTTTTAGGCGTCAGTTTAAAAATATCGAGTCCTTTGAGTGCCATAATGCCGCCTCCTTACTGCAACGCGCTGATCAGCGCGGCGACTTTTTCGACCGAGGTCGGATGCTTGAGTATGACGGCGTGCGAGCCGGAAGCCAAACATGCGGCGGCTGTCACAACTTCCATCTCTATGCCGCGTTGTTCCATGTCTCCCCATTCGGGCATATCGTCCTCAGATACGAGCGATTCCTTTACCGCCCAGGCTTCAGCGCCGACGGGCGTGATAATGGGCATCTGTAGCATACCGTCGTTCTGGCCCAGCGCTGCGGCAAGCACACGATCCATCGTGGAGGCGACGTATTCAAAGCCGTAACCGGCTGCAGCGGCGCCAAGGTTCATGACGATGCTGCCGTCTGAGACGCCGAGCTGCGTCAAAAGAACGTTCAACTGCTTAGCCAGATTGATATCGACGGCAGATTCTGCGCCGACCTTGTGCCCATAGGCCAGTCCCGCGGACGCGCCGACCGTTTTGTAATCCTCCTCGCGCGCGGAGAGAACAAGGATGTTGCGCCCGCTCAGCGTTTCGGAAACGGCGTTGAACAGGGCGGAGTCCTTTTCAATGTTCTTGCAGCCGGCGATGACCAATGGCAGGTCTGCGGCTTCCGACACAGCCTTGGCAAGCGCGACGCAATCTTCAGTCGAGCGATTTTTGCCGTTCGGATCCGCACCGTCGAAGCGCAGACACAGAAAGGATGCGCCGGGCATTTGCGCCGCGCGCCCGGCCATAGCCGGCACGGAATCACAGCCGGCATAGTAGGACGCGATTCCGGGAACCGTAACGGCCTCCAGCCCCAGATCAGAGATCTCCACGCCCACCTTGGGCGCGTTTGGAAGCGGTGCGTCAAAGCTGTAAAAAGGCAGCACGTTTTCGCCGCCGATGCGCACGGCTTTTTCGCCGGCGCCCAGCGTAACCTCTCGTATACGCGCGCCAAACACATGGGGTTTCATAACAAATGGCATAGTCTGTTCCTCCTGATATTTAAAGCCCTAACGCGTCTATCAATGGGTGCAAGGCCATCTTGATCGGCGCGTCTTCCGGTACATTCGTGCTGGGCTTTCCAGCGCAGTCAAACTCATACACGGCGTCGTCCTGCGGCAGTACGCCCAGCAGGTCGAGGCCCTGTGCTTTTATCTCCTCAAGAACGCCTTCGTTCAGCGCGCCTGAGGGAGCGCGGTTGACGATCAGCTTCATGACGCTTGGCTTGAGACCCAGCTCCTTTACCATGTCCTTAATGCGGCCCACAGCCTGGATGCCGCGGCGCGAGCAGTCGGATACAAGCAGCATGATATCCACCGCCGGCAGCGTACCACGGCTGATATGCTCAAGTCCAGCCTCGTTGTCCACGATGATATAGCGATAGCTGTCCTCATATTTTTCCAACTGTATCTTTAAAACGCCGTTAACATAGCAATAGCAGCCCTTGCCCTGCGTGCGGCCCATCACCAGCATGTCATAATCGTCGCCCTCCAGCAAAGCAGAGGAAAACATGAACTCCGCATAATCCTGCTTGGTCATGCCCGCTGGAATGGGGGAGGGGGAGACAAGGTCGGCGTGAGCGATATTCTCGCGGATCTCGCCAAGTGTCATTGGAAGTTCCACGCCAAGCACCTCGTTTAGATTGGCGTTTGCGTCTGCGTCCACCACCAGCAGCGGGCCTTTTTTCTGGTCGGTCAGATAGCGTATCAGCATGCCGCAGACGGTGGTTTTGCCCGTGCCGCCCTTACCGGCGACAGCAATGGTAATGGGATGAGAGTTATTCTTCATGGCAATCGATCACAACAACGCCGCCAACGAGGTCAACAAAAGAAATCGAGCCGGAAAAGCGGCAGCTTCTTTCAAGCAGGTCGGTCAGCGTGATATACTCCTTATCGCATTGAATGGATTTCACGTTTTCCATAAGAACACGGCCGTTCTGATCGTGCTCAAAGGCGGTGGAAAGACACATAGTTACTCCTTTAACGAGGCAAGCGTGGCTGCAAGGCGCATGTTGCCTTTTGCGTAGTCCTCGTTGGCCTGACGAATCTGCTTGGCCGCATCCTCTCTTCCAAGCTCCTCAAGCCGGTTGGCAAGCGTTTCCAGCTCGCTGCCGTGGTGTTGGTTATGGTGAAGCATATAGTCGAGAAGCGCCAGGGCCTCTTGCTCCGTAGGTTCGTGCTGACCGTAGCCGGCGTGATCATGGCCGTCGTGCATAGTGATTTCCTCCTAATACAAAAGATAACAGGCCGTGTAGGCGATGGTATTCGGCCCATAGTAATAGGATAGCCCGTTTTTACTGCAAACATCGGTTACAAGCATTCCGTAGGCTTCCATGGATGAAAACGCACGGTTAGGAAAACGGCAGGGCGCGGCGGGATAGGCGCATTTTTCGCAGATACGGCAGCCGCCGGAACCAAGCGAAAGCAGCTTATCGTACCCTGCATGCAGCAGATCGCTGAAGCTGGCGAACAGCTCCTTATGACGCTTTTCCGCCTCCATCATGGATTCATAGTCCATGGAATCCTCAAGCTGTCCGATTGTTTGTACGATAAGGCCCTGCGAATAACCGCGAATACGCGCCTCGCAGTCAGTCAGATCACCGCAGGCGGGAGGGCAGGTCCAACAGGCGCCATATTTGCCGCACTTATTTGTGGAGCACATGGCGCGCACCTCGGGCAGCAGTGTGATACAGGACGCATCCATGAAAGCGGCCTTGGAAAAACCGTGCGCCAGTGCTTTGGCTACCAGATTCTCTGTTTCCATTATTCAACCTCCGGAAAAGACATTTCGTCAACAAAACAGTCTTGAAAATCCGCGCGTGACGCGAGTTCAAGAAAGTCTGTCCCGAAAGCAAGATCATTCGCGCCGTCCCAGACGGCGATATCACGCAGGACGCGCTTGGCGCCCTCGCCGGCAGCGTTACCGATGCCGTCTATCCGCTCCAACAGCGTCATGGGCAAAAGCCCGATGCGGCATGCGCTGCGGGGATCGAGATAATTCCCGAAGGCGCCCGCGATGAGCACCCGCCGAATATCGGAAACGGAAACGCCGCGTTCGGCGCATAATAACCGGATCCCAGCGGCCATAGCCGCTTTGGCAAGCTGCAGCTCGCGTATGTCCTTTTGGGTAAGCGCTACGCCGTTTTCAAGGAAAAAAGCGGGCTTGTCATCAACGAGACCCATATGTGAAGAAAACTCTGCAATATTCAGCATCCGGCCGCTTTCATCGATCACGCCCGCATCCAGCAGTACGGCGACAAGGTCGACAAGGCCGCTTCCACAAATGCCCTTTGGCGCTCCACCGCCGATCACCGTAAAGCTAAGCTTGCCGTTTTCAAGCCGGACATGATCGACGGCGCCGGCTGCGCCGCGCATTCCACAGTGGATCATGGCTCCTTCAAAGGCTGGACCGGCCGCGGTGGAACAGGCGATACGGCCGTGCTTGTCGCCCAGCACAAGCTCGCCGTTGGTACCGATGTCGATGAGCAGCGTCAGTTCTTCGCTTTGAGCCAAATCGGACGCCATCAGTCCGGCCACCGTATCCGCGCCTACGAAGCCCGCTATATCGGGCAAAACCAAAACTCTGGCCTGTGGGGCGGCCATGACGCCAAGCTCAGATGCGGGAAGCGTCAGCGCCTGCCGAAGCGCCGCGTTGTAGGGTGCGGTCACCAGCGAGGCAGGTGAAAGACCGAGCAGCAAATGGTGCATGCAGGTGTTGCCGGCAACGGAGAGAAGCCAGACGGAGGAGGCGGGAACGCCGGCCTCGTTACAAACCATGGAAAGCAATTTGTTCATGGCCTGCCGGATGGCGTTCTGAAGGTCGTTTCCACCATGCTCCAAAGCGTAGCGCGCGCGTGAAATCACATCCGCGCCATAGGATACCTGTGGATTGAGTATGCTGGAAACGGCCAGCTCCGCACCGGTTTGCGCATCCAGCAAATAGCATACGACAGTCGTAGTGCCTATGTCGTATGCCGCCATGAAGCACGCGGGTTTTTCTGAAAACAAGCCGAGAAGCTCCGAGCCGCACAGAAGCGCAAAGCTATTGCCAAAACCGGCCGCGTCGGACATCAGAGGCAGAGAAGCGTGTACGTTCAGTCCCAGACTTTCGGTAAACAGCTCCCATTCCGAACGACAGTCGCCTATGGAACGCCGGATCTCCGGCACAAAGCGGCAGGTCAAAGCTGGATGAAAACATGATCCGGCGGCCTTAGACGACGTTAAAATGCTTTGGGCGCCGACCTCGGGTATGCGCACGGTCATATCGGAAACGACCGGCAGCGTGCAGGCGAGCCGGATTCCGTTCTCCGCGCCATCCAGAACCTCGACGCCGCACTTTCCACAGCGCCCGGTACCACCGCAATAGCCGGAGCTCATCAGTCCGCAGCTGCGCGCAGCCTCAAAGACCGACGTGCCCTCCGGAACACGCAGGGAAACGTCGTTTGGAAGAAAGCGAATTTCAAAGCTCTTGGACATGTCCTGACCTCCGAAAAATCGCGCGGGACGGAAACCCGTCCCGCGTCAAACGAACGAATGTTAAGCGACGAGCTCCTTGGCCTTCTGGGCGGCGGAGGCTGCGTCAGGGCTGTATGCGTTCGCACCGATCTCGGTGGCGAACTCGGCAGTGATCGGCGCACCGCCGACAAGGATCTTGAAGGAGTTACGATTCTCAAGTTCCGACAGCGCTTTGACCGTGTTGCGCATGGCGGGCATGGTGGTGGTCAGAAGAGCGGAAAGAGCAACGATTTTGGCATCGGGGTTCTCCTTGACGGTTTCGACGAACTTTTCCACAGGAACGTCTACGCCGAGGTCGATGACCTCAAAGCCTGCGCTCTCGATCATCATACCGACGAGATTCTTGCCAATGTCGTGCAGGTCGCCGGCCACAGTGCCGAGGATGACCTTGCCATTCGCGCCGGCTGCGCCGGAGGCAAGATGCGGCTTAAGAACTTCCACGCCCTTTTTCATGGCGCGGGCGGCAACGAGCATTTCGGGCACGAAAATATCGCCCTTGCTGAAGCGCTCGCCGACGATGGACATGGCGTCGATCATACCTGTGTTCAGAATTTCCGAAGGATCCGTACCTTCGTTCAGCGCCTCGGTCACGAGATCGCCGATCACCTTGGATTTGCCGGCTTCTACTGCGGCGGCAATTTCTTGAATTTTTGACATTACTGTTTCCTCCTGCTCATTTTTTTATTTCAGTACGGCGGGAGCACCCCGCAGGATTCCGTGATTACTTTTTCGCTGGCCCAATCAATCCCTGACGGAAGGCGCCGATGTATTCGAGGCAGAATTCATCGTTCTCAAGCAGCGCGTCTGTGGCATAGATCATGCCGAGCATGTCGCGATTGGTAGGATCGACAATGGCGCTGTCCATGCCCGCGTTCATAGCCAGCACCATGAACGCCTGATTGATGTTTTTGCGCGCGGGCAGTCCGAAGGATATATTGGAGAGACCGCTGGTAATATGGATACTTGGATACCGGCGTTTGATTTCACGGCAGCAGGATGCAAAGGTGGTAAGCGCCGTTTCATCGGTGGAAAGCGTCACTACAAGGGGATCGATGTGCAGGCGTGAAGGCGCTATGCCAAATTCTTCCGCCCGTTTCATGATACCCTCGAACACCTGAATACGCTTTTCTGCGGAGTTGGGAATACCGTGATCGTCGCAGAGCAACGCCACGCACTGCCAGTCGGTATCTGAGATGACGGGGAACACCAGATCGATTTTATTGCCCTCGAGAGAAACAGAATTGATAAGTCCGGCCTTTTTGCACAGGGGCATGGCCTCTATGAGAGCTTTGGGATTGGGACTGTCCAGACAAATGGGAGTGTCACAGACCTCCTGCACCAGTCCGATCATCCACGCCAGCGTTTCTGCCTCGACCGATACGTCGACCGACGCGCAAACGTCTATAAAGCTGGCGTTTGCCGCCGCCTGCATACGCGCGCGCTCGCGAATGAAGTCGGCGTCACGTTTTGCAATGGCCTCGCCGACAATGGGGATAGAGCCGTTGAGTTTTTCACCGATGATAATCATGAATCTTTCTCCTGCATGCTACATATTATGAATATTCGATGGATGATATATACATTTTAGCAAAAGGATGCCCGTACTGTAATCCAAAATACTATTGACATTCATCGCGATTTTTCGTACACTTTGTAGGATTGGATGGGGTGTTATCTATGCGCTTAAATGTATCTCAGCTGGTATTGGAATTGGAAAAGCGGTTTTCGGATATACAGAAGCACATCGTTTCGGATGCAATGGAGCTGCAGAGACCCTTGTTATACGAGCAAGGCTGCCCGCTTCAGGATAATCGTGCATACATTTGCACGTCCGACGCGCTAAAATCCATCACCGGCATGGGCAATATGCCGGTTTTACTTCTGGCGGTGGGCGGGTCGGATCTCCAATGTGTGGGAAACTTTCAAAATATCTGTCTCTTTTCAAAGGAAACGGAGCTTTCTGTGCTGCTGAATGCGACGCAGGCCATATTTGACCGCTATGACGCATGGGATGCGCAGCTTCGCGACAGCATGGATGTCGACGGAGATCTGAACGAGCTTCTCAACATTGCCGCTTCCGCGCTGAAGAATCCTGTGATGGTCTGCGCCGCCGATTATTCGATACTGGGGCGATCGAATACGATAGAGGACAAAGGCGAGTTGCTTGGCTCCCATATTTCCTATAAATTGATTCAAAAGCTCAAAATGAACGCTTCCTTTCAAAAGTATGCCGCGCAGCGCCGATCATATCGGTTTTCGGAGACGACTTCCGGAACGGAGTTTCTGTGTGTGAATCTGTATTCCGGTGATGAGTTTGCGTATCGCGTCATTGTGGCGGACACAGAGCGGCCCATAACGGCGGAGTGCGAGCTTCTGCTCGAGCATGTGTCCAGCTTTGTGCAAAGGCTGCTTTCCGACAGTCGCTTTACGGGCGCATTGTTCGTGCCCGAAAGCCGCTTCAGCCGTGCGGAGTCGCTTTTGAAATCCGCCATATCCAATGAGAAAATCGATTATATTCCTATAATCAACGGCTTGTCGGATATATCCTGGCTGCAAACACATCGCTATTGCTGCGTATGCGTTAAAATCGGCTCGCTGGATTATCGCGCGCACACTGTCAAGCTGCTTTGCAATCAGCTTGAGGAACTTTTGAAGGGCTCCTGCGCCTTTGAGTTCAGCGGCAACATCGTGGTGCTTGTCAATCTGGAGCTTCACGGAGGAGGTGCCGAGGACGTCATTGGTCAGATGGTGTATTTCCTGCGTGATAATTTTCTCAAGGCCGGTATCAGCGACGAGTTTACCGGTTTTATGGATATGTACTACCATCACCGTCAGGCTCTGATCGCACTGGACTTTGTATGCAGGCAGCAATCCTATCTGTGGACTGCTCGATTTCAAGATGTAGCGCTGCCGTATATGATCGAACAGTGCATGCACGAACTGCCAATGCACGTCGTTTGTGAGCGCAGCATCCTGACCATGCAGCGCTATGACGAGGATCACGGAACCTTCTTTTACAACACGCTCGCATGCTATATTGAAAACCGATTCAATGCGCTTCAAACAGCCAAGAAAATGTTTATTCACAGGAGCACTTTCCTGTATCGTATGGAGCGTATCAAGGAACTGTTTCGTATCGACCTTGAAAATGACGACGTGTTATTATACACAATGCTGTCCATGAAGATGCTGGAGCAGAGTCGGTCGATGCGGCCGATCAGCGAGCTTTCGTATGGAAAGGAGTCGTAACAATGCACTATAAAATTATCGGGGAATCGTTGCCGGCCGTGAGCATTACCTGCAGCGCCGGCGAAAGACTGTTTGCTCAAGCGGGCGCGATGACCTGGATGACGGATGATTTTGACGTAGACGCCAGCGTCAGAGGCGGCTTTATGAAGGGCTTGGGCCGTATGCTGGCCGGAGAATCCATGTTTCTGATGACCTACACGGCCAGAAAGGATGACGCCGAGATCACCTTTTCCTCAGCGTTTCCCGGTAATATTCTTGCCTTTGCACTGGATGGGAACCGTGAACTGATTTGCCAGAAGCAGGCCTTTCTATGCGCGAGCGACGGCATTGAAACAGAGCTTGCGTTCAATACGCCAAAAGCCGGTTTTTTTGGCGGCGAGGGATTCATCATGCAGCGTATCAAGGGCTGTGGGATGGTGTTTCTGGAGCTTGACGGCGCCGTGACCGAAAAAACGCTCGCCACAGGCGAGCGTATACGCGTTGATACCGGAAATGTCGCGGCCTTTGACGCCTCGGTGCGCTATACTGCCGATACGATAAAGGGTCTCAAGAACGCAATGCTCGGCGGCGAGGGCCTGTTCCTGTCGGTATTGGAAGGCCCTGGCAGCGTCTATCTGCAAACGATGGACGTGCAATCGCTGGTCGGGCGCATTTTGCCCTATTTGCCGGTCAAAAACACTTGAGCTATTTGCCGATGCGCAGTGGGCCGGCCTTGGCCGCCTTTTGTAAATAGCTGCCGCGCTGCACCTTGACGTCGCTGATAGTGATGACGCTCCCTGGACAGTTGGCTTCCAACCAGGTTACGGCCTCTTGACAACGTTTTCGCTGCATAGTCATAAGCAGCATGGTGTGATCGGAGTAACGCCCGTGAACATCGAGCGAGGTGATGCCAAAGCCAAGCTTGCGAAGCTGCACCTCGGCCGAGGCCGCCTTAGCGGAATCGGAGATGATGACCTGTAAGGAACAGAGCCCGAACGCCAGCCTGTCATCCAGTATGGAGCCGAGATAATTGCCAAGTGCAAAAGCAAGGGCATAAACGAGCCCCTTAAGATAATCGTCGCGAAAGCCGACGAGCACGGAACTGGCTACTACCAGCCAGATCACGATTTCTATAATGGCGATGATGGAGCCTATCGTGCGTTCGCCGCGATTGATAAGCACGATGCGCAAGGTGCCGAAACTGACCTCCAGAATTTTGCCGAAAAAAATAAAAAGGTATACCCAAATGGATGTACCGAGAGCAAAGTCGGCGATGCTTTGTAGAACCTGATTCATGAAAAAACTCCCTTCCTGCGCGGTGATTATACTATCGGACGATTGCTCTGTCAACGCCGCGTTTGTAAACTATTATGCAGAGATGGTGATATTTATGGAGCCGGGAACGGCGAGCTGGAATCCATGGCATGGCTGCCATAAGCTTTCGGAGGGATGTCAGAACTGTTATGTCTACCGCCGCGACGAACGCTACGGACTGGATGCTTCGGATGTGCATCGAACGGGCGAATTCTATCTGCCGGTTCAGCACGCGCGCGGCGGCGGTTACAAGCTTGCTTGCGGCACGCTCGTGTATACCTGCTTTACTTCGGATTTCCTGTTAGCGGAAGCGGACATTTGGCGCGAGGAGGCATGGCGCATGATACGCGAGCGTGCGGATTGTATATTCTTTTTCATTACCAAGCGCATCAACAGATTTACCGCCTGCCTGCCGGAGGATTGGGGAGAGGGCTACCCCAATGTCCGCGTCTGCTGTACTGTAGAGAACCAAAACCGTGCCGATCTACGGCTCCCGATATTTCGAGACGCGCCTATACGTCACAAGCAGATCGTCTGTGAGCCTTTGCTTGGCCCCATACAGCTTTCACCTTATCTCGGCTCCTGGGTGCGTGGCGTTTCGGTAGGCGGCGAGTCCGGCCCCGAGGCGCGTATCTGCCGCTATGACTGGGTGCTGGATATACGCCGTCAATGTATGGAAGCGTGCGTTCCTTTCAATTTTAGACAGACCGGATACCGCTTCGCCAAGGATGGAAAGCTGTATCTTGTTAAGCGTTCTCTGCAGCATACGCAGGCGCATAAGGCGAATATAGACATATAGCGCCCTCCTGCGTCCCTGAGAAATCTTGCAGCGAATGCAGATTTGTCCAACTTGTTTGACAAACCTGCATGTATCCTGAGAAACTGTGTTCTGCCAAAGACATATCCAACATGCTTCAAAGCCTGCGAGGTACTGTAACAAAATCACCCCAACGGACACTGAGCTGATCGGATTGCGTTTTGCGCTTGACAATAATCATGTAGCATGCTACAATTCGTAGCGTGCTACATTACGCAGGAAAGGAGAACAGGATGGAGGATCGTCATATCAGCTATCTTTTAAAGATCATTACGGACAAGATACGCACTTCAGCCGATGCGCATCTTAAAAGCCATGGACTGACCATGGCCCAAAGCCGGGTTCTTGCATTTTTGCATAGTCACGGCGGCGAGGCCTCACAAAAGGAGATCGAAGATTTTCTTGAGGTCGCGCATCCAACGGTCGTTGGGATCGTATCCCGCATGGAAAAGAACGGCTTCGTCAGCTGTTTCTACGAGCGAGTTTCCAAGATCGTAAGGCTTACAGAAAAGGCTGAGATCATAGGCGAGGATATGGTCAATACTATTTCCGTACAGAACGTGAAGCTTTTTGCCAACCTTTCAGAAGCTGAGCTCAATGATCTGGAGCGCATGCTTCAGGTGATCTATCACAATTTGAAATAGCAGCTCCAGCCGCCTGTATGGCAGTATTGTGCGCATGATATGTAGCCTGCTACAATTTGTATAACAGGAGAAATCAAATGATAAAAACTCTTGCAAAGAGTATTCGTGAGTATAAAAAGACTTCTATCGCCACGCCGCTGTTGGTGGCGGCGGAGGTCGTATTGGAAATCATCATTCCGCTGCTGATGGCGGATCTGATTGATTACGGTATTGATCAAGGTAACATGAACGTCGTCATCAAATATGGTATAGCGCTGCTGATTGCCGCTTTTATCGAGCTGCTTGTCGGCGCATGGGCAGGAAAAACGGCGGCGAGAGCATCCACAGGTTTCGCAGCGAATCTACGGGATGACGCATACGACAGCGTACAGAGCTTTTCATTTTCCAATATAGACAGATTCTCCACCGCATCCATTGTAACCCGTCTTACCACCGACGTGACGAATGTGCAGGCAGCCTATCAAATGATCATTCGCATGGCTTTTCGCGGGCCGCTGATGATGATATTCGCGCTTGTGGTATCGTTTCGCATAAATGCGGAAATATCGCTAGTATTTCTTGTATGTATTCCCATTTTGGCGGTGGCGCTATACTTTATTATGACCAGGGCGCACCCTATCTTCACCCGCGTGTTTGCCACCTACGATAAGCTCAATAACGTGGTACAGGAGGATCTTCGCGGTATCCGCGTAGTGAAATCCTTCTGCCGAGAGGATTATGAAAAAGATAAGTTTGGCTATATTTCCAAGAAGATTTATACGGACTTTTCCAAGGCGTCCAAGCTGATCTCTCTTAATATGCCGTTGATGCAGTTTTGCATGTATGCCTGCATGCTGCTTATCGCCTGGTTTGGCGCGCGTGCGATCGTAGCAAGTGGAAACGATCCGGCGCTGGGACTGACGACAGGCCAGTTCATGAGCCTCATTACCTATGCTATGCAGATACTCACAAGTCTCATGATGCTCTCTATGGTGTTTGTAATGATTACCATGGCCCGTTCCTCTGCTGAGCGCATTGTGGAGCTTATTAATGAAAAGCCGGACATTCAAAACAATGATTCACCCGTTATGACAGTAAGTGACGGCTCCGTCCGTTTTGAAAACGTGAGCTTTCAGTATTCGTCCAGAGCGTCAAAAATGGTTCTGGAGAATATCAATCTTATCATTGAATCCGGTCAAAGCGTGGGCATTATCGGAGGCACCGGTTCCTCAAAATCCTCTTTGGTACAACTTATCCCGCGGCTGTATGATGTGATCTGCGGCCGTGTAACGGTAGGCGGCGTGGATGTTCGAGATTACGATATCGAAAGTTTGCGCAACGCAGTTGCCATGGTGCTCCAGAAGAACGAACTGTTTTCCGGTACGATCAAGGAAAACTTGCGTTGGGGAAATGAGAATGCTTCGGACGATGATCTTCGCCTTGCCTGTAAGCTGGCGCAGGCAGACGGTTTTATTGAAACGCTTCCAGACGGATACAACACGCATATCGAGCAGGGAGGAGCCAATGTGTCCGGCGGGCAAAAGCAAAGGCTGTGCATAGCCCGCGCGCTTCTTAAAAAGCCCAAGATACTCATTCTGGACGATTCCACCTCGGCGGTGGATACGCGGACCGACGCTCTCATTCAAAAGTCATTTTCCGAGTATATTCCGGAAACGACAAAGATCATAATCGCTCAGCGCATATCCTCTGTGCAAAGCTGCGATGCGATCGCGGTGATGGAGAGCGGAAAGCTTGCGGCTGTGGGAACGCATGAAACACTGCTTGAAAGCTGCAGCATCTATCGTGAAGTATATGTGTCTCAGCAGAAAGGCGGCGAAGAAGATGCGTAAAGGAAACGATACCATGTCCACCGGAGAAATGAAGATGGAAAGGATCAATCCGGTCACGGTCAAGCGACTCATGGGCTATTTGAAGCCATATCGCGGCAAGCTTATATTGGTGACGGCCTGTATCGTACTTTCTGCCATTGTCAGCGTCCTGTCCTCGCTGTTTCTGCAGACGCTCATCGACGACTACATTACGCCGCTGCTCATCGCGGCTGTGCCTGATTTTTCCGGCCTGATGCGTATTATTCTCATTATGGGCGGCGTTTACTGTACAGGCGCTCTGGCCAGTCTGATCTATAACCGTGTTATGGTGTCCGTAGCGCAGGGCACGCTTAAGCGCATCCGCGACACGATGTTCGGCAATATGCAGTCTCTGCCATTAAAATACTTTGACACACATACTCACGGCGATGTAATGAGCTGCTACACCAATGACACCGATACTCTCAGGCAAATGATCGCGCAGTCGCTGCCGCAGATCATTTCCTCCGCTATTACCATCGTCGCCGTATTTCTTGCCATGCTGTATGTGAGCGTTTGGCTGACCGCCGTCGTCCTTGCTTTCATTGTCATCATGCTGGCTGTGATCAGCAGAATCGCTGGAAAAAGTGGAAGCTTTTTTATCGCTCAGCAGGATTCTCTCGGAGATCTAAACGGCTATGTAGAGGAGATGGTCAACGGACAAAAGGTGGTCAAGGTGTTCTGCCATGAAGAGAAATCCAAGGAAATCTTTCGCAAGAAAAACCGTATTTGGCGGGAAAACTCCACCTTTGCCAATGCCTATGCCAACATACTGATGCCCATAATGAATGCGCTGGGATATTTGCTGTATATCGTCATATCTATCGTTGGCGGCTATATGGCCATTACCGGAGCCGAAAATTTCTCGCTTGCCGGATTCAATACGCTGACGCTCGGTATGATCGCTTCCTTCCTGACGCTTACCCGAAGCTTCACGAATCCGGTGTCTCAGGTTTCCAATCAGCTTAACTCCATTATCATGGCGCTGGCAGGAGCCACCCGCATTTTCGCGCTGATGGATGAAGAACCGGAAACAGACGACGGCTATGTAACATTGGTTAACGCAGAGCTCGTGGACGGTGAGATTCGGGAAACCGATCTTCATACGGGTCTCTGGGCGTGGAAGCACCCTCATAGCGACGGTACGCTGACCTATACGCAGCTCAGGGGCCGCATCGTTATGGAAAACGTGGATTTCGGCTATACACCGGATAAGCTGGTGCTGCACGATATTTCCATCTATGCCGAGCCCGGCGAAAAGGTAGCTCTGGTTGGCGCAACAGGAGCAGGCAAGACGACTATCACAAATCTGATCAATCGTTTTTACAGTATTGCGGATGGAAAGATCCGCTATGACGGTATCAATATCAACAAGATCAAAAAGGCGGATCTCAGAAGAAGCCTCGGCGTGGTTCTGCAGGATGTAAACCTCTTTACTGGGACGGTTATGGATAATATCCGTTACGGCAAGCTGGATGCTACCGACGAGGAATGTATAGCCGCAGCCAAGCGCGCCAATGCCGACGGCTTCATCCAGATGCTGCCTCAAGGCTATGACACGGTGCTCTCCGGCGACGGCAGTGGGCTTTCCCAGGGCCAGAGGCAGCTTGTTTCAATCGCACGCGCAGCCGTGGCCGATCCGCCGGTGATGATACTGGACGAGGCGACAAGCTCCATTGACACCCGCACTGAATCCATCGTGCAGAGAGGTATGGATGCGTTGATGGAGGGGAGGACGGTGTTTGTCATCGCTCACCGGCTATCTACGGTCAAGAACAGCGACGTGATCATCGTACTGGAAAATGGGCGCATCATTGAGCGCGGAAGCCATAACCGGCTCATTGAGAAGAAGGGGAAATACTATCAGCTGTACACCGGCGCATTTGAGCTGGAGTAAGCAACGAAGCGCTGTAAGCGCCCGGCCTAAATGATTGCCGGGCGCTTACATATTCTGAAGGAGGAATCACATTTCTGTATAGCCTGCCGACGCAACATAAGGTATAGAGTTTTCGTTCTATGAATATTGAACAATTCAGCTTTGTCAATGAGGAGCTTTTGTGATACACTGTGTGGCAAACATGAGAGGGATGATCATTATGCTGCATTTTGGCGTTATTGGCACTGGAAATATGGGAGAAGCGCTGCTGCGCTGCGCGCTGAACAGCAAGTCGGTACAGGCGAAAAGCACGGCGATATTCGATACCAATGCGGAAAAGTCTGCAAGGCTGCGCCAAGAGCTGGGCGTAAGTGCAGCCGAATCTATGGAGACGCTGCTTGCCAACAGCGATATCCTGCTGTTGGCTGTCAAGCCAAACGTATGCGAAAGCCTATTCAACCGATATCGCGCAGGATTTTCCGGAAAGGCCCTGATTTCGGTGGTAGCCGGTTGGAATCGGGAAAGGCTGTTTGAATGCCTGCCAAACGATACGCGCATTCTGCGCATCATGCCGAATACGCCCGCACTGGTGGGGGAGGGCATGATCGTATTTGAAAAAGGCGATACGCTTTTACCTGAGGAAAAGGAATTTGCTACAAAATTGTTTTCTGCCGCCGGTGTGACGGAAGCGGTGGAGCCATGGCTCATTAACGCCGTGACGGGCGTCAGCGGCAGCGGGCCTGCGTATGCCTATGTGTTTATCGAAGCGCTTGCCGATGCCGCCGTGCGCGAAGGCCTGCCACGGAGTCTGGCCTATCGATTGGCGGCTCAAACCTTGCTTGGCTCAGCAAAAATGGTTATGGAAACCGGGCGGCATCCGGGCGACCTGAAGGACATGGTGTGTTCGCCCTCCGGAACCACAATAGAAGCGGTGGCCTCCTTGGAAGAGCATGGATTTCGCAATGCTATTATGCAGGCGGTGCGTGCATGCTGCAAACGCTCCGAAGAAATGTCGCACAATATATAATATATTATGAAGAAGAGGGTGGAGATATATACAGACGGCGCCTGCTCCGGAAATCCGGGAGCTGGCGGCTGGGCTGCAATTTTGCTGTACAAAACGCATGAGAAGGCAGTGAGCGGCGGCACACCGCACACAACGAACAACCGCATGGAGCTTATGGCAATCATTGAAGCGCTGAAGCTCGTAAAAGAATCCTGCGAGATTACAGTGTATTCCGACAGTGCGTACGTTTGTAACGCATTTTTAAAGCATTGGATCGATAACTGGCAAGCCAATGGCTGGAAAACAACGTCAAAGAAGGACGTGGAAAATAAGGATCTATGGCGGCAGCTGCTGGAGCAAATGCAGCCGCACAAGCTGCTCTATAAAAAAGTTGCCGGTCATGCGGACAATGAATATAACAATCGCTGTGACAAGCTCGCTCGCGAGGCCGCCAGAAAGGCGTCTGAGAAATAGGGAAATATGAACAATTTATCAATATCTTTTCGTTAAACTTGTCTTTAACGAAAAGATATGTTATCATATCCCTATGGTTACGAATGAATTTCAGTCTCGGAAACGCAGCGTTTACACTCTCAAAATCCGCGGGATACAAGCGGAGCTCCCGCCGTTCTGCGCATCGTTCTTTCGCAGCATAGAGAATTCCACCTCCATATTGACGCGCTATGCGTATGCGGTTGATCTGCGCGGCTTTTTTCATTATCTCGTAAACGAATCGGAGCTGTTCTCAGGCCGCGAGGTCCTCTCCCTCACTTTGGACGATCTGGACCGAATCAAGGCCGTGCATCTCGAAATCTATCTTGAGCAGATGTCCTTATATTATAAAGACGAACGAGAGATCGTCAATCAGGAACGGGCCAAAGCACGAAAGCTCTCGACTCTGCGTTCGTTTTTTAAGTATTATTTTCAGCAGGAACTCATTACTGCAAATGTTGCCTCGCTTTTGAACACGCCAAAGCTTCATGAAATAGCCATCATTCGCCTCGAGCCCAACGAGGTGGCGGATTTATTGGATATGGCGGAAAGCGGTGAAGGTCTGACCGAGCGTCAAAAGCAGTACCATCGCAATACGCGTGTGCGCGACGTTGCCATTCTGACGTTGTTTCTCGGCACCGGAATCCGCATCAGCGAGCTGGTTGGCATTGATATGGACGATCTGGATTTCGATAATCACGAATTTATAGTATTTCGTAAGGGCGGCGCGCAGGAGATCCTGGCATTTGGCGACGAAGTTCATGCGGCGCTTTGGGCCTATCTGGAGGAGCGTAAGGCGATCATGCCAATCGCAGGACATGAAAAGGCTCTGTTTCTTTCCTCACAAAGAAAACGCATTACAGCGCGCGCCGTAGAATATCTGGTTAAAAAATATGCTTCCGTGGCTACGCCATTAAAAAAGATCACGCCACACAAGCTCAGAAGCACCTATGGGACGATGCTCTACCGTGAAACAAAGGATATCTATCTGGTAGCGGACGTGCTTGGCCATAAGGATGTCAATACCACCAAAAAGCATTATGCGGCGCAATCCGAGGACAATCGCCGCATTGCCGCAAAAAGCATAAAGCTGCGCGAGGACTAAAAGCGTTATATCGGCCGTTTTATGCTGCGGCAGTCAGTCAGTGTGCGCGCTTTGAAGCTTTGTTTTTTATGTTCGGCAACAAGATCGGCATATTCCTCTGAGCCGCTATCCACCAGATAGTCATCGCCGGTATATACGGCGTCGATCCGGATTTCTGCATAATCCTCACCCGCCTTCGGTTCAAGACACTTGAAGCAATTATCGCAGATTTTGTTTGGATCCAGATCGCAACGGTCGTCATCCGTAATTCTTTTATTCATTTTTGCCTCGATTCCTGCGAACAAATGTTTCTTTTATTTTGTTCACATGTTATAATACCCAAATAGGACGCGTTTGTCCATGAGGTGACGCATGAGAAAGCTGCCTGACCCGCAAGCGGAAATACTGGACTTTATCATAGACTATGCCAAGGAGCATGCGTATCCCCCCTCCGTTCGCGAAATCTGTGCCGGCGTGGGTCTGAGCTCTACGGCTACGGTTCACACGCATCTGAGAAATCTTCAGCAGAAGGGCCTCATTGAACGGGACAAGAGCAAGCAACGCTCCATTCGTGTCGCCGAGGAGTTCGCCGCGCCTTATTCTCTGGACAGCATACCACTTGTAGGCCGCGTGGCTGCCGGCAGTCCCGTACTGGCAGTAGAAAATGTTGAGGACAGTTTCCCTTTGCCGGCGGTACTCACGCACGGCAGTTTGCCCGAAGAGACCTTTATGCTCCGCGTTGAAGGCGACAGCATGATCGACGCCGGCATTCGCAGCGGCGACCTGTTGGTCGTGCGGCATTTGCCGGATTGCGAGGATGGCGACATTGTCGTTGCCCGCGTGCAGAAGGATGCCGTGACCGTTAAGCGACTGTTTCGCGAAAAAAACTGCATACGCCTCCAGCCAGAAAACGAACTGTACGAGCCCATTTGCATGCCCTATGAGGAAGTGGAGATCGTAGGCAAGGTTATCGGACTGATGCGCTCCCTGCGCTGAGCAGCGCGTCGGCAGCCAGCATAGCGGCGATACGCGCGTGCGCATAGCTGAGAGCTCCCTGCACATAGGCCGTATACGGCTCGCTCATGGGCCCGTCGGCGCTGAGCTCCGAGGTAGCGCCCTGCACGAACGCGCCAGCCGCCATAATCACGGGCACATCATAGCCCGGCATATCCCACGGCTCCGGCGTAACGAAGCTGTCCACCGGGGACGCCATTTGAATTGACCGGCAGAATGCGGTCAATGCTTCAGGCGCCTCAAAGCGAACGGCCTGAATGATATCATATCTTGGCGCACGGCTGTCCGGCATAGTTTTCATTCCCAGACGCTCGAACACGCGTGCAAACAGCGCCGCTCCCATAACCGCCTGCGCGGTTGTATGGGGCGCCATAAATAAGCCCTGATAAAATAAACGGTAATCGCCCGCATAGGAGCCGACCTCAGCGCCCATACCCGGAACTGTCAATCGCTGCGCGATCCTTTCGATACAATCACTGCGCCCGGCGGCATAGCCGCCTGTTGGCGCCAATCCACCGCCTGGGTTCTTAATGAGCGAGCCGGCGATCAGATCGGCCCCAGTCACAGTAGGTTCCCGCGCTTGCGTGAATTCGCCGTAGCAATTATCCACCATGACGACCAGGTCCTCACGTTCCGCCTTTAGCGCGGCGAAGGCCTCCCCCATCGCCTCGCACGAAAACGCTTCGCGCCAGGCATAGCCGCGTGAGCGCTGCGCATATACTATGCGAATGCTCGGATTCTTTTCCAGCGCGCGCAGGCAGTCTGAAAGCGCAATGCCTCCATCCTCCGCCAACGGGATACATTCAAACGATATCCCCAGGCTTTTGAGCGAATTAGGCGCATGGCCGGTAAGTCCCACGGCCTGCTCAAGCGTATCGTACGGACGTCCGGTAATGCTGAGAATCGTATCACCGGGCTCTGATATTCCCGCCAACGCTGTGAACAGGGCATGCGTACCGTTGACAAATTGCGGGCGCACAAGAGCGCACTCGGCCTGCATTGCGCCGGCAAATACGCGATCAAGGGTATCTCTCCCGATATCGTCATAGCCGTAGCCGGTCGTAGGCGCAAAATGCCGTGTGGATACGCGTTCCTTCCAGAATGCTTCCAGCACTCTTGTCTGAGTCAGCATCTCTGTCGCAGCCGTGCGTGAAAACACATCTGTAAGGTCATGCTCCGCCGTCCACACCAGTTCGCGTGCTCTGTCAGAAATTTTCATGCTCCGCCTCCAAAATACTTTTGGCAATCCATTCTGCTGTCCCTGCAGCACCATCAGAAACATCCAGCCAGCGTATATCCGGATCGCGTTTGAACCAGGTATATTGGCGCTTGGCGTAATGGTGCGTATCAAGCTTGATACGCTCAACTGCCTCCGCCAAACTGCATTCTCTATCGAAATATGCAAATAATTGCCTATAACCAATCGACTGCATAGCCGGCAGAGAGCGATCGTAGTCATGCGACCATATGGCATGCGCCTCTCGCTCAAGGCCAGCGCTCATCATGCTGTCCACGCGCTCATCTATGCGCTGATAAAGCGTCTCACGCGGCAGCGTCAGGCCGAACAAACGAGACGGATATGGCGGTGGCAGTAAGTGCGCATGCGCAAAGCCATTTCCGTATTCAGATAGCGGCTTTCCGGCGCAATCGAAGACTTCGAGCGCACGAACGATCCTCTTTTTATCGTTGCGGTGCAAGCGTTGAGCGCTCAATGGATCAACCAGATTCAAGCGCTGCCATGCTGCTTCGGGCGAGGCGTCGTATTGATCTTCGCAGCGCTTGCGTACGGCCGGATCGGATGGAACGGCAAAGTTGAGCGCCTGCGTCAGCGCGTTGACATACAAGCCGCTTCCTCCGACGATCAGCGGAATTCGCGTGCGGGAAACAATATCCGGAATGCACGCCAGCGCTGCTTCGCGGTAACCGGATACGGAACAGCCGGAGGAATCGATGTCAAAGCAATCAAGCATGTGGTGCGGAACGCCTTGCCGTTCCACCATGGTCGGCTTAGCAGAGCCAATGTCCATGCCGCGATATACCTGTACGGAATCGGCTGAAAGTATCTCCGCATTCACAAGCTTCGCAACCTGCACTCCTACGGAGGTTTTCCCGCAGGCAGTGGGGCCGACGATACCATATAACACCGTATTCCCGTATGTCATAGTATTCTTTTGAACCATTTTTCCAGTTCGGTTTTGGAGAGTCTTATAGCAATAGGCCTGCCGTGCGGGCAGCTCAAGAGCGCGTCATTGCATGATAGTGCATTCAACAGCGTTTTCATTTGTTCGCGGTCAATCGCTTCGCCGGCCTTTACGGCATGCTTGCAGGCCGCCTGGGCGACTGCATCCCTAAAGAAGCTCTGCGTGTGCAGCGCGTCCGGTTCGCCGCCGCCAAGCCTCGCCAAAGCGTCGTGAAGGAATACAGATTTCAGGGGCGTCTGGCCAATTTGAGGCACGGCCAACAGCGTAAGCTGCAAACCGTTCGGGCCGGAGAAAATAAAGCCAAAGGCTTCAAGCGCATTGCGATTATCCTGCAAAACTATGAGCTCCTCAGCGGAGAGAGTCAGTTCTTCCGGAAACAGGAGCGCTTGTGATACGACAGGCATGCTTTGGGCCATCAAGGCGTCATACAGCAAACGCTCATGGGCCGCATGCTGATCGATGCAGTACAGTACCTCGCTCTGCTGGACAAACCAGTAGGTCATAAAAGCGCAGCCGACGACGGCATATGGCTCCGAAAAAGGGGTGGGAACCGTGGCTTGACCTGCGGGAATCTGTGCGCCGGACGAAATGTGAATTCGGGGAATGGAGCCCTCGTTTCCCTGAGCCTCATGCAAGGATCGGATTGCTGCGCCGGAAGGAACGCTCCATGCCGTTTGCGTACGCTCTGATGGAAAGCGGCTGTGAATCAGAGGCGGCTGCTGCGTCTGTAATTCCACTTCGGCGGCTTCCGGAACGTAGCTGCGCGTCAGGGCCTCCGAGCAACATACTTGCACCGTGCGCGCCACGCGCGCCTCGTCACGAAAGCGAACCTCAAGCTTGGCGGGATGCACGTTTACATCCACCTCTGCACTGGCAATCTGCAGTGAAAGCACGGCAAAGGGGAAACGGCCGCTCATCAGGCGAGTATCGTAAGCGCGCGACAGCGCGTTGGAAAGGGCCGCAGAACGTATGATGCGGCGATTTAGAAACAATGCCTGCGCAGAGCGATTGAAGCGGGATATTGCGGGTGTACCGACATATCCGTTTATCTTTAAATATCCGTCGTCAAAGTCTCCTTTGACAAGCTGAGGCGCCATTTCCGGCCCATACACGCACAGGATCGCGTTTCTTAGATCGCCGTCGCCTATGGAATGATAGACGTCCTTCCCGTTGTTGATATAGCGTATGGACACCCACGGCAGCGACATGATAAGCTTGGCCGCATAGTCGCCGATGGCGCCGCTTTCAGCCCGCGAGCTTTTTAAAAACTTGAGCCGGGCAGGAGCATTATAAAACAGTTCGCGCACCTCGATTACCGTTCCCGTGGTGCAGCCGATTCGTTTGTGCCATTCAAGCTTGCCACCGCGCACGCATAACTCGCTGCCGAGCTCATCCTCGTCGGTGCGCGTTTTAAGCGTCATACAGGTTACTGCGCCAATGGAAGCGAGCGCTTCTCCGCGGAATCCAAGGGTTTCTATACGGCCAAGATCTTCCGCGGTGCGAAGCTTGCTGGTAGCATGGCGCAGGAACGCCGTTTCTACATCCTCGTCCGCAATGCCGCAGCCGTTATCGGAAATACGAATACTGTCCAGTCCGCCGTTTTCGATCTCAATGGTCAGCGCTGTCGCGCCGGCATCCACAGCGTTTTCTACAAGCTCCTTTACGATCGAAGCCGGACGCTCGACGACCTCGCCGGCGGCGATCTGATTGGCGATATGGGCGCTCAGCACCTGTATTCTTGGCATAATTACTCCTTGCTCTTGAGCATGACCTGCATGGAATATAACTCATTCAACGCTTCCAACGGCGTAATATGCTCAACGTCCAGCTCCTTGATCAAGCGCAAAACGGTATCTTCCGCCGAGGTATCCAGCAGAGACGGCTGTACGGCTGTTTCACGCAAGGGACGCTGTCTTGCGGCAATATCGGTGTACTCAAGCTCCTGCAAAATTATTTTGGCGCGATCCAGAACCTCTGCGGGCAGTCCAGCCAGACGAGCTACCTGAATGCCAAAGCTTTTATCTGCGCCGCCCCGAACAATTTTGCGCAGAAAAATAATATCATCGCCCATTTCCTTTACGGTGATACGGTAATTCTTTACGCCGGAAAGCTTTCCTTCTAGCTCGGTCAACTCATGATAATGCGTGGCGAACAGGGCAAGAGCGCCGCTCTTATCCGGATCGGCAATATGCTCCAGTACGGCCCAGGCAATGCTGAGGCCGTCAAAGGTGCTGGTTCCGCGGCCGATCTCGTCCAGTATCAGCAGGCTTTGTCTTGTGGCGTTGTGCAGTATGTTGGCAACCTCGCTCATCTCCACCATGAAGGTGCTCTGACCGGAGGCCAGATCGTCGCTTGCGCCAATGCGGGTAAAGATTCGGTCTCGTATAGCTATTTCCGCGCGATCCGCAGGAACGAAGGAGCCGATATGCGCCATCAGCGTAATCAGCGCCACCTGCCGCATGTAAGTGCTCTTTCCGGCCATGTTCGGCCCTGTGATAATCAGCAGGCGATTTTCACTGGAATCCAACAGTACGTCGTTTGGTATAAAGGCTTCCTTCATGGCCTTTTCGATCACCGGATGGCGGCCGTTCTGTATGTGTATTTCCCCTGTTGTATTCATGTGCGGACGGCGATATCGATTTTGTGCGGCCGTTTCTGCGAGCGATTGCAAACAGTCGATCAGGCTGATCGATTGCGCGTTGCTCTGCAGCCTGTCTGTGCAGGCGACAAGCTGCGCACGAATATCGCAAAACAACGCATACTCGAGTTCAATCAGACGATCCTTGGCGCCAAGGATTTTTTCCTCCATGCTTTTGAGCTCGGGTGTAATATAGCGTTCCGCGTTTGTCAGCGTCTGCTTGCGCTGATAATGGTAGGGAACCTGAGAAAGATTGGAACGGGTAACTTCAATATAATAGCCGAATACGCGGTTATAGCCAACCTTCAGATTTCGAATGCCGCTGTTTTCGCGTTCCTCTGCTTCAAAGCGATTCAGCCACTCTCTGGATCCAGTCGTAATGGAGGTCAATTCGTCCACCTCCGCGTTATAACCGGCGCGGATAAAACCCCCGTCTTTTACGCCAGCGGGCGGTTCGTCGCATATGGCGGAGGTCAGCAGTGTATGGATATCCTCCATTGGGTCAAGGCTGAGTCCTGCCTGCTGCAAAAGCGCCTTATCGTTTCCATCAAGCTGATCCTTCAGCGCAGGGATTCTTTCCAGCGTTTGCCGAAGCGCTACGCAGTCGCGTGCGTTCAGCGCCCCATAGACGATTTTGCTGGATAGGCGTTCGATATCATAAATCCCCTTCAGCAGTGATTGGAGATTCTTTCTGACGGGCAGATCAGCCGAAAGAAATTCAACGCTGTCCAGACGCGCGTCGATTTCATCGATCTTCTGCAAAGGTCGGTCGATCCAGTCGCGCAGCATACGGCTGCCCATTCCCGTGCAGCAGTGATCCAGCAGATACAGAAGCGTGTTTTTTTTACTGCCGCCATATTGAAGCGGCTGCGTAAGCTCCAAATTCCGGCGTGTTGAAGCGTCCAACACCATATAGGAGGAACGCGATATGGTCCGCACGGCGCAAATATGCGAGAGCGCATTTTTTTGTGTTTCCTCCAGATAACGCATCAAAGCACCGGCAGCGGATATTGCAAGCGGCAGGTTCTCACAGCCAAAGCCCGATAATGTGGCTACGCCGAAATGGCGCAGGAGCCGCTCCCTGCCTGCCGACAGAGAGAACGACTGCGGCGGGGATTGCTCGATATAATAGGCGGCGGACAGCGTCTTGGACAAAAAGGGCTGCGCCATCAACTCCGGAGAGACCAGCAGCTCGGCCGGACGAATGCGTGCAAGCTCGTCCACCAGAGATATGGCGGTATTATCGCCGGATAGCTGCATTACGCAGAACTGACCGGTGGAAACGTCCGCGTATGCAAGGCCGATGGCGTCGTCTGCGTAAAGCACGGCAGCAATATAGTTGTTGCAGCCATCCTCCAGCATTTTTTCCTCGATCACCGTGCCGGGTGTGATGATGCGTATGACGTCGCGCGTAACAAGGCCCTTGGCAAGAGCCGGGTCCTCCATCTGCTCGCAGATGGCCACCTTGTATCCCTTTTCGATCAGCTTATTAATGTAGGCGTCTACCGCATGATAAGGTACGCCGCACATGGGAGCACGCTCGTCCAAGCCGCAGTCGCGGCCCGTGAGCACAAGCTCCAAAGCTGCCGAGGCGGTTTTGGCGTCCTCGAAAAACATTTCATAAAAATCGCCCAGCCGGAAAAAGAGCAAACAATCGGGATATTGCTCCTTGAGATCGAGATATTGCCGCATCATGGGCGTGATCTGTGCCGGCATACGGTTTCCTCCGCTCAATGCGCACAGCCGCCGCAGGAAGCGCAGTCATGCGGGCAGCCATCGGCTGTTTGGCCAATGCAGGCGTTGATTTCGTTGTTGATCGCCTCGAGCAGCGCGGAAAACGCGGCTTCAGACTTCATCATTTTTGAAAACGTTGGATTCTCATTAAGCTGCTCGCGCAACCGTTCGATATCATTGGTCAGAGGAATGGCCTCTCTGGAATCGCCCTCGTCACTGGAAAGACTGGCCACCAACCTTTCACGCTTTTCGGCATACTCGTTCAAAAGACCGGTCAGCGCCTCATTTTCCGTTACGGCACGCTTGGCGGCGGCAAAGTCCTGAAACTCCTGCGAATCGGCGATCATTACACCCAGCTCACGCGCTTTCTCAATCAGCATCCTGCTTTCCCCCATTGCTCTCCTACAAGCGAACTCTTGCGCACACCTGTGACGCGCACTCTTACAAAACGGCCGGTCAGACTTTCATCACCCGGGAAATACACCATCTTGAAGTTGGAGAACTTCCCGTAGGCAAGCGGCTTTTCACGCAGATCCGCTCCTTCGACAAGCACTTCGCCAACATAACCGTCATACCGTCGGTTTTGCGCAAGAACACGCCGTTCCTGAAGACTGTTCAACGCGTGTAAGCGCTCTTTCTTGACGGTCTCCGGCACCTGATCGGGCATGACAGCGGCCTTCGTGCCTATGCGCGGCGAGTATTTAAAGGTGAACGCATTGGCAAAATCAACGCTTGACACCATATCGAGCGTCTCTTGAAAATCCGAATCCGTTTCACCAGGAAAGCCCACGATAATATCCGTGGTAATCTCCACGTCACTCATGGCGGCGTGCAGCTTATCCACTATGGACATGTACTGCGCGCGCGTATAGCGTCGGTTCATGGCCTCCAATATACGGTCAGAGCCAGATTGCAGCGGCAAATGCACATGATGACAGATGTTGGGCCGCAATGTCATTGTGTGAATGAGCCTGTCGCTGAGATCCTTTGGGTGCGAGGTCATAAAGCGCAGCCGTTTCAGTCCGTCAATTGCGGAAATGCGTTCAAGCAGCGCGGGGAAATCCATGCCGCTCAAGTCCTGACCGTAGGAATTGACGTTCTGGCCAAGCAAAGTAACTTCACACGCGCCCTCGGATACCAGCGAGCGTACCTCCGCTTCGATCGACTCCGGCGTACGCGAACGCTCGGGGCCGCGTACATAAGGCACGATGCAGTAGCTGCAAAAATTATTACAGCCAAAGTTGATGTTGACAAAGGCGTTTGTGAGGCTGCCGCGTATGCTGGGGAGATTCTCCTCAATGCGTGCGCTTGCGTCGCTCACGGCAAATACGCGGTTACCGGCCGCAGCCTCGCTTAAGAAGCTGCCAAGCTGCAAAAGCTGCGCCGTGCCAAAGATCACGTCCACATAAGGAAAACGCTTATACAGCTTCTCTGCGATAGATCTCTGCTGCATCATACAGCCAAACACACCCAGAATGCGCGACGGATTCTCCTCTTTCCACTCCCGCAAAGCTCCGATGTTGCCAAATACACGCTTTTCAGCATGCTCGCGCACGCAGCAGGTATTATACAATATGCAGTCGGCTTCGCTTTTGTCCGCCGTATGCGTGAAGCCGACGCCTTCCAAAATTCCTGCAACATGCTCGCTGTCGCGCACATTCATTTGACAGCCGAAGGTTTCTATATAGTATTTCTTGCTATCGAACAATAATTTCATATCCAACTCCAATTTTCTACAAATACATTATACATGAAAACCGCTCGTAAGGAAATAGCACGACGGAGTATATTTCCATCCTGTTGTATGAGCAAAATAAAAGCGGCAGCCCTGATATCTAACATATCAAATCTGCCGTTCTTATTGGCAAAGGCTGATAATTTTGATACGATGAAACTTTTTCAGGTAATCGAAAGCGTGGGTATAGCAATCGAAAGCGCAAGTATCAATCGAAAGCATCGGTTTATCATCGCCGGTTTCACAAGCGCCATCTATGTAAATGCAGGTTTTGATACAATAGAAAAAGCTCCCTCTAGCCGAAAAAGGGGAAAAGGCTTGAAATAAGGGCTTCCGTGTTCAAACACTGACTTTGGTAGCCCTGTTTTCTTTATATAAACGCAACAGGTTCAGTATCTCGTGTCAATCATTGTATGCTGGCATGGTCATCTCCTACATGGTTATGGGTGACGCGATGACCGACGACGAGAAAGCTGATGTTAGCAACATTATTAAGAATGCCAGAAATGATGATGCAGCAGAGATGCCTGAGATCATTCGCTAAAGGAGGGTAGCGTATGACAAATAGCGATATACATATTCCCTCCCATGTTTACAAGTGTCCTAACGAAGGAGAAAAATGCAAGTGCGGGAAACATTGTCACGTACTCGAAACTGTTGGTGAATTACCCGAAAAAATAACAGTTCTTGTACAGTGTCCACTGCAAAAGGTCAAAATCCCGATAGTCATCGGAACCTAACTTAATATCGAGTTGCTAACAGGAAAGCCGCTTAGACGCGCTAAGCTGTAGAACTCAGTCAGAAATGATTGTTTTCTACGGTGAAGTACGTCTAAGTGGCTTTTGATATTTATGAAAGAGGAGGGTCAATATCTATGACTTTATCGCGAAAGGAGGAGTTGGTATAGGTGATCATTTTAGAGAATTGAGAAACGTGGAGAACCGTCTTCTATGCAAAGCAGACGATGCCACTGGAGCGGTTGAAACCGAAGGACCGCACAAAATAAGTTATCTCTTTATCATCCCTGTAGGCGGCACTTTCACTGTTGTGCGTGGCAGCATTAAGTCACTTGTAACCCGAACAGCCAGCAAATTTATCGTGTACGACTATCTAATCGCCGCATAAGGGCGGCACCAACTAAATACTGCAATCCGCAGAGCTGCTTGACGGCCTGGATTAGTTCTCATACCAGAGGACTATCCCGGCCGTTTTTCTGTTTCTACGGATAAAAACGGCTCCTGCGGATTTCAGAAATCTGAAAAACGAAGGAGCTTTTTTATGTCAAATCAAGTAAACGAACAACGCAAAATCTACATCCGCAATACCAAACAGTGGGTATTGGTAAATGAGGAAGTCTACCGCGAATACTACCGCCCCATCTGGCGCTTACAGAAGGAAGCGCAAAAGAACGGTCAGT
>CAZCAV010000003.1:0-12975 GCA_964496795.1 uncultured Oscillospiraceae bacterium
TACCTTTGTGGCAGTGGACGGCACGCTGACGATCACCAAGGCGGACGCCATCGGCTTGACGCTTACGCCGTACAGCGATGAGTATGACGGCGCAGCGCACGGCATCACCGTGACGAATGCGACCGGCTTCGACACGCTCTATTACAGCCTGACCAACAACGGGACTGACTGGTCGACGACCGCGCCGACGGAAACGAACGTGACGGCCAGCTCCGTGACCGTGTATGTCAAGGGCGTCAAGGCGGGTTATGAGGACAGCTTTGCCGACGCGACGATCACGATCACGCCTGTGGAGCTGACGGTCACGGCGGACGATCAGACCAGGAAGTACGGCGAAGACAATCCGGCGCTGACCTACAAGATCACGGGCTTTGTGAACAACGAAACCGCAGCGGCCGTTACCGGAGCGCCTGTGCTCAGCACCACGGCAGTCAAGCTTTCGCCGGTGGGCGAATACCCGATCACGGTGACGGCAGGCACGCTTGCGGCCAATAACGGCAACTATACCTTCAAGATGGCGGACGGCACGCTGACGATCACCAAGGCCTTGTTGACGGTCAAGGCGGACAGCTTAAGCGTGCCCTATGGCGCCGAGCTTACGCTGCTGACCTGCGATATCACCGGCTTTGTCAACGGGGATACGGAAAACGTGGTCACCGCGGCGGAGGGCGCGCTCACAACGACGGCTACTTCCAATAGTAAGATCGGCGAATACCCCATAACGGTCGACGTGACCAAGTTCAGCGCAACGAACTACGATTTCACCGGTATAGATGGCTCGCTGTCGATCGTCGCGCGCGAAGTCACGGTCACGGCTGACAAAAAGACCAAGGTCTACGGCGACGAGGACCCCGATTACACCTACCGGATCACCGGCGGCAGCATGGCGAACGGCGACGAGTTGGATGATTACATCATGGTCAGCCGGACTGTGGCCGGCGAGAGCGTGGGCGATTATGCGGTCGAGATCGAATTGATTGCGGACGGCACCGTCAGCGGCAGTCAATTCATCGTGGGCAACTATGTGATCATTGTGAATAACAGCACGCTGACGATCGACCCGCGCCCGATCACGATCGCTGCGGCCAACCACACGAAGATCGTTGGCGCGGCTGATCCAGCGCTCAACTGGACGGTCGCCGGCGGCGTGGTGAACGGCGATAATCTGGCGATCTACTGCGACCGCGACGCCGGTCAGGCAGTCGGCAGCTACACGATCCGCCCGCACTACACCGCAAACGACAACTACACGGTGACGGTGAATAACGGTACGCTGACCATCATCCCGGCTCCGACCTTCACGCTCACGTTCATCGTGCGCGGCGGCAACCTCGGCGCAAACGGACAGACGGTACAGTCCTACACGCTGCCCGCCGGCGCTGCGGTCACTACGCCCGCCTATACCGCGCCGGACGGCTATACCTTCGGCGGATTCCAGGGCGTGCCGACCAATATGCCGGCCTATAACCTGATCGTTTACGGTCAGCTCACCGCCGTCGAGGAGCCGGAGCCCGATCCCGAGCCCACGCCGGAGCCAACGCCTGAGCCCGAGAGATTCACCGAGGACACCGTGCCTCTGGCCGCGCCGGATTATAAGGCATGGGCGCTCGTGAACCTGATCCTCGCAATCCTCACCGCGCTTGGCAGCGCGCTGCTGCTGGTCGCCTACATCGGCAAGAAGAAGAGGGAGGCCGAGCCCGAAAAGCAGCTTAAGGAGGCCGAGATCAACAAGAAGGGCGGCTGGAGACTCGCCAGCCTGATCCCCGGTATCGGCGCGATCGTCGCGTTCATACTGACCGAGGATATGCAAAATCCCATGACGCTCGTGGACGGCTGGACGCTGCTGATGGTGGCCATAGCCCTGATCCAGGTGGGCGTGGCGATCCTCGCGGGCCGCTCCGAGAAGGAAGTCGAGCCTGAGGACGCGAAGAACTAAACGTAAACGCCAATGCAGGGGGGCTGTCCGATTCCGGACAGCCCCCCTGTTCGTCAAACAACAAGGCTTTTTGACGGGCTAACCGCCGTTAGCAGGCGGCGTCAAGCGAGCGCAGCGCCGCTATTTATGATAGGCTTCACCGCGCATGATCTTAAAGGCGCGGTATATTTGCTCGAGCAGAAACACGCGGCAGAGCCGGTGCGGCAGGGTCATGGCGGAGACGGAGAGTCTTTCATCGGCACGATCGAGTACAGCCGGGGAAAGGCCGAGCGAACCGCCGATCACAAAATCGACGGTCTTGCCTGCGTCCAGCAGCGCAGAGAGGCGCTTTGAGAAGGCCTCGGAGGAGAGCGCTTTGCCATCCACGCAGAGCGCGATCACATGCTCGCCGCCGCCGATGCGCGCAAGCAGCCGCTTTCCCTCCCGCTCCATGACCTGCGCCTGCTGCGCGCCGGAAAGGGAATCGGGCGCGCTTTCGTCGGGCAGCTCGACGCTTTCCAGCGCGCAAAAGCGGCCAAGCCGCTTCTCATACTCAGCGGCAGCCTCAAGCCAGCAGCGATCCTTGAGCTTTCCAACACATAAAAGACGAATATTCATGACAGCTCAAATATGCCCGTCGGATGGTCGCAGAGCGCAACGTCCACGCGCATGTCCTCTGCGCCCGCCTGCTGAAGAATGCTCCTGACCGTTAAGAGCGCAAGCTCGGGCGTGTTGTTCTCGCGGGAAAGATGGCCCAGTATCGCGCAGCGCAGGCCGCTTTGGTAGAGCTTTGCAAGCACGAGCCCCGCGTCCTCGTTGCACAGATGCCCGCGCGCCGAGAGTATGCGCATCTTGAGCGGATACGGATAGCTGCCCGCGCGCAGCATGTCCACGTCGTGATTGGCTTCCAGCAGCACCAGATCCGCGCCCTCGCACAGCTCCAGCATGTGCTTGGACACATGCCCGACGTCGGTCATCAACGCCAGCTTGCGCCCCGCCTCCGTAAATATATAGCCCACCGGCGCCGCCGCGTCGTGCGGCGTGGAAAAGGGCAGTATGCGCAGCCCCTGGATAAAAAAATCATGATCCGCCTCGATCACCCGCATGCTGCGCGGCGGGATCTCGCCCAGATTTAACCGCATACGCTGCCAGCAGCCCGCCGTTGCGTATACCGGCAGTCCGTAGCGACGGCATAACACGCCTATGCCCGCGATATGGTCCGTGTGCTCGTGCGTTACCAGTATGCCCGACAGGCCGCGCGGCTCGCGCCCGATCTCATCCATCAAAGCCGTAATGCGGCGTGCCGGCAGACCCGCGTCGATCAATAAACGCGCGCCGCCCGCCTCCAGATAGGACGCGTTGCCGCTGCTGCCGCTGCATAAGGGTGAAAAGATCATGTGGTTGGCCTTTCTCTTCTTTTTCTTTCAGAAGAAAGAAAAAGAAGCAAAAAGAAAGTCTCACTGTTGTTTGGTTCTGACAGAGGCACCATACCTGAACCAAAGCCCGGTAAATCAGCCTATACCATACCTCAACCATGGTTCAGCTTTTCTCTGTTGCTCTCTTTTCTCTTGAAAAGAGAGCAGAGAAAAGAGAGCAGGCAAATCTTTAGTATTATAGCATAAAGGAACGCGGTTTGTTATAATAATCAAATGAACATGGCAACGGAGAAAGCGTACGCGAAGCTGAACCTGACGCTCAGCGTGCTGTATAAGCGTATGGACGGGTATCATGCGCTGGATTCGCTGATGCAGAGCGTGTCGCTGCACGACGACGTAACGGTGCGGCGCGCGCGGGGGATCGAGATAACGAGCGTGGGCATGGCGCTGCCCTACGACAACACGCTCCGGCGCGCGGCGGAGAAATACAGGGCGCTGACAGGGTATGGCGTGGAAGCGCAGGTCGTTAAGCGCATTCCGGCGGAGGCGGGGCTTGGGGGCGGCAGCGCGGACGCGGCGGCGCTGCTGCGCGGCCTGCAGCGGCTGTACGGAGGCTTAAGCGAGGGCGTATTAGGGGACGTGGCGCTGTCCGTGGGCGCGGACGTACCGTTTTGCCTCAGCGGCGGCGCGGCGCGCGCGGAGGGCGTGGGTGAGATACTGAGCACATTTTCTGCGCCGGAGATGCACTATGCGATCGCAAAGCCGAGGCAGGGGATATCGACGCGCACGCTGTTCTCAAGATTGCCGCTGCCGCGGCCGAAGCCGGATACGCCGAAGGCCATGCGGGCGCTGGCGGCGGGGAACGCGGCGGAGCTTGGGCGGCTCATGGAGAACGCTCTTGAGGAGACCGCGGTCGCGCTTGTGCCGGAGATCGGACGGCTGAAGGAGGCGCTGCTTGCGGCGGGTGCGCTGGGCGCCTGTATGACGGGCAGCGGCAGCGCGGTGTGCGGTTTGTTTGCAAGCGAGGAGGCGGCTCAAGGCGCGCTTGCAGGGCTGGAGGAAGCGGATTTTCGATGCGCCTGCCACAGCGTGGGCTAATGTGAATAATCCGCGAATAATCCTGATTTCTGCTAGGCAGGGAACGGTGTGACAGGTACAATCATGGGTATGATCATACGACGCAGGCTCCTGAAATTTTGCGCGCTGATGCTGGCGCTGGCGCTGACGGCGCTGGCCGTCGTGCAGTCTGCGCCGGCGGCTGCGGACGCGCAGTATATCCGCGTGCTGCTCTCCACGGAGAGCGCGGGCAAGCTGACGATCCCCGTTTCCGGCTCGTACACGCTCAAGGAGGCGAGCCGCAGCTTTACGGGCGGCAGCCTGACGCTGCAGGCCAGCGGCGGGACCGTCACGGTCACGCATTCCAAGGAAGGCGTGCTGTACAGCGGCGCAACGGTCACCCTCGAGCGCGCGGAGCTTGGCCGTACGGGCGGCAGCCTGACGATCCGCACGGTGGCGGGAATGCGTCAATACCTGGGTCATTTCAGCATTACGGCGAGCAACGGCATATTGAGCGTGGTCAACCGCGTGCCGCTGTCGCATTATCTCTACGGCGTGGTCGCTTATGAGATGAGCGATCAGTTCCCCATCGAGGCGCTCAAGGCGCAGGCGGTTGCGGCCAAGGGCTACGCGATATTGCACATCGGCGCCTCGGGCGCGTACGACATCGGCGATACGGCGAACGATCAGGTGTATCGCGGCTATGAGCCGAGCTATACCAAGGTGATCGAGGCGGTGGATTCGACCGCCAACGATGTTCTCTATTATAAGGACAAGGTTTTGCAGTGCTATTACGCCGCCAGCAACGGCGGCTGGGCGATACTGCCCGGCACGCGCTGGAGCTCGAAGGCCTTCGACGGCGCATTCAAGAGCGGCGCGGACGAATATGACATGAAGAACCCCTCCTCGCCGCGCGAAACGGTGTTCCTGTCCAACCAGTATTCGGAGCATGAGATGGGCTTTTTGGTCTTCCGCTTTATCGACGATCGCCTGATGGCCGCCGTAAACGCTGCGGGCGCGATATCGGAGGGTTACCATTTTACGGGCGTGAAATCGATCGATTCCGTAAGCGTATCGGGCGTTGGCGGCTATGCGGGCGACCGCAACTTCAGCACGGTGGAGGTCAAGGCGACGGTCGTGACCACGCTCGACGATGCGCGGGTGCCTACGCCAACGCCGAGCTTTGCGCCTACGCCGAGCCCGACGCCCACGCACGAGCCTACGCCGAGTCCCACGCCGAGCCCCACGCCGAGCCCCACGCCAAGCCCCGAGCCGGAGCCGACGGCGGAGGGCGGGCCGACGCCGGAGCCGGAAGCTGTGCCGAGCACGGCGCCGAGCCTTGCGCCTGCGCCGAGTCCGACGCCCACGCATGCGCCTACGCCGAGTCCGACGCCCACGCACGAGCCTACGCCCAGCCCGACGCCCACGCCGGAATTCACGCGCGAAACGCAGGTGAGCTTCCGTTTCACCTTCAAGGAAATGGCGGACGAGGATCTGTATACGGACACGAGCCTGAAAATTTATTATGCCGAGCCGAGCGCGGGCGGTTTTTCGTTGATCCATGCCCGTTATGGCCACGGCGTCGGCATGAGTCAGCGCGGCGCGCAGCAGATGGCGCTCGAGGGCAAGACCTATCAGGAGATCCTGGCCTACTATTATCCGGGCGCGACGCTTGGAACGATGGAATACAGCTTTCCCGAGACGGTCAGCGCGCCGTCGGCCGAAAAGGCCGTTACGACGCCCGGCACGGGCCGCGTACAGGGCGGCGCGGTGAATATGCGCGCAAAGGCCGGCACGAGCGGGAAGGTCGTGGAAAAGCTTGCGGCGGATACGGCGCTGACGCTGCTGGGCATACAGGGCGATTGGTACTATGTGCAGGCGCCGAGCGGGAACCTGGGCTATATACGCTACGATCTGGTGCTGCTCACGGGCAGCGCGATGATCGCGCGCGGTATAACCACCGCGAGCGCCGTAAACTACCGGCAGGGCCCGGGCACGGGCTATGCCGCCATTGGCAAGCTGTCGAAGGATACGGAGCTTGGCGTTTACGGCATGGTCAACGGCTGGTACAAGGTGCGGGCCATGACCACGGGACAGGTCGGCTTCATTAAGAAGGGATACATGAGCATAACAGAGCCGCTTGCGGAGGGGGCCGGCAGCGTGACCGCGCCGACGCCCACGCCGGTGGGCTCCGCAGCCTCAACCCCCAGTCCCACGCCGCAGCCGGAGGGCGCTGCGACGGTATATGCCGCAAGCGGCGAGATCAACGGCAGCGCGGTCAATATCCGGGCGGGCGCATCCACCGCCACCCAAAGCTACGGAAAGCTGGCCAAGGGTACGCAGCTCGGCATCTATGAAAAGAGCGGCGCATGGTACCATGTGCGGACGCTGGCCGGAGGGCAGGAGGGCTATGTTTACGGACGCTATGTGACGCTGGTGAAGGACGCGGCGGACGCGCAGGAAAGCGGCGGCGGCTATATCAACGCCTCCGGCGTAAACTTCCGCAAGGGCGCGGGCACCGCCTTTGACAGCCTCGGACGGCTCCCGCGCAACACGGCCGTGACCATACTCGGCTCCTCGGGAAGCTGGTATCAGATCCGGCTTGCCTCAAACGGGGCGGAGGGCTTCGTGTTTGCAAAATACGTTACCATGACCGGAACGGCGCCGGCGGGAAGCAAGACGGGCGTGATCACCGCGCGGCTGAACCTGCGTACAAAGCCGACCACGGGCACGGGCAGCCGCGTGCTGACGGTCATGCCGCGGGGCGCGGTCGTCACCGTGTACAGCGTCGTCAGCGGCTGGGCGTACATACAATATGAAGGCACAAGCGGCTATTGCATCGCCTCCTGTGTCAGAACAGGCTGAGAACCATGCCGCAGAAAAAGCAGCTCAATACCATATTCATCCTCAGCGCGGCGGGCATACTCGCCGCGTTGGCCGCGGCCGCCCTGCTGCTTGGGCCAAGACGGGAGCCGTCCGCTCCCACGGGGCCGGTCGTGATAGAAACCAGCGAGGCGCCCCAGCCGGAGGTCGTGGACGTGGCGGTCAATACGCCAAGCCCCGCACCCACCGAGCCGCTGCCGGAAACGGCCTGCACGCTTCTGGCGGATCGGCGGCCTGTTCTGACGATGAGCTCCGAGGAAGAGCTGCGGTCGCTTCTGCTGGAGTATCTTGAAACATGCGCGGCGGCGCCGGAGGGCGAGCGGTTTATCTCGGCCGCCTTTGCCTGCGAGCTGATATTTGCGGATGCTGAGGCAGATGCGCATCTGAGCAGCCACGAGGATGCGCTCGCGCTACTGACCAACACGGCGGACGTCGTGCCGGTGCGGGTGATCACCGAAAAGCTTTTGCAGACGGAGCTGCCGATCGAGACGAGCTCCACAAACAGCGCCGCTCTGGCCGGAGGCTGCCGCATTATCCGGCAGCTTGGCTTTGCCGGCTATGCGGTGGAGAGCGTGCGGCGAAGCTATCTGGCCGGCGCGCTTGAAAGCGAGGACGCCCCTGTGCTGACACAGCAGCGGGAGGGACGCGCGCTGATGATACTCAACGGAACCTGGACGAGCCGCGGGGAGACGCCCGGCCGGGGCGAGGGCGTAAAGGGAAAGGACGCGGGCGAGCTGACGCTGAGCCTGCCGATGCGCGGCAGCATCAGCTCCTATTTCGGCATGCGCAGCGGCAGCATGCACAACGGCGTGGATATCGGAGGAAGCGCGGGCACGGCGGTCACAGCGCCGGGCGAGGGCCTGATCGTGTACTGCGGCGAGCGCGGGGCCTATGGCTTCGTGATCGATATAGATCACGGCGGCGGCTTTATATCGCGTATCGCGGGCCTCGAGCCCGAGAGTATACTGGTGGAACACAATCAGCGCGTGTTTCTGGGCGATCAGCTCGGCGCGCTTGCGTCCGCAGCCGGCAGCAAAAAACCGCATGTTCATTATGAGCTTCTGGTGGACGCTATACCGACAAATCCGCTGTTTTATATGGATTGACAGGCGCCGTAGAGGCTTCACTCCCGTGTCATAATTGAATAATTTTAAGGGAATTCTGCGTGAAAATCATGCGTATGCCGCATGATTTTGTCGTATATGCGGCCGTGAAAACTGTGGACAACTCCCGTATCTTCCCATAAAAGGAGCCGCAGGAATGTGGATAACTATGTGGAAGCTGTGGAGAACACGCGATTTTCAGCTATAAATATGCGGAATATCTATGCAGGTGGGGGACATAGAATGAAAAAGGACAAAGTGCGGGAACGACAGGCAAAAGGAGCGGGGATTCTATGCTGCGGGAGATCGGAGACTGGTTTGCGGCCTTATTTTTATGCGCGGCGCTGGCGGTGACGCTTCTGGGCGCGATCGAGTGGCTGGGGTCGCGCGGCGAGGCGGCGGAGGCGACCGCGGAGGCGTATACGGTGGTCGTCGACGCGGGGCACGGCGGCTTTGACGGCGGCGCGGTCGGCACGGCAAGCGGCACGCGCGAATCCGGCTTGAATCTGACCGTGGCAGCGCGGCTTGCCGAGCAGCTTGAGGCGAACGGGCTGGCGGTGATCATGACGCGCAGCGAGGATACGGCGCTTGGCGCGACCAAGGAAAAGGATCTGAAGCGCCGCGGGGAGATCATATCCGGCGAGGAGGTCGATATGGTCGTAAGCATCCATATGAATAAGTTTTCGGACGCGCAGGTTTCCGGCGCGATGGCTTTCTATCAATGCGGCTCGGGCGAGGGGCAGAAGCTGGCGCAGACGGTCATAAACGAGGTGACCGATACAACGGGCCGCAAGCGCCGCCTTGCCAATCCGGGCGACTATTTTGTGCTGCGCGAATGCAGCTGTCCGGCCGTATTGGTGGAATGCGGCTTTTTGAGCAACGCGGAGGAGGAGCAAAAGCTGCTGGACGAGGCGTATCTATGCGCCATAGCGGACGCCATAGCAAGGGGCGTGCTTGCCTATCTCGGCGCGTCGGGTCAGGGCCGGCAATAAAACGGCGCACGGCTCTTCCTGCAAAAGAAAAACTGTGCTACAATGTCGCGTATGGAAAGCGGATACGACATCATTATTGCGGGCGCAGGACATGCGGGCGTCGAAGCGGGACTGGCCGCGTCGCGCATGGGCTGCCGCACGCTTTTGATCACGCTCAATCTCGACGCGGTGGGCCTGATGCCCTGTAATCCCGCTATCGGCGGCACGGGCAAGGGACATCTGGTGCGGGAGATCGACGCGATGGGCGGCGAAATGGGGCTGGCGGCGGATGATACGCTGATCCAGATGCGCATGCTCAACACGGGAAAGGGCCCCGCGGTGCATTCCCTGCGCGCACAGATGGATAAGCGCCGCTATCACGAGCGCGTGAAGGGCGCGCTGGAAACGCAGCCGCGGCTGACGCTGAGACAGGGCGAGATCATACGGATATTCACTGAAAACGGGCGCGTAACAGGCGTACTGACTGAGGAGGGCTTCACCATCCCCTGCCGCGCGCTCGTGCTGTGTACGGGCGTATACCTCAAGAGCCGCATTCTGATCGGCGAATACGAAAAGAACTGCGGGCCGGCCGGCCTCCAACGCGCGGAGAAGCTTTCGGACGCGCTTATCGCGCTGGGCCTTCCGCTGCAAAGATTCAAAACCGGCACGCCCGCGCGCGTCAACGCGGGTTCGCTCGATCTTGACGAGATGGAGCGGCAGGACGGCGACGAGCCCATGCCGGCCTTCTCCTTTCTCAACGGCCGTCTGCATAAGGAGCAGCAGCCCTGCTATCTGACCTATACCAATACGGAAACGCACCGCATCATACTCGATAATCTTGACCGCTCGCCCATGTACAGCGGCAAGATCCACGCCACGGGCACGCGCTACTGTCCCTCGATCGAGGATAAGATCGTCCGCTTTGCCGATAAGGAACGGCATCAGATATTTATAGAGCCGGAGGGCCTTTCGACCGCGGAAATGTATGTGCAGGGCATGAGCACGAGCCTGCCGGCCGACGTACAGGTCAAAATGCTGCGCAGCATGGCGGGACTCAGGCGCGCGGAGATCATGCGGCTCGGCTATGCGATAGAATACGACTGCCTGGACCCCACGGCGCTGAGCCTTACGCTGATGAGCCGCGATATCGCGGGCCTGTTCACGGCCGGTCAGCTCAACGGCAGCTCCGGCTACGAGGAGGCGGCCGCGCAGGGCTTTTTGGCGGGCGTCAACGCGGCGCTGCATGTGCGGGGCGAGGAGCCCTTTACGCTTGGCCGCGACGAGGCCTATCTTGGCGTGCTGGTGGACGACCTGACCGTCAAGGGCACCCCCGAGCCCTACCGCATGATGACCTCAAGGTGCGAATATCGGCTGCTCCTGCGGCAGGATAACGCCGATATCCGCCTGACCGCCAGGGCCAGGAGGCTCGGGCTGATCTCGGATGAGCGATATGACAGGCTCATGCTCAAGCAGCAGAGGACCGCCGAGGCGCTCGAGGCGCTCAAGACGGTGGCGCCGCCCTCCGACGCGCTGGCCGCCTATCTTGGCGGGCTTGGAGAGAGCGCGCCGCAAAGCGGCACGAGGCTCTTCGACCTTCTGAAAAGGCCGAACGTGAGCTACACGGGGCTTTCGGCGCTGTTCGACAGCCTGCCGGCGCTGGACGAGGATATCCGCGCGCAGGTGGAGATCCGCGCCACCTACGACGGGTATCTGATGAAGGAGGCCGAGCAGGTGGCGCGCATGCGCGCGCTGGAGGACACGCTCCTGCCCCCCGGGCTGGATTATCAGGGCCTCGACGGCCTGCGGCTGGAGGCGAGACAGAAGCTGAACCGGATCAAGCCCGCGTCGGTCGGACAGGCGGCGCGTATATCGGGTGTGACGCCCGCGGACGTAAGCGTGCTGCTGATCTATGTCAAGAAAGGACTGCCCGCATGAAGGAGCTGCTCAAAAGCCGCTGCCCGATGCTGAACGACGCGCAGATCGATCGGATGGCCGTCTATTGGGACATGCTGCTGGACTGGAACGCGCGCGTGAATCTTACGGCCATCACGGGAGCGGAGGAGGCGGCGGACAAGCATTTCGCCGATTCGCTTTCGGCGCTCCCCTATATTCCCGTGGGCGCGCGCGCGATCGACGTGGGCACGGGCGCGGGCTTTCCGGGCATACCGCTTTTGATCGCGCGGCCGGATATCCGCCTGACGCTGCTCGACGGACTCAATAAGCGCGTGAAATTTCTGGAGGCCGTCTGCACAGAGCTTCACCTCGAGGCGCTCTGTCTGCATGCGCGCGCAGAGGACGCCGCAAGGGACGCGGAGCACCGCGGACGGTATGACGTGGCGCTTTCGCGCGCGCTTGCGCCGCTTCCGGTCGTGCTTGAGCTCACGGTTCCGTTTCTTGCGACCGGCGGCCTCGGCATTGCGTATAAGGGCGACGCACAGGAGGAACTCAGAAGCGCCGCGCACGCGCTCGAAGCGCTCGGCTGTGCGGCGGAGACGGTGAAGATCGAGGCCGATTACGGCGTGCGCACGCTGGTGCTCGCAAGAAAACGCTTTCCGACCGCCCCCGCCTACCCGCGCCGCGCCGGTCTGCCGGAACGGCGGCCCCTGTAAAATTTGTAAAGCTCGGAACGGCTTGCTTATTTCACAGGGAACGATTATAATAATGCAAAATGGGGGTAAAGGTGGTTTTATGTCCCCGTAAACGTGAAAATACGCACAAAAAGGAGTGTATGCAATATGGAAATGAAGGACTATGTGGAATCGCTCGGCGTCATCGCCCCGAAGGCTGTGTACCGGAACCTGAGCCCCGCCATACTGACTGAAAAGGCGCTGGAGCGCGGCGAGGGCAAGCTGTCCGAGACCGGCGCGCTTGTCGTATACACCGGTAAGTATACCGGCCGTTCGCCGGACGACCGCTATGTGGTGGACGTGCCTAAGATCCATGACGAGATCGACTGGGGCAAGGTCAACGTGCCCATCAGCCGTGAAAAGGCCGATAACATCTATAACCGCGTCGTCAGCTATCTGCAGGGACGCGACGTATTCATTTTTGACGGCTTTGTGGGCGCGGATCATGAGCATGCGCTGGCCGTGCGCGTAGTGAACGAGCTGGCGAGCCAGAACCTGTTCATCCATCAGCTCCTGCGCCGGCCGACCGAAGCGCAGCTGGAGGCTTTTGTGCCTGGCTTTACCATTCTGGCGGCGCCCGGCTGCAAGTGCGTGCCCGCCGTGGACGGCGTGCATTCCGAGGCCGCCATCATCGTTGATTTTGAAAAGCGGCAGGTCGTGATCGCGGGCAGCCAGTATGCCGGCGAGATCAAGAAGAGCGTGTTCTCCGTGATGAACTACCTCATGCCGCACGAAAACGTGCTGCCCATGCACTGCTCCGCGAACGTGGGCGAAAACGGCGATTCCGCGCTGTTCTTCGGCCTGTCCGGCACCGGCAAGACCACGCTGTCCGCCGACCCGAACCGCAAGCTCATCGGCGACGACGAGCATGGCTGGAGCGACAACGGCATCTTTAACTTTGAGGGCGGATGCTATGCCAAGTGCATCAATCTTTCCGAGGAGAACGAACCGCAGATATGGAATGCGATCAAATTCGGCTCGCTGGTCGAGAACGTCATCATGGACGAAGACAGCCGCCATCTGGATTATGACGACGGCTCCATC
>CAZCAV010000003.1:12985-14737 GCA_964496795.1 uncultured Oscillospiraceae bacterium
GCCCGAGATCTACAACGCCATCAAGTTCGGCGCTCTCGTGGAAAACGTCGTCATGGACGAGGAGACCCGGGAATTCGACTTCGATGACGACTCCCTGGCTGTCAATAGCCGCGTGGGCTATCCCGTGGAGTACATCCCCAACTGCGTCATGGAGGGCGTGGGCGGACAGCCCAAGACCATCGTGTTCCTTACGGCGGACGCCTTCGGCGTGCTCCCGCCTATCTCCAGGCTTGACAAGGATGCGGCCATGTATCATTTCGTGTCCGGCTACACCTCCAAGCTGGCTGGCACCGAGCGCGGCATCACCGAGCCGGTGACGACCTTCTCCACGCTCTTTGGCGCGCCCTTTATGCCGCTTAAGCCCTCGCTCTATGCCGAGATGCTCGGCAAGCTCATCGACAGGCACGACGCCAACGTCTATCTGGTCAATACGGGCTGGTGCGGCCACAAGGCTGGCGACGGCAAGCGCATGAGCCTCAAGTATACCCGCGCCATGCTTACCGCAGCACTGACCGGCGAGCTGGCCAAGGGCAGGTTCGAGCTGGACCCGATATTCAACGTTCAGGTGCCGCAGAGCTGTCCGAACGTGCCCGACGAGGTGCTCTCGCCGCGGAAAATGTGGGCCAAGGAGGCCGGCGAGGCCGCTTACGAAGCGACCGCCAAGGATCTGGCTTCCCGCTTTGTCAAGAACTTTACCAAGTACGATCATATGCCCAAGCATATCGTGGACGCGGGCCCGCGCGCCTGAAGACCGAACGCCGCATGTCGAAGCGCCTCACAACGGGGCGCTTCTTTAGTGCCGGAAAAAAACGAACGTTGAGCTTTTGGCCAAGACGTGTTATGATGTAAATGATATATAATGGAGGCATGTATGTATGGATCGAATACTTGGAACCGTAACACGCGGCGTTCGCGCGCCGATCATCCGGCAGGGCGACGATATTGTGCGCATTGTGGTGGACCAGATCGTCGGCGCGGCCTGGCAGGAGGATTTTCCGCTGCATGATCGGGACATCGTGGCCGTGACCGAGGCTGTCGTCGCGCGCGCGCAGGGCAATTATGCGGGCGTGGAGGATATTGCGGCGGACGTGCGGGCAAAATTCGGGGGAGGCACGGTCGGCGTGGTCTTTCCCATTCTCAGCAGGAACCGCTTTGCCATCTGCCTCAGGGGCATTGCCAAGGGCGCAAAGAAGATCGTGCTGCAGCTGAGCTATCCTTCCGACGAGGTGGGCAACCACCTTATCGATCTGGACGCGCTGGACGAGGCCGGCGTCAATCCCTGGAGCGACGTGCTGGACGAGCCGCGCTATCGCGCGCTGTTCGGCTATCCCAGGCACGCCTTTACGGGCATGGACTATGTAGCCTATTATAAGGAACTGATCGAGGCGGCGGGCTGCGAAGCGGAGATACTCTTTGCCAACGACTGCCGCGCCATACTCGCGCATACGGACGCGGTGCTTTGCGCCGATATCCACTCGCGCGCGCGCAGCAAGCGGCTTCTGAAGAGCGCGGGGGCAAGGATCGTATACGGGCTCGACGAGATCCTGACCGCGCCGGTGAACGGCAGCGGCTATAACGAGCTGTACGGCCTTTTGGGCTCCAACAAGGCCACGGAGGATCGGGTCAAGCTTTTTCCGCGCGACTGTATGCCCGTGGTGACGGCGATCTCCGACGAGCTGTACCGCCGTACCGGCAGCCGGCTCGAGGTGATGATCTATGGCGACGGCGCGTTCAAGGATCCCGTGGGCAAGA
>CAZCAV010000003.1:14747-71236 GCA_964496795.1 uncultured Oscillospiraceae bacterium
GGAGCTGGCCGACCCCGTGGTATCGCCTGCCTATACACCCGGGCTTGCCGGCCAGCCGAACGAGGTCAAGCTGAAGTACCTTGCGGACAATGAGTTTAAAAACCTGACGGGTCAGGCGCTGCACGATGCGATCGTACGCTATATCGAGCAGAAGGACGCCGATCTTGTGGGAAGCATGGCCTCCCAGGGCACCACGCCGCGCAGACTGACCGATCTGATCGGCTCGCTCTGCGATCTTACCAGCGGCAGCGGCGACAAGGGGACGCCCATCGTACTTGTGCAGGGCTATTTCGACAACTACACGAGCGCCGAATAGGGGCCGCAGGCCTTTTTCGAATAAAAACAAAAGAAAAAAGTATAAAGCATCGCCTCGCCTGTCCATACTAGCGGCGAGGTGATTTTTTATGGAAGATAATTGGACGCCTACCACCGGTAAATCCAAACCGAAGGATTTTCTGAAAAAGCAGGGCTTTTATATCGTACTGTTCATCTGCCTGCTGATCGTGGGCACGGCCATCGTGCTCACCGCGCTGCCCCAGCAGGAGGAGGCGGAGCCCGCCGTCGACGACGGCACGGGCCAGTCCTCCGCGCAGGAGGTGCGGCAGTCGGAGGACGAAACGCTTGCCGCAAAAAACACGCCGCTGCCTACGGCGACGCCGGCCGCTACGCCCGCCGGCACGCCTACGCCCGCGCCGAGCGCGTCGCCGGCGGCCACGGCCTCAAGCGGCGCCAAGAAGGGGCTTGCGCCCGTAGACGGCGCGGTCGTATGGGGATTTGCCATCGATCAGCTGCTCTATTCCCGCACGCTTGACCAGTGGACGACGCACGCGGGCGTCGATATCGCGGCCGAGAAGGGCGCTGCGGTCCAGGCCGTGCTGGCCGGGACAGTCGAGGAGCTGCGCGAGGACGACGCACTTGGCTGGCTCGTGACGGTCGCACATACCAACGACCGCGTGAGCCTCTATGCCAATCTGGACCCCACTCTCTCCGTACAGGTCGGTCAGAAGCTGAACGCCGGAGATATCATCGGGAAGGTCGGCGATACGGCTACCGCCGAATGCGGCGAGGTCAGTCACCTGCACTTTGGCTTCTTCGTCGGCGGCATGCCCGTCGATCCCATGGAGCATGTGGTGATCGCGCACTGACAGTCCGGAAATCAATGAAGAACGGGCAAACGGCATGACGTCGTTTGCCCGTTGGCGTACAGAAAGAATCAATGCGCGGAAAAGCTTTTATCGATCGCGCGGGAAAAAGCCGGAATGCACGCGATCACAAGGCAGATGACGGTATCCGCGCCGATGCTGAGGCCATTGTAGGCCAGCGAGTAGACCCAGGGGTTGGCGACGCCGTAATCAAGACCCGCATCGGCAAAGAATATCGCGCCGGAGACGGTCGAGACCAGCATGCGGGAAAAGCCGGCCACAGCCATGCCAAGAGGGAGCTTTCGCGGAAAGAGGCTCGCAAGCCCCAGACAGCTGAAGGCGACGAAATAATCCAGTATGAACTGCGCCCAGTGCACGATCCATGCGCCCTGCGCGATCTGCAAAAGCGCATAGGCCAGAGCCGCAGAAAAGCCGCGCGCGGGCCCGAAATATGAGGCGTAGGCCACGAGCGGAAGCATGCTCGCGAGCGTGATCGAGCCGCCGAAGGGCATAGAGAACAGCTTGAAATAGGACAGCACGAACGAAAGCGACAGGCAGAGCGCTCCATAGACGAGCGCGCGCGTGCCGCCGATCCTGTTTGCCGGCTGCGCTTCGGCCCGCTGCTTCCTCGCGGCCACGATCGCGATCACCAGAAGCGCCGCAAACAGCAGCGCCGCGCCAATGAGCATGTAAAGCTCCGCGCCCTCGAGAGAGCCGAGCTTTTTGAACAGCTTGAATTCCATATTCTTCCCTCCGCAATAAAAAAATCGCCGTCACAAGCTGCAACCGCGAAAAATGACCGCTATGTATCACTTTCCTCCGATGGCATTACCCAACAGGTTCCAAGGGTCCTTCTCAGTCCGCGCCCGCGGACGCCCCCGTGACAAGAGCATTGTAATCCGCTCTCGCCGCGTTGTCAAGCACTTGACAAAGACGGGCCGAGCACATACCATACAGGCAGGAATCAATGCGGAGGAAAGCCTATGCGACTGGATAAATATTTAAAGGTGTCGCGTATCATCAAACGGCGCACGGTAGCCAACGAGGCGGCCGGCGCAGGCCGCGTAAGCGTCAACGGAAAGCCGGCCAAGCCCTCGTGCGAGGTCAAGCCCGGGGATACGCTCGATCTGCTGCTTGGCGGCCGGCACCTGCTGTTTCGGGTAGAGAGCGTGGCGGAGAGCGTGCGCAAAGAGGATGCGGACAAGATGTACACCGTTCTTACGGACGGCGCCCGTTCATGACGGTCACCGGCATACTGCTTTGCGCCGGCGCGGCGCGGCGCATGGGCTTTGACAAGCTGAGCGAGCCCATCTGCGGGAAAACGGCTGTGCAGCGCAGCGCCGAGGCCCTGATCGCGGGCGGTGTGGACGCGCTGGTGCTGGCCGCCGGCGAAAGCACGCGCGCCTATTTGGAGGAACTCAGCTTTTCCGTGCCGCACGGCGTCGTGGCGGGCGGTAAGACCCGTACCGAATCCGTGCGCAATGCGCTTATGGCGGCGGAGGGGGACGTCGTGCTGATCCACGACGCGGCGCGCTGCTTTGTAACGCCGGAATTGGTGCGGCGCTGCACCGAAAGCGCGGAAAAATACGGCAGCGGGGTCGCGGCCATGCGCGCTACGGACACGGCCTTTCTGGAAGGGGACGCGCTGATGGTCGTGCCGCGCGAAAGGCTGTGGCTGGCGCAGACGCCGCAGGCCTTTTTGCTTGACGGCATTCGCGCCGCCTACGCGCAAACGGAGCTTGCCGCCACCGACGACGCCACGCTGTTTCAGGCGGCGGGACATCGGGTGCGCTTTGTGGAAAGCACGCCGGACAATTTCAAGCTCACCGCGCCCGCCGACTGGGCGCGCGCCGAAAGACTTTTAGCGCGCTTCGGCACGGGATATGATACGCACAGGCTGGTCACAGGCCGCGCGCTGGTGCTTGGCGGCGTGACGATCCCCTTTGAACGCGGCCTGCTGGGGCATTCGGACGCGGACGTGCTGGCGCACGCGATCATGGACGCGCTGCTTGGCGCGGCCGCGCTCGGCGATATCGGCCGGCATTTTCCGGACAGCGATCCCGCCTACGAGGGCGCGGACAGTATGGCGCTGATGCGGAGGGTGAGGGAGCTGCTGCTGACAAGCGGGTTTCGGCCGGCGGCTGTGGACGCGACGGTGATCGCACAGCGGCCAAGGCTTGCACCATATATCGAGGCCATGCGCCAGAGCATCGCGGCGGCGCTGGAGCTGCCGGTGGATACCGTGTCCGTCAAGGCCACCACCACCGAGGGCATGAACGACGAGGGACGGGGCCTGTGCATATCCGCACAGGCGGTCGCAACGCTGAAATAGGAGGGATTCTTATGAAATCCGGGATCAAACCCATACTGCTGTTTTGCCTGCTGGCCTTTGCGCCGGTCTGGGCGGCCTGCTTTGTGCTTATGCGCGCGGAGGGAATAGATCAGACGCTGCTCACGCTGATATTCGCGGGCTTTATGTTCATGCCGGCGCTCGCGTCCATACTGACGCGGCTCATCTGCAAGGAGGGCTTTCAGAACATGTACCTGCGCCCGCGCTTTCGCGGCAATATCGGGCGTTACGCGCTGGCGTGGTTCCTGCCAATACTGCTGAGCGCAGCGGGCGCGGCGCTGTACCTTGTGCTGCGGCCGGAGCTGTTCAATCCGGTTACGGGCGTCGGCGTACCGATGCTGGCCGCTACGATCGCGGCCATGCTGCTGGGGCCCGTTCTAAACCTGATACCGGCCTTTGGCGAGGAGCTGGGCTGGCGCGGCTATCTGACGCCGCACCTGGCCTCCCGCATGCCCGCGTGGGCCGCGGGGCTCGTCTCCGGCGCGATCTGGGGCCTGTGGCATGCGCCGATGATCGCGCTCGGGCACAATTACGGCGTTGGTTATACGGGCTATCCTTGGACGGGCATACTGCTCATGACGCTGTTTTGCATATGCTTCGGCATGTTCCTGACCTGGCTGACCTTCAGAACCGGCAGCGCGATTCCGGCGGGACTGGCCCACGGCGGCTTGAACGCCGTGGCGAGCGTGGGCTTGCTGGTGTGTCCGACGGGCTACAACGCGCTCATAGGGCCCTTTCCGATGGGTCTGATCGGCGGGATCCCCACGCTGCTGGCGAGCCTGATATTCCTTGCGCTGCTGCTCAAAAAGAAATAAGCGCTATATGATAGAAAGATTTGGTACGGCGTTGAGCGAAAGCTCCGCCGTATCGCCATTTTGGAGCCGATAGCAGGCGGCGCAGCCGATCATGGCCGCGTTATCGGTGCAATAACGAAACTCGGGGCAGTAAAAGGGCATATGCTTTTCGGCGCAGAGCCTCTCAAGCTCAGCGCGCAGAGCCTTGTTGGCGGACACGCCGCCCGCGAGCGCAAGCGGGCCGGGGGCGGCGGCGCGGACGGATTTTTTGGCGAGCACAGAGATCACAGCCTGCTGAAACGAGGCTGCGATATCCGCATGCGACAGCGATTCGCCGCGCTGGGCGGCGGTGTGCACCGTGTTGACCACGGCGGTCTTAAGGCCGGAGAAGCTGAAATCAAAGCTTTCGCCCTCGTTGAAGGCGGAGCGGAAGCGAAACGCCTTTGGATCGCCCGACGCCGCCAGCTCCTCGAGCGCGGGCCCGCCGGGATACGGAAGCCCGAGTACGCGCGCCACCTTGTCAAAGGCTTCGCCGGCGGCGTCGTCGCGGGTCCTGCCGATCAGGGAAAAGCGCGTATAATCCTCTACGCGCACGATATGGCTGTGTCCGCCCGAGGCCACAAGGCAGGTAAAGGGCGGCACGAGCGCGGGATGCGAAAGATAGTTGGCAGCGATGTGGCCCTCGATATGGTTCACGCCGATGAGCGGCAGCCCCAGCGCAAACGCGAGACCCTTGGCATAGCTAAGGCCGGTGAGCAGCGCGCCGACAAGCCCGGGGCCGTAGGTGACGGCCACGGCGTCGAGGGAGGAGAGCGGCACTCCGGCGTCCGAGAGGGCCGTTTCCACCACGGGGCCGAGCATTTCCACATGATTGCGGGAGGCGATCTCGGGCACGACGCCGCCATAGCGGCGGTGCAGGGGTATTTGCGTGTGTACGGCGCTGCCAAGCACGCTGCGGCCGTCCTCTACGACGGCGGCGGCTGTCTCGTCGCAGGAGCTTTCTATGGCCAGTATGCGGCTCATTCGTCGAAAAAGCCCGTGTCGTCGCGCACGTTGCCGTGCGTTTTCTTTTTGGGTTTGACGGCATCGGATCTGGATCCCGATGCGGAGCGTGCGCCGGCGCTGTTTTTCGGCGCTGCGTCGCGCTGCAGCTTCTCAGCGCTGCGCTGCTGCTTTTCGGCGTCGCGCCGCTTTTTCTGATCCGCCTTTTCGCGCGCTGCGCTGGCGGCGGCGCGGGCTTTCTCGGCGGCGGCGCGCTCTTTTTCGGCTTCGGCCGCGGCCTTGCGCCGCGCGGCGTCGCGGGCCGCCTTCTTCTCGGCCTGCCGCTTGGCCGCCTCGGCTTCAAGGCGCTTTTCCTCCTTGAGCGCGGCGCGGTTCTGGCGATAGGCCTTGCGCTGCTTGCGGATCTTCTTGGCCTCGGCGCTGGAGCGCTTGTACCGGTCCGAGCTGAAGATCAGCGCAAATATGGAGAGCAGCAGCAGCGCGCCCACGATGACGCCGGCATACAGGCCCATGCGCGCGATGATATCCGAAAACATTTCTTCGGGAAGCATATTGATCATGCGGCTTTCCGTGGCGTCAAAGAGCCACAGATCGTTCCAGAACAGCGCTTCGTGGAAAAACGTCCAAAAGCTTGAAAAGTCCATCGCCGCCCATGTGCCGATAAAGCCGAAGATCACGAGCATGACGAACGCGCCGAAGAGGAAGCCCTGCGCCAGCGTGCGCGGCGCCTGACGGAAATTGACCAGCGCCGCGAACAGGTAGAGCACCAGCAGCGCCAGCGCCGCAATATCGCGGTAGCCGCGGATGGTCTGATAGATGCTGCGCACATCGGCCATGTGGGTCTGCTCCTGCTCGAGCTCGAACATGGGGACCTTTTGGCCGTTGACGCTTACCATGATATCAATGCTGTCGACGGTGCCCTCCATGTAATCGACAAGCACGGTCATGGAGCCCACGAGGTCGGCGTTGTTCATGCCCATGGAGTCGGCGACCCCGAGCTTGGTAAACTCGTTGTTGATGAAGGTCTCGTTGTTGATAACCTGCTGAAGCGCGGTGAAGGCAACGACGAATATCAGCAATATCGACGCGATCATCGAAAAACCTATTGAAAGACTCTTTTTCATGCGCACAGTATAGCACATGCGCCGCGGGTCTTGCAATCATGCGCGCGCAACGATACAATGAGCTTGATTTTTATAGGCAGGAGGCCGATATGAAACGCATTCTTTTTACACTGCTGACACTGTGCATGGCGCTCGCACTGCTGGCCTGCGGCTCCGGCAAGGTCACCAGCGGCACGCGGCCGCAGGAAGCGGCGGCGGATATCCCTGCGCAAAAGGACGCCGCGGCGGAGCCGGCGGCCACGGCGGAGACCGTGCCCGCGGTCACGGCGGAGCCCACGGCCACGCCGGAGCCGACGCCCGAGCCCACGGCTACGCCCGCGCCGGTCACGCAGCAGACCGCGCTGGATAAGCAGCTGCTCGGCACCAAGGGCGTGAACGTACGCCTTACCGGCCTTAGCTTTGCCAAAAACTACGAGCTGACGCTGGAGTATGAGCTTGCAAACAGCGCCGAGCGGGCCGTCTCGCTCGAGCTGCTGCTGAATTCGGCCAACTGCTGGAGCCTGGCCGCGCCAACGGCGGAAAAGGCAGGCGACGAGTACTATCAGAGCAGGATCGTTCTGGAGGCGGGCGCAAGCTGTCAGGCGAGCGTTCGCTACTGGCTGGGGGATCCGGCGGTGGCGATGATGGGCATCGATCAGATCGACCACTTTTCCGCGCGCGTGCAGGCTCAATATGAGGATACGGGCGAATGGATCGCCGATAAAACGACCTATGTGGAGGTCACGGGCGCGCCCGAGCCGGGCTTTGTCTATCCCGCGGGCGACACGCTGCTCGAAAGCGATCCCCTGACCGTCACCTCGCTCGGTTACGACGCAAAGGCCGAGCGCATCTATCTGTATATCGCCCATAAGGTCAATAAATCCGGCGGCTCGCTGATCATTTATCCGGCGGTCAACGGCGTGGCCGTCACCGATAAAAGTCTGCTTGGGGATTACCCGGGGCTCTACCTCAGCACCACCAACAATAAGCAGCTCATCGTGGGACTGGACGTCGGACCGCTGATGGATGAGCTCGGCGTGGCGAGCCCCAGCAGCCTTGCCGTCTGCATCAATCTGCAAAACAGCAACGCCCTGCCCGTTACGCTGAACGTACCCCTGGATGACCCTGCGCCCGCGTGGACGATGCCGGATTATGACGTCGTATCGGAAACGGATGACATTTTAGTGCAGTACGCGGGCCTTCGCGAGGACGCTGAGGGCGACCGGCTGATCTTCTATATCACGAACAAGACCGAAACGGAGTTTCTCATCAGCGCCAAGGACGAGGTTTTGCAGGTGGACGGCGTCAACTATAAGGGCACGGGCTGCTGTCCGCTGCCGCCAGGCATCGTTACCTGCCTGTCGCTGACGCTGAAAGACCAGGATTACAACGCGGTGAGCGGCCTTAGCGGCACCGGCATGTTCACGTTTGACTATTCGCCCTTTATCAAGGGTACGACCTATTATTCCGGCGCGCGCTACACCGGAAAGATCACGGTGGCGCTGCCATGAGCGAGAATCGGGACGCGGGCAGCATGCGCCTCTATATAGACGGCCGCGAGATCACCGCCAGCCCGGGCGAAAGCCTTCTTGCGCTGGTGCGGCGGCTTTCTCTGGACACGGACGATCTTCGGACGCGTCCGCTGGCCGCGGGCATGGCGGGCGAGGTATTCACGCTCAACTATGTGCCCGTGCGCGGCGGCGAGGCGGGCGCGCAGCGCGTGACGCTCAGGCGCGCCATGCGCGCCTCCAACGGCGTCGTCAAGCTGATCCGCTACGGAGACAGCCGCGGACAGCGCATATATGACCGCACGATATGCTTTGTGTTTCTGCTGGCGATGCGCGAGCTGTTTCCAAAGGCGCGCGTGCACGTCGATTATGCCGTGGGCGCGGGCCTCGTCATGTCCTCCGAGGACATGAGCTTCGGGCCTATCACCATCGCCGATATCAAGGCGCGCATGCAGCAGATCGTGGACGCGGACTATGTGCTTGAACGCAAGCGCCTGGATATTGACGACGCCATAGAGCTCTTTGCGCGCGACGGGCAGGTCGACAAGGTGCGGCTGCTCAAATGGCGGCAGTTCAGCTATTTCGACGTTTACCGCCATGGCGAATATGCGGACTATTTCTACGGCGAGATGGCGCCCTCGACGGGCTATGCCTCCGTGTTCGACGTGCAGGCGCATCCCTTTGGCGTGATGCTCTTAAGACCGTCGGCCGCCGACCCGAACGTCGCGTCGCCGCATGTGTTCAAGCCCAAGCTTGCCGCCGTATTCGCCGAGGGCGACGAGTGGGGCAAGCTCATGCACTGCGGCGCGGTGGCCGATCTGAACGATATGGTGCTTGGCGGCGGCGTGCGCACGCTGATCCGCGTCAACGAGGCGCTGCATGAAAAACGCTTTGCGGAGCTGGCCGACGAGATCATCGCCCGCCGCGCGCGCGCGGTGCTTATCGCGGGGCCGTCCAGCTCCGGCAAGACCACCAGCGCCAACCGGCTCTGCACGCAGCTTCGCGTGCACGGAAAATCGCCCGTGCTGCTCTCGCTCGACGATTATTACATCGACCGCGACAAGATACCGCCCGATGAAAACGGCGAGATCGATCTGGAGCATATCGACACGATCGATACGGCCTTGTTTCGGGAGGATCTGACAAGGCTGCTCGCCGGCGAGACCGTGGAGCTGCCCTCCTTCGACTTTATGACCCAGAAGCGCGTCTGGACGGGCCGCACGCTGCGCATAGACGAGAATACGCCTCTGGTCATAGAGGGGCTGCACGGACTCAATCCCGCGCTTTTGCCGGACAGCGTCGATCGCTCGATGATCTTCCGGCTCTATGTCTCCGCGCTCACCACGCTGAACCTCGACGACCATAACCGCATCCCGACCACGCAGCTGAGACTCCTGAGGCGCATGGTGCGCGATTATGAAACGCGCGGCGCCTCCGTCGAAAAGACGCTGTCCATGTGGGCCAGCGTGCGCCGCGGCGAGGAGCGCTGGATATTCCCCTATCAGGAGGACGCCGACGCCATCTTCAACACCACGCTCGTCTATGAGGCGGCGGTGCTCAAAAAGCATATTTTTCCGCTCCTGACCGCCGTTCAGCCCGAAAGCGCCTGGTATGACGAGGTGCACGCCATCGTAAAATTCCTGAATTACTTTGTCGAGGCCAACGTGGAGGATGAAATCCCTCCCACGAGCATCCTGAGGGAATTCATCGGCGGCAACAGCTTCTACCGAAAGGCCTAAACGCGTCCGCCCTGCTGCGCTGAGGCATACCGCAGATCCATGCGCCCGCCGCTCCCGACGGGCGCTATTTAGTGCTTGACAGCCCAACAGGCATGTTATATTATAACATTAGATGTTAATTATTAACGCGATGGGAGAGAGTGTGCATGGCGATTCCGGTCATTATGCCGCGGCAAGGCCAGTCGGTGGAAAGCTGTATCATCACAGAATGGAAAAAGCAGGTCGGCGACACGGTCAAGGAGGGAGATATCCTCTTTTCCTACGAGACCGACAAATCGGCCTTTGAGGAACCGGCCAAGGCGGACGGCACGCTTCTTGCGGTGTTCTTTCACGAGGACGACGACGTGCCCTGCCTGACGAACGTAGCGGTCATCGGCGCGCCGGGAGAAAGCTATGTGGAGTTTGCGCCGGGCGGCGCCGCGTCCGCCGTAAAGGCGGAGACGGAGACGGAAAAGCCGTCCCTGGCCGCGCAGGGATCGCCCACCGCCGCGCCGCGGACGGCGGAGCGCGCCGCGGGCGTATCGCCGCGCGCGCGCAGGACGGCGGAGCGCATGAGCCTCGACCCCGCCATGGCGGCACCTACGGGCCCCGCGGGCCGCGTGATCGAGCGGGATATCCTTTCGCTTGCGGGCGGCCGCAGCGGCGAGGCGCCCCTGAAGACGGCGGCCGCGCCCACCGCCGGACCGGCGTCCGATATAGCCGAATATGACGATATCCGCATGCCGAACCTGCGGCGCGTGATCGCCAGGACCATGCACGAAAGCCTGACGAGCATGGCGCAGCTTACGCATAACACAAGCTATGACGCGAGCAACGTGCTTTCGCTTCGCGCGCAGCTCAAGGCGACGGCCGCACAATACGGATTGCCAAACATCAGCATCAACGATATCCTGCTCTTTGCGGTCTCGCGCGTGCTGATGAAGCATGAGGCGCTCAACGCGCACTGCATCGGCGACACGACGATCCGCTATTTCAGGCATGTCAATCTGGGCGTTGCGGTGGATACGCCAAGGGGGCTTTTGGTTCCAACGCTGTTCCATGCGGACGAAAAGAGCCTTTCCGAGATCGCTTCGGAGGCCAAGGCGCTGGCAAGCGCCGCGCAGGAGGGCAGCATCAGCCCCGATCTGCTCACCGGCGGCTCCTTTACGGTATCGAACCTAGGCTCCTTCGGCATCGAGAGCTTTACGCCGGTCATCAACCCGCCGCAGGTGGCGATCCTCGGCGTGGACTGTGTGACCGAGCGCGTGCGCAGCGTGAACGGACAGCTTACAAGCTATCCGGCCATGGGCCTGTCGCTGACCTACGACCATCGCGCGGTGGACGGCGCGCCCGCTTCGCGCTTCCTGCAGGAGCTGGCCGGAGCGCTGACCAATATCGACGCGCTGCTTGTGAAATAAGGGAGGTACGCAATGATTTATGATCTGATAGTATTGGGCGGCGGGCCTGCGGGCTATCTGGCCGCCGAGCGCGCGGGCCAAGCGGGGCTCTCGACGCTCTGCATCGAGGAGCGCTCCGTCGGCGGCGTATGCCTCAACGAGGGCTGCATCCCCACTAAGACGCTTCTGTATTCCGCCAAGCTGCTCGACGGCGCGGCGCACGGCGAAAAATACGGCCTGAGCTGCGAGAATCTGCACCTTGATCACGCCAAGGTGATCGCCCGCAAGGACAAGGTGGTAAAAACGCTCGTTGCGGGAGTAAAGTCCGCCCTGAAGGCCAACGGCGTTACGCTGGTATCCGCCCGCGCACAGATCAAGGGCCGCGGCGCGGAGGGCTATACGGTCGAGGCCGGCGGCGAAAGCTATGCAGGGAAACGGCTTTTGATCGCCACAGGCTCCAGCCCCGCCGTACCGCCGATCCCCGGACTCAAGGAGAGTCTGGAGAGCGGCTTTGCGCTTACGAACCGCGAGATACTGGCGCTCACCGAGCGGCCGGAAAGCCTTGCCGTCATCGGCGGCGGCGTGATCGGCCTTGAGCTGGCGAGCTATTTTTGCTCCATCGGCACGAAGGTCACGGTCATCGAGATGCTGGATCATATCGCGGGCGAAAACGATCCCGACCTCGTGGCGGTGCTCCAAAAGAATTATGAAAAGAAGGGCGTGAGCTTCCTGCTCTCCGCCAAGGTGACGGAGGTCACGGCAGAGGGCGTGCGCTTCGAAAAGGACGGCGAAAGCCGGTTCGTGCCCGCGGACAAGGCGCTGCTGTCCATTGGCCGACGCGCCAACACGGCGGGGCTTGGGCTGGAGAGCATCGGCGTGCTCACCGAGCGCGGCGCAATCGTTACCGACGCGCACATGAAGACCAATCAGCCGGAGGTCTACGCGGCCGGCGACGTCAACGGCCGTTCCATGCTGGCGCACACGGCCTATCGGGAGGCGGAGGTGGCCGTGAACCACATGCTTGGCCGGCGGGACGAGATGCGCTACGACGCCATCCCGGGCGTGCTTTACACCAATCCCGAGCTGGGCGCGGTGGGCGAAACGGAGTATTCCGCGCGGGCCCGCGGGCTGGACGTCACCGCCGTCAGGCTGCCGATGCGTTTCTCGGGCCGTTATCTTGCGGAGAACGAGGGCGGCGACGGCATCATGAAGCTCGTGGTCAACAACGCGACCAAAACCGTCGTGGGCGCGCAGGCGCTGGCCAATTACGCAAGCGAATTCATCATTGCGGCAGGCATGTGCATTGAGCTGGGACTGACGATAGACGAGATCAAAAAGTTCGTGTTCCCGCATCCGAGCGTCAGCGAGATTCTCCGCGAAGCGGTATTTCAGTATTGAGAGGGCATTCAAATGAGTAAGCAGCTTTCCATTTCACCGGAGGAAATGCGCAGGGAGGATACGATCCGCTTTGCCGATATTCCCGTCAACAGCTATCAAAAGCGCGTCAAGGACGAGCTCGGCCGCTATACCAGGGACGAGTTCATGCTGGTCTACCGCGATATGTGCTATATCCGCGAGTTTGAAACCATGCTCAATCTCATCAAGACCACCAGCGAGTATCAGGGCCTTCCCTACAACCATCCGGGCCCCGCGCATCTCGGCATCGGGCAGGAGGCCGCCTATGTGGGCGAGGCCTTCCACCTCGGCCTTGACGACTTTACCTTCGGCTCGCACCGCAGCCACGGCGAGATACTGGCCAAGGCGCTGCGCTCCGTGGAGATACTTGACGACGAGAAGCTCCTTCAGATCATGAAGGATTACTTTGGCGGCGCCACCTACCGCGTGATCGCGGACGAGAAAAAATCCGTCAGGGAGCAGGGCCTTGATTTTGTGCTCTACGGCATGATGTGCGAGACCTTTGCCCGCAAGAACGGCTTCAACCAGGGCATGGGCGGCAGCATGCATGCCTTTTTCCCGCCGTTCGGCATCTATCCCAACAACGCCATCGTCGGCGGCAGCGGCTCCATCGCTCCGGGCGCGGCGCTCTTTAAGCAGATCAACAAAAAGCCCGGCGTGGTCGTGTGCAATATCGGCGACGGCTCCATGGCCTGCGGCCCCGTCTGGGAGGGCCTTATGATCTCCGCCATGGATCAGGTGCGCACGCTCTGGGGCGAGCACGGCGGCAGCGTGCCGATCCTCTTCAACGTCAACGATAACTTTTACGGTATGGGAGGACAGACCCGCGGCGAGACCATGGGCTACGGCATGGTCGCGCGCATCGGCGCGGGCGTTCTGCCGAACCTTATGCACGCCGAGCGCGTGGACGGCTTTAATCCGCTGGCCGTCATGGACGCCTACGAGCGCAAGCTGCCGCTGGCCCGCAGGGAGGGGCCGGCGCTTCTTGACGTCGTGACCTACCGCTTCTCCGGTCATTCGCCCTCGGATTCGGGCAGCTACCGTACCAAGGAGGAGCTTGAAAGCTGGGAGGCGCAGGATTCCATCCATGCCTTTGGCGGGCAGCTGATCGAGGCGGGCGTTGCGGGACAGGCCGATCTTGACGCGATCTGGGAAAAGGTGCGCGCGGACATGCTGTGCATCATGCGCCTGGCCATAGACGAAAAGGTCTCGCCGCGCGTGGACATTTTCGGCGCGGAAAAGGACTATATCGGCAATCTGATGTTCAGCAACGTCCATATCCCCGTCATGGAGCAGGGCCGCGCGCCCGACGTGCTGCTGCCCTATGCGGAATGCCCGCGCGTCATGCAGATCGCCAAGAAGACCCGCTTCGGTCTCGACGCGGACGGCAAGCCCGTTTCCAAAAACAAGGTCTATCAGCTCCGCGACGGCATCGCCGAGCCCATCATCCACAAGTTCTACGACGATCCCACGCTCGTCGCCTTCGGCGAGGACGTGCGCGACTGGGGCGGCGCGTTCGCGGTCTACCGCGGGATGACGGAGGCCATTCCCTATCACCGCCTGTTCAATACGCCTATTGCCGAGGCGGGCATCGTCGGCGCCGCTACGGGCTACGCCATGTGCGGCGGCCGCGCGGTGGCCGAGATCATGTACTGCGACTTTATCGGCAGAGCGGGCGACGAGATATTCAACCAGCTCTCCAAGTGGCAGGCCATGAGCGCCGGCGTGCTGAAGATGCCGGTCGTGCTGCGCATGAGCGTCGGCTCCAAGTACGGCGCGCAGCACAGTCAGGACTGGTCGGCGCTGATGGCGCATATCCCGGGCCTGAAGATCGTATTCCCCGCTACGCCCTACGACGCCAAGGGCCTGATGCAGACGGCTCTGAACGGCACCGATCCGGTCGTATTCCTCGAAAGCCAGCGCATCTACGACGTGGGCGAGCTCTTCCACGAGGGCGGCGTGCCCGCCGAGGAGTACGAGATCCCCTTTGGCGAGCCGGACGTCAAGCGCGTGGGCAAGGATGTGACGATCCTGTCTATCGGCGCGACCCTCTACCGCGCGACCAAGGCCTGTGATATACTGGAAAAGGAATATGGTCTCAGCGTCGAGCTGATCGACGCGCGTTCGCTCGTGCCCTTTGATTACAGCAAAGTCATGGAGTCCGTCAAAAAGACAGGCCGTATCGTGATTACGGGCGACGCCTGCGAGCGGGGCAGCTTCATGCGCACGCTCGCCTCCAACATTGCGGAGCTCTGCTTCGACGATCTGGACGCGCCGCCGGTCGTGGTAGGCGCCAAGAACTGGATCACGCCCGCGCATGAGCTGGAGGACGCCTTCTTCCCGCAGCCGGAATGGATCGTGGATGCGATCCACGAGCGCATACTGCCGCTCAAGGGCCACATAACGCAGCACAACTGCACGGTCCTCGAGCAGATCAGGGAAAACAGGAACGGTATTTGAGGACAGCTTGAGCCAAACATACGAGAGTAAAAGCTACGACCCCGCCTATAATCTGGCCGTGGAGGAAAGCCTCCTGCTTGGCCGGACGGACGGGGCCGTGCTGTATCTGTGGCAAAACCGGAACACCGTGGTCATCGGCCGCAACCAGAACGCCTGGAAGGAATGCCGCGTAAAGCTTCTCGAAAGCGAGGGCGGCCGCCTCGTTCGGCGCAGCTCCGGCGGCGGCGCGGTGTATCACGATCTTGGCAACCTGAATTTCAGCTTCATAGTTCCAAGGGAGCGGTACGATCTTGGCCGTCAGCTTTCGGTGCTTACGGGAGCCGTGGCGCAATTCGGCCTGGGGGTCGAGCTCTCGGGCCGCAACGATGTGCTGCTCGTGCCCACGGGCGAAAAATTCTCCGGCAACGCCTTCCGCTTTACCGAGAGGAACGCCCTGCATCACGGTACGATACTCGTCGACGTGGACATGGATCGCCTGTCGCGCTATCTGGCGCCCTCCAGGGAAAAACTGGCCGCCAAGGGCGTGGACAGCGTACGCGCGCGCGTCACGAACCTAAAGGCGCACGCGCCCGGGATGACCGTGGAGGATATGAAGCAGGCTATGCGCAGGGCCTTTGCCGCCGCCTACGGCCCCGCGGAGGAGCTGCCGGATACGGAGCTCAACATGGCACAGATCGAAGCGCTGCGCGCGCGCAACAATTCCTGGGATTGGATCTATGGGAAAACGCCCGCCTTTGATCTTACGCTTGAAACGCGCTTTTCATGGGGCGGCGCCGAGCTTTTGCTCTCGGTACGCCACGGCCGCGTGGAGACAGCGCGGCTCTACACCGACGCCATGGACGCCGATCTGTCCGATGCGGTCGAAAACGCGCTTGCCGGCGCGCCCTGCACGCGCGAGGCGCTCGCGGAGCGGCTGCTCACGCTGCCCGCGCCGCAGGCGCAGGAGCTTGGCCGCTGGCTGGCGGAGTCCTCCGGCTCCTTCTGAAAACAGAGTCTGTTAAAAAATCGGTCTATTGACAGGTCAGTCCTCCGCCGTCAGGCAGAGGACGTTGTTTTTCTGGGCGGCGGCCAGAATATCCGGCGGAAGCGGCGCGTCGCATATGAGCGCGTCGATATCCTTAAGCGCGCCGAAGGTAAAGGGCATGGCGCGTCCGAGCTTGGAGCTGTCCATAAGCATGACCGCGTACTTGGCGCGGGCCAGCACGAGATGCTTGAGCGAGCTTTCCTGCGGAGAGCCGCTCGTAAAGCCGCTGCCGAGCGAAAAGCCCGAGGTAGCCATAAAGGCCATGTCAATATTCACGCCCTCGATAAAGCGCTCGGCGGACGCGCCGGAGCAGGAGAGCGTATTCTCGCTAATCTGGCCGCCGGTAAGCAGCACGTCGCAGCTATGGCGCTGACTGAGCTCTATGGCGATGTTCGCGCCGCTTGTGACGATGGTATAGCGCTGGCTGTCCAACAGATTGGCCAGAGCCATGATGGTGCTGCCGGCGTCGAGATACAGCGAGTGCCCGGGGGATACAAAGCGCAGGGCCGCGCGCGCAATGGTGCTTTTTTCGCGCGTATTTTCGCGCGCTCTGCGCGAGTACAGGCCCTCGATGCGCGGCGCCGCCGCCTGCATGGAGATCACGCCGCCGTGCACGCGGCGGATGCAGCCCTGCTCCTCGAGGCGTTTCAGATCGCGCCAGACGGTCATGGCCGAGAAGCCCTTGTACAGGTGCTCCTGCAGCTCGGAGATGCCGACCTCCCCGCGCTGCTGTATGTAGGCGCGCACCAGATGGATCCTATCGTTGCTCATAACAGGAATAATAACATAAATGTTATAAACTAACAAGCGCGATTGACAGATTTTATCCTTTGGTTTATTCTGGACTGGAAATCATTTCGGGAGGACATTCTATGAAGCTCATTATTGATACGCCGGAAAAAATCGCCGCGCTGGCCGCCGAACAATACGCCGCTCTGCTTCAAAACAAGCCGCAGGCAGTGCTTGGCTACGCCACGGGCTCCACGCCGCTCGGGCTTTACGCAGAGCTGTCGCGCCTAAACAAGGCGGGCGTGCTCAGCTTCCGGCAGGCGCGCACCTATAATCTGGACGAGTACGCGGGTCTGGATCCGGCGCACGATCAGTCCTATCGCTACTTTATGAACAAGAACCTCTTTTTAAATATTGATATCGATCTGGCCCATACGCACGTTCCAAACGGGTTTTGGAAGACCGACGCGGAGGCCTCGGACTATGACCGCCAGATCGAGGCGGCGGGCGGCATAGACCTGCAGCTGCTCGGCGTTGGCAATAACGGGCATATCGGCTTCAACGAGCCCGGGACGCCCTTTGGCTCCGAGACGCACATCGTCGAGCTTACCGATTCCACCCGTCAGGCCAACGCGCGCTTCTTCAGCTCCATCGACGAGGTGCCCACGCACGCGATCACTATGGGCGTCAAAACCGTCATGAACGCCCGCGCCATCGTGTTCATCGCGCTCGGCAAGGCCAAGGCGTCCATCGTCAAGGCGGCGCTTAGCGGTCCGGTCACGGAAAACGTGCCGGCCAGCGTGCTTCAGCTGCACCCCGACGTTACCTGGTATCTTGACGAGGAAGCCGCCGCCCTGCTGTAAGCACAACGGCATTCAACGATATTTCAGCAGGCAGGGGAGAGCCGCAAGGCCCATTATAAGCCCACAACACAGATCGGCTTTTCTTTGCCGCATGCGCGCTTAGCCGGCGAGCTTTGCGATCGCCTCGGCCATGACGAGGGTATTGAAGCGGATATCGGCAAGCGCGGCGGATTCGTCGGGCATGTGGCATTCGGAGAGGCCGTTTTCCGGCTCGGGGCCGAAGGCTACGGCGTTTTCAAAGGCGCGCGCGTAGGTGCCGCCGCCGATGGAACACGGACGGGACTTGTGGCCGGTATGCGCCTGATAGATATCCATGAGCGTGGAGACGAGCTCGCTGCCGGGATCGATGAAATGGCCCGCCTTGCACTGACCCTCGACGCGGGCAAAGCCGATGGCCTCAAAGGCGGCGTCGAGCGCAGACATGAGCCTTTCCTCGGTCACGGAGAAGGGATAGCGGATATCGAGCGTGAGCGAAACGCCGTTTTCGTCCCAGTCGAGCATAGTGGGCGAGCAGCTCAAGCGGCCGGAATCGTCCTTGATGTCGAGCCGGAAGCCCTCGCCGTGCTTATCGAAGCCCAGCAGCGCGGAGAGCGCCGTAGCCGTGGCCAGATCGTCGCCCTCAAGCGGCTGTGCGCTGAGTGCGGATAAAAGCGCGAGCAGCGCGTTATTGGAATCCTCGGGCGCGGCCGCGTGGCCGCCGCGGCCCACCGCCCGCAGGCGGTTGCCGTCGCCGGAGAGAACGAAGCCCTTGGGCGCGGACGCGCTTTCAGCGGGGAAGCTGAGGAGGGCCTCCGCTTCGCCGGGCACGACGTTCGAGGCCGTGCCGCAATGAATGCGGACGGCGCTGCCGTTCAGCTTTCTGGCGTATGAGACATGGCAGATGCCCATTTCGGAATGCACCAGCGGGTAATCGCCGTCCGGCGTAAAGGCAAGCGTCGGCGCGGGCTCGGTCTGCTTGTAGCGCTCGATACATTTCCAGCCGATTTCCTCGTCGCAGCCCAAAAGGATGCGCACGCGGCGCTTGAGCGGCACGCCCGCATCGATGACGGCGGCGAGCGCATAGAGCGCGGAAACGGCGGGGCTTTTGTCATCGAGTACGCCGCGGCCCACGAGCCGCCCGTCGCGCAGGACGGCGGTGAAGGGATCGCTCGTCCAGCCCGTGCCGGCGGGCACGACGTCGAGATGCGCCATGATCATCAGCATCTCGTCGCCCTCGCCATAGTCGATCACGCCGCAGTAGCCGTCCAGCGAACGGCAGTCCGTGAGCCCCAGCGAGCGGGCGATATCGAAGCTTTCTTCGAGCGCGTCGTGTATATCGCGGCCCAGCGGCATGCCCTCCTCGGGCGTGCCGCGAGACACGCTCGGAATGGCGATCAGCGCGGAAAGATCGGCGATCTGGCGGTCAAAGGTTCTGTCAATAAAGGCTTCAAACATACTGCTTCCTCCGCAATAAGAACTTGGTCCTTACAGTATATATGCGGAAACGCAAAATGTCCACTACACCACGAGCTGTCCCTCCTCGGAATCGATGATCTCGAATATCTGTTCCTCGGCGCCGCTGAGCGCGTTGATGTACACGATGAACGAGGCGCCCATGCAGCTTCCCTTGAACTCATAGCAGAGGACCTCGGTCAAAGCAGTTTTCGGTATCAGCGCCAGCCTGACGGACTGGATATCCAGCCCGTCGCTGACGCAGTAGCGCGCCGCGTCCTCGGAGATGAGCTCCGCGGGCAGCTCCCGCTGCGTATGGGAAAACAGATAGTTGGTGGCGTCGACGCCGATCACGGCGCAGTTTTCGCGCGATACATAGACCTTGATCAGATCCGAATACAGCAGCACGCCGTCCTGCGTCGCTGCAAAATTCAGCACCGCCGTGCCCGCATAATACTGCGCGTAGGTCGCCTCCATGCCGGTATAACCGCGGCTGTCGAGCCAGGCCTTGGCTACGCTTTTGTAGGCCGCCGTGTCGGATACGTTCGGCGGCGTGTCCGGCCCGCCCTCCGTTTGAGCCATCATCCACAGCACAAGTCCGCCCTGACGGGTAATCTGCAATTCCACCGCGCGTCCCTCGGCGTCCGTGCCGGAGAAGCTCCAGGCGGGGATCTTTCCGTCCGTGAGGCCGGCAGGGGCAAGCTCGCCGCCGCCCAGAAAGGAACGCGCCCGCTCAAGAGCCGTGTTTTCGTCCACTTCGCCCGCGGGCAGTCCCCGCGCCTCTGCCTTTTCCACGCTCTCGGAGAAGGGCCCGTCATAGATCAGCGTCGGATAATCCGCTATGCTTTCCTCGCTCTGGCCGTCGTTCTCGCTCGTATAATAACCCTCGGTATCCAGCGAGCTCACGGGAAAATCATCGGTGCTGAGACGCTCCATAAGCTCCGCGCCCACGCCCGCGCTTGCCTTGTACAGACTGGTGATGGTCTCATAATCCTCGCCTGTGAGTACGCCGCCGGAGAGGATGCGCGTTTCCAGCGTGCGCGCATAATCGCCCACGCGCACAAGAAAGGCGTTCAGCTCCGCGGTGTCCACATGCGCGCGCGGGATGACCGCCAGGTTTGCGGCCGCGGCGCCCGAGAGACGCCAGACGTCGCTCAGCAGCAGTACATGCTGGCTGCCCGATGCGGTGACGCGAAGCTTCTTCAGCGTGGTTTGCAGATCGTTTACGTTATCCGCCAGTTCATATACGTTCTGACGGTAAACCGCCTGTATCTCCCGCTCCAGCGATTCGGCCTCGGCCGCCGTCCGGCTGCCCCAGATGCAGACCGCCGTGAGCGCGATGGCCATCAGTACCGGAACGGCAAAGGCGATGGCTGTGGCAAATTTTCGCGGGTCCTTCATGATTATTCCTCCTGCGCTCCGCAGCGCGGCTCAGCGGCAGAATACATGGCCGCCGATGGTCGTTACGATGGGCCGCGAGCGGATCCACTGGTTCGTAGTTTTGGCCGGATTATAATAGTAGAGGCAGCCGCCGGTCGGATCCCAGCCGTTCATGGCGTCCTTGGCCGCCTTCAGGGCGGAGCTGTCGGGGCTGAGATTGATCTGCCCGTCGCTGACGACCGAGAACGCGCCCGGCTGATAGATGACGCCCGCGATGGAATTGGGGAAGCTGCTGCTTTTGACGCGGTTGAGAATCACGGCGGCCACGGCCACCTGGCCCGTATAGCTTTCGCCGCGCGCCTCGCCATAGACGCAGCGCGCAAGCAGATAGCTGTCTCCGCTGCCGGAGGAGCTTGAGGATTCCGAGCTGGAGCCTGAGGAGCCTGAGGAACCGGAGAGCGACATGCCCAGCGCCTTGGCGGTGGCGCTGCCCACGACGCCGTCGGCGCTGAGGCCGTTTTTGCGCTGAAAAACCATCACGGCCTCTTCGGTTTTGGCGCCGAACACGCCGTCCACGCCGCCGCTGTAATAGCCCCAGTTCTTAAGCTTTTTTTGGAGCGTGATCACAAGATCGCCGCGATCTCCGCGCTTGAGCGCCGCAGCGCCGGAAACGCTCTGTACGGATACAAGCACCACGAGAAGCACGGCGGCAAGCAACACGAGCCGCCGTGTCGCCGCGCGCCGCTGAGGCCCCGTCATCATGATTCGGCCCTCCGTGCGCGCCACCATTGGACAAGCGAGCTTTCAAAGCGGATATCCTCCGCGTCCGGCAGCGGCTCGGCGTCCTCTGTCACAAGACAGAGCGGCGGGAACAGCAGGCACCACCAGTTATGCCCTTCCCCCGCGCCGAGAATGATCCTGAGCGCGAAATAGCTGCCGGCGGGATACAGCACGCCCGCGTAGCTGCGGTCCGGAAACTCGGAAATGCCGAGCATGAGCTGCGCGCCGTAAGCAAAGCCCTTTGCGTGGAGCAGGCTTTCAACGGTTCTTAAAAGCAGCGCGCCGTGACTCAGCACATAGGCCTCCGCCGCCGCCTCGCTTTCGCAGGCGGGCATGAGCCTGAGAAGCGCGTCGCGCACCTCGAGTTTGACGCTTTGATCGGCGGCGCCGTCGCTGTTGGCCAGAATATGGAGCCGCAGCACGTCCTTTTGCTGTGCGTGGCTTTTCACCGGAGGAAAGAGCAGCAGCGCAAGCAGGAGCAGGGCCGCGCAGCCCGCGGCAAAGAGTCGATTCTTTGTGGACATCATATTCACACCTCTTTCGCTTTGAGTATGAACCTGTCATTCCATTTCCATACATCCGACCCCAAAAACGCTGCGGTTCCCGCACGCAAAAATCCTGAAAAGTGCCGGAAAACGGCGCTTTTTTTGACTGGCGCTTATTAGAATCTCCAAAAGGCGGATTCTAAGAAATTTTCAGACGATAAGCATGTATGCTGTAATCGGAGCGGGAAGGAACGGATCCGCCTCCACAGGAAGGGAGCGAAGCTCTGGGTATGCAACAGGATGCGAAACAGCTCTGCGAACGGATCAGGGACTATTTCTCCGCGTGCGACGAGACGGCGGAGGAGGTAACGGGCCGTAACGGCCGGTCCCTTTCACGGCGCTGCCCCTACACGCTTGCGGGACTTGCCGAGCACGTCGGCATGTCAAAGCAGGCGCTTCTGGAGCGGGCCGCCGGACGCGGAAAGACGGCGGAGGCGATTGCCGGCGCGCTCCGGCGCATCGAACGGTATACCGTGGAGCGCGCGCTGCTTGGCGAGCTGTCGAGCAGCGTGACGGCGATGCTTCTTGGCGACCTCGGCGTTACCGCCGCGGCAAAGGCGGACGGCGAGGACGCAAGGAGCATAGTGGTTCGACTTGAGGACAGGGAAGGATGGAGCGACTGATATGGAAATCCAACTGCGCGGCTACCCCAATCCGAGGCAGATCGAGTTCTTTCTTTCCCGCGCGCGTCACACGGCCTACGGCGGTGCGCGCGGCGGCGGCAAGAGCTGGGCGATGCGGAGAAAATTCGTGATGCTTGCTCTGCGCCACGACGGCCTGAAGCTCCTTTTGCTCCGGCGCACGCTGCCGGAGCTGACCGAAAACCATGTGCGGCCGCTGCTTGAGGAATTAACAGGGTTGATTTCCTACAACCAAACGCAGCGCGTCATGACGTTTCCCAACGGCAGCCGCATACGGCTCGGTTACTGCGAGGCGGAAAGGGACGTCTACCAGTATCAGGGACAGGAATACGACGTGGTGGGGCTCGAGGAGGCCACCCATTTCACCGAGAGCCAAATGCAGTTCATTACGACCTGCAACCGCACCGTGCGCACCGACTTTGCGCCGCGCATGTACTATACATGCAATCCCGGCGGCGTAGGGCACAGCTGGGTCAAGCGCCTGTTTATCGACCGCGATTACCGCGCGAGCGAGCGGGCCGAGGACTATGTGTTTATACCGGCGCGCATATATGACAATCCCTATCTGATGCAGAGCGACCCCTCGTATATCCGTATGCTGGAAAACCTGCCCGAGCATCTCAGGAGAGCCCATCTTGACGGCGACTGGGATGTGCTGGCCGGACAGTATTTTTCGGAGTTTTCGAGGGATCGGCACGTCGTTTCGCCCTTTCCCGTTCCCGCGTGGTGGCGGCGGTTTATGGCCATGGACTGGGGCTACAACGATCCCTGCGCCGTGCTCTGGTTTGCGGTCTCGCCCGAGGGCCGCATCTACTGTATCCGCGAGCTCTATGAGCGCCGGGTCCTGGCCCGCGACATGGCCGCGCGCATCCGCGCCCTGTCCGATGGCGAAAGCATCGCCTACCGCGTGGCCTCGCCCGACGCCTGGCAGCAGAGGGGCCTTTCGGACATCGACGGCGAAAGCATCGCCGAAAGCTTCCAGCGCAACGGCGTGCCGCTGCTTCGGGCCGACAACACCCGCATCGCCGGCTGGCAGCGCGTGCGGGATTATCTGGCCGACGCCGAGGACGGCAAACCGCGGCTCCAGATCTTTTCGAGCTGTACGAACCTGATCCGCACGCTGCCCATGCTCGTGTACGACCGGCACAGCGTGGAGGATGTGAGCGGGGAGAGCGAGGATCACGCGCCGGAGGCCCTCCGCTATGGGCTCATGACAAGGCCGCTCGGCTCAAAAGCGCCTGAAAACCCGAAGCGCCGGCCGCGCTACGATCCCTTTTCGGCCGAGACGCCGCTTGCGGACGGTTTTACGGCGCTATAAACGAAAGCTTAGGAGGAACTATGAAACCATACAAGGAAACGGAGGAAAAGCGGCGCCTGAAGGAGCGCGCGCGTACGCTGCTTGCGGAATATCGCAGCGCGTACGCCGCCGAATGGCAGCGGCTCGACGGCTGCGAGCACATGTATCGCGGCGATCACTGGTACGACGTTCCGCTTACCGACCGCAACGAACCGCGTCCCGTCACGCCGGTCATACAGTCCACGGTCGAAAACATACAGGCGGAGCTGATGGACCGCGTGCCGGAGGCGGTGATTGCGCCCGAGGGGCCGGAGGACGCGGCTGCCGCGGCGGTGATCGAGGCGATCATCCGCCAGAATCACGACGCGGCCTGCTATGCCGGAGAATACCGCAAGGTGATCCACGATCTTCTGGTGGGCGGCTACGCCGTACAGGAGGTGGGCTATGACGCCGCGGGAAACGGGGGTCTGGGCGGCGCCTTCATACGGCATGTGGACGCGCGCTCGGTGCTTTTCGATCCGCTGGCCGCAGATCTGCAGGAGGGCCGCGCGGTATTCAAGATCTCGCTGCGCACGCGCGAATTCCTGAGCGCCCGCTACCCCGGGGCCGCGCCCTTTCTTTCGGGCGACAGCTTTGGGACGCCCGACGCGGCGGAGGACGAGGTGCTGCGGGGCGATCGGCGGGACACGCTGCTTCTGGTCGAATACTGGTGGCGTGAATACGATCCGGAGACCGATCGCTGCCGCGTGCACATGGCGCAGCTTGCGGGCGACGCCGTGCTTGCCGACAGCCGCGACTATAAGCCCGAGGGCTATTTTGATCACGGGCTGTATCCCTTCGTGTTAACGCCTCTGTTTACGCGCAAGGGAAGCTGCCTGGGCTACGGCATTGTGGATATGTTCAGAACACAGCAGCGCTATTCGGACAAGCTCGACCAGATCGTGCTCAAGAACGCGCTCATGGCCTCGCACAACAAGCTTCTGGTCACCGAGGCCTCCGGATTTGATCTGGAGGATCTCAGGGACTGGTCGAAGGAGGTGCACCGCGGCGAAAGCCTGAACGGCATCACCTGGTTTTCCACGCCGCCGCTGCCGCAGTATGTCATCCACTATATCGAAAGCATCCGAGAGCACATCAAGCAGGAGAGCGGCGCGAACGACTTCTCACGCGGCATGTCCACCGGCGGCATTACGGCCGCGAGCGCCATATCCGCCATGCAGGAGATGAGCAACAAGCGCGCGCGTACGATCTCGCGCTTGCTGCACGACGCCTTCCGCGAGGCGGTGCGGCTGGAGATCCAGGTGGAGCGCGAATTCAACTTCTTTACGCGCCGGGTCAACGTGACGCTGGAGGGGAAAACGTGCCGCATGGGCTTTGAAAGCGCCATGCTCGTCAACCGGCTGCCCGGCAACGTCGCCGTACCGATCGAATTTCTTGTGACGGTGCGCGCGCAGCAGGAGACAAAATCCACCGCCGCGAGCCAGAACGAGCTGGTGCTCAAGATGCTTCAGTGCGGCGTGATGCGGCCCGATCAGGCCGTTGAGCTCATGGTGTTCGACGGCAAGGAGCAGCTTTTAAAGCAGCTCAAGGAGCAAAACAACGAAACGGCGGCCACAGCGCCGCAGGGAGGAAAGCAATGAAGGAAAAGAAAAACAGCATCGAACAGGCGGTCGCCAGGAAACAGCCCGACGGCCAGGCGGCTCCCGCCGCACAGGGCAAGGACGACTTTCAGCCCATCGTGGAGGAGCTGTTCGAATACATGCAGAGCGGCGAGGCGCCGGAAGGCTTTGATCTCGAGGAGGCCTGCAAGGACGCGAGCTTTCTGCCGCTGATGCGCAAGTACGGCGCGGCCGCGGCGGTGCGCATCTGGGTGGCCGAAAAGCGCGCCGACGAGGCCGGAACGACCGCTAGGGCGCAGCTTGACGAGCACATGCAGCAGCGCCGCGGTCTGCCGCGTCAGTCTGCCGGCGGCGGTTACGCCGCGTCCAAAACGGACTATGCAGGCATGGATTCCGCGGCGTTTCGCAAGCTCTCCGAGCAGTTTCGCCGCAGCGCGCGCGAAGGCAAGCGCGTGTCCCTTTAATATTGAAACGGAGGAACAAAAGCTATGAGTAATCCCAATACGACCCTCAACACCGCGTCGAGCACCTACGCCAACAAGGACTATTACGACCGCGAGCTGCTGGAAACGGCAAAGACCAAGCTGGTCCATGCCAGCTTCGGCCAGAAACGCGGCATTCCCAAGCATTCCGGTAAACGCGTGGAATTCCGGCGCTACGAGCTCTTTACGCCCGATCGGCAGGCGCTGGAGCTCGAGGAGGGCGTAACGCCCGACGGCCAGAGCCTTTCACAGTCCCATGTGGAGGCCGAGGTCAAACAGTACGGCGCCTATGTCGAGGTATCCGACCTTCTGGATCTGGCCGGCTACGACGAGGTGCTGCGCGACTCGGCCGATCTGCTCGGCGAGCAGCTCGGCACGGTCGTGGAGTGGGTCACGCGCGATGAAATGTGCGCGGGCGATAATGTGCAGTACGCGGGCGCCAAGCTCAGCCGGCTCGCACTGACGAGCTCCGACAAGCTGACCGTATCCGAGATCCGCAAGGCTGTGCGCACGCTCAAGAAGGCCAAGGCGCGCATGTTCCATACCGGCGCGGATAATTCCTCGGTGCGCAAGCCGCACTTTGTCTGCATCTGCTCGCCCGACGCCACCTACGATCTGCAGAGCGACGCGCTCTGGCAGGACGTGTCCAAGTACAGCGACGCCGAGCAGATCTATTCCGGCGAGATCGGCCGTCTTTTCGGCGTGGTATTCGTTGAGTCCACCGAGGCCAAGGTGTATTCGCAGAGCGTTCTCACCGCCGTGGCCGCCCACAGCGAGGGCAGCGCGGACGTGACGGTGGACGAGATCACCGACGCGGCGGCCGCCTATCTGACCTCCGGCGCGAAGATCAAGATCGGTTCTACGGAATACACCGTATCGTCCTGCGATCAGACGGCCAAAAAGATCACGCTTTCCGCGGCGGTCGCAAGCGCCATCGCGGCCGATACGCTCGTGTACAGCGAGGATGCCGGCGCGCTGGATAATTCCACCAAAAAGGGTCTAGACGTGCACGCCACGCTCGTATTCGGCCCGGACGCCTACGGCGTCGTCGACGTTGGCGGCGGCGGCGTGATGCAGACCATCGTCAAGCCCTGCGGCAGCGGCGGCCCCGCCGATCCGCTCGATCAGCGGGCGACGGTCGGCGCGAAGGTCATGGCCTATACCGCGGCGATACTGAATGATCTGTGGCTCGTTCGCATCGAGCACACGGTCAGCGCTTAAATAACGTTCTGCGGGCGGGGCCGGAGCCCCGCCCGCTCCAGTGAGGAGGAGCAAAACTATGCAGTATATTACCGAAGAACAGATCGATAAGATCGCTTCCGACACCTGCGCGGCGCTCAGCCGCGAGCCCAAGGCGCTGGTGACGATCCATACGGCGAACGGACGCGCCTACTGGGAGGGCGGCATCAACGGCCATTTCTTCCGGATCAGGGCGGATACGCCCGTGGAGGTGCCAAGGAGCCTTGCGCAGCTTATCGCGCAGTCCGGACGGGCGCGCGTCGAAAGCGAAAAACGTGTGCGCGCCTATCGAAGAACCGGCGGCAAAAAGGTACTGTGAGGGGGTATGGAGCATGACCCTTCAGGAACTGCTGACGGGCGTTTTGCAGCAGCTCGACCGCGGCACCGACGCGCAGACCGTGGAGGTCTGGCGCGACAAGCTCACCGCCTTTCTGAACGATGCGATCGTGGATCTTGCGGGAGAATTCTCGCTTCGCCGCACGGACGAGATCGCGCTCGGCAGCGGCACGATAGACCTTGGCGGGCTCAAGCGCGACTGCATCAAGGTGCTTTCGCTCGAGCTGGGCGGCAAACGCTGGCCCTTCTATTACGGGACGGGCAGCAAATGTATTCGCGTGCCCGGCGCGCCGGACGGCACGGTCAGACTGTGCTACCGCTACCTGCCGCTGCGGATCTCCGCCGATACGGACGTACCGGACATTCCGCAATGGGCGCACGGCCTGCTTGTGCTCTATGCCGCCGGACGCGAGCGCGCCGGGGGCGACGCCTCGTCCATCGCCGCGGCGCGCGCCTGCTTCGAGCTCTACAACGCGGGCAAGCGCTCCATCCGCCGGCATGCCGGCGAGCAGGACGCCTACGTCATCGAAAACCGCTATTAGAAAGGGGGCGTCTTAAATGGCGTGGCAGCAATACCGCATCCAACAGTTTTACGGCGTCAATCAATCCGTAAGCGAAAACGCGCTTGACGGCGGAGAGAGCCCCGACGCGCGCAATATGGATACCGCGGGCGGCCGCCTTTCGGTGGCGCGCGGCTATGTGCGCCACAGCGACGCGGCGCTGGAGGATCCGGCGGCCTGGGGCCGCCTGCATGTCTGGAACAAGGCCGGCGAAAAGATATTTCTGGCGGCGGGCCCGGGCGGGATATCCGCGCTCAGCGGTGGAGGCTGGAGAAGCCTATGCGCTTACGCGCCCGCCGAGCAGGGCGAGAGCTATGATTTTCAAAACATGAAGCTTGGCAGCACGGAGTATCTCACGCTCGCCAACGGCGCCGCGCAGATGCTCAAGTGGGACGGCGGCGCGGAGACGTCGGCCGTGGCCTTTGGCAGCGCGGAGGAGCTCTCGAACGTGCCGGCAAGCTACCTGGAGCTGTATTTCAGCCGCCTGTTCGCGGCCGGCGATCCCTCCTATCCTTCGCGGCTGTACTGGAGCTGCGCCCCGGGCGACGCGCGAAGCCTTGAGGACTGGTCGAGCGTGGACGCGAGCGAAAACGTGTCCGGCGGGCATGTGGAGATCGGCACGGATTCCGATCCGATCACGGGGCTGTTCGCGCTTTCCAATCAGCTTTTGATATTCAAGCGCGATTCGCTCTACCGGCTGCTGGGCGACCGGCCGTCGAATTATCGCATACTGCCGGTGCAGGCGGCTATGCGCGGCCCCGCGCACACGGCCTGCGTGCGCTACGGCGACGTGCTGTACTTTCTGACCGGCGCGGGCCTGTATTATTACGACGGGCAGACGGTGCGCCGCAGCCAGGATGCGGACAAGGTGCGCGACCTGCTTGCCGCGGCCGATCTGGGCCGCTGTCAGGCGGCTGCGTGCGGCGACCGGCTGTATTTCGCGCTGAAAACGGACGCGGCGGCGGCGGAGAACAACGCGCTTTTGGTCTACGATCTGGTGCGCGGCGTCTATATGCTGCGCGACGGGTTCACGGTGCGCGGACTCTGCGCCGCCGAGGGCACGCTGTATATACTGGACGGTGCGGGACGCGTCTGCCGCTTCGACGAGGGCGGAGACTACGACGGCGCTCAGATATCCGCCTTCTGGCACACGCCCTTGACGGATCTCGGCAGCAAGATCGCCGTCAAGCAGCTCCGCGAGCTCTATCTGCGCGGCAGCGGCGGCGTGCTGACCGTCAGCGCGGAAACGGCCGCCGGCACGGTGTTCTACGAACGCGTGCTGCCCGCCGCCGAGGGCGATGTGCTGGAGGCGCCGTTTACGGCGCTTGGGCGCGCGTTCCGTCTGCGCATTTCCAATGTCGGCGGCTCGCGCTTCACTGTGGACGGCGGGCTTGAGCTGCTGGTCGATGTGCAGCGGCGGACGCTGTAAGGAGGGAGATACGATGGCTTATGAAGCAACCGGCGTTATGACGATGTTTCCCGTGTATCTGGCACGGCTTCGGGCCGACGGCGAAACGCGCGAGAACTTTGATATCGGCGTAGCGCAGAACGAAAGCAACCTGAACCAGAATTTTGAGGCGCTCTATCAGAAGCTCACAGAGCTCGAAAGCTATCTGGCAGGTCTGGAATGATGGAGGGAGAATCATGAAGAACAAACTTACGCTGGGCGGCTCGACGCTCGGCACGCAGGTACAGAGGCCGGACAGCGGCGCGGGCACGCTGGCCAAGCTGGTCGGCTCCGCGCAAAGCAAATCCAGCTCTGCGGGATACTATGTCCGGGGCGCCGCCAACCCACAGAGCGACGGCGAGGTGCTGGAGGGCTATCTGGATTCGCTTTACGCCGTCTATAAGCCTGAAAAGCTGGTGTATACGGAGCAGACGGCCGAGGAGCTGCGCGCACAGATCGAGGCCTGGCTGCGGCCCAGCTACGACCAGGCGATACTCAACAGGCAGACGCGCACGGGAAATTACCGCGCGGAGCTGGACGCCGACGCCATATCGCGCGGCATGGGCTCCAGCAGCTACGTCACCGACGTCAAAAGCCGTCAGATGCAGCAGGAGGCGGAGGACGTGGCCACGCTTGAGGGCGAGTATGGCGCGGCGCTGGCCAAGACCCTCTCGGAGCGGCTTTCCGAGGAAAAAGAGCGCGCGCAGGAGATCGATATGTTCAACGCCGAGAACGACCACGACGCTTATATGCGGGCCTATCAGGCAGCCTTGACAATGTTTGCTGCCTACAAGGCCAAGGGCGGCGGGAGCGGCGGCGGATATTATGTATCGGGCGGCGACGGGGTCACGCCGACCACGGCGGAAAACTGCGAGGCCTTTCTGTCCCTGCTTTCGCCGGAGGAGCGTACGGCGGTGTACAGCGGCTCCGGCGCGGAGGGAGAGCAATACCGCCGCGAGCTCATCGCCTCGGTGGGCATGTCCGGCTATTACACGCTTATGGGCAAATACGCGGGCAGCCGCTGAAGCCTGCCTGTCCGGCAAGGGAAAGTCCTTGCCGGACGATTCTTTTTTGGGCCCATTGCTTGCCGGATGGGGAAAGCTTTGTTATAATGCAACATGTATCTATATATTTTGTGAATATATGTGGAGGTCTGACTGTGCTGCATATCATCTGGAATCCCGTGGCGGGCAACGGCAGGGCGATTGCCGCCTTCGCGGCCGCAGAGGCGGCGCTTCAGAAGCATGGCGTGCCCTATTCGACGGATCGCAGCGCTTATTCCGGCCATGCGGTGGAGCTGGCCAAAAAAGCTCTGGCCGACGGCTGCTCGCCCATCGTGGCGCTGGGCGGAGACGGCACGGTGCGCGAGGTCGCCTCGGCGCTTTTCAACACCGGCGTGCCCATGGGCGTCGTCCCCTGCGGCACGGGCAACGATCTGTCGCGCCCGCTGCATATCCCGCTCGATCCCACGGCCGCCGTGGAGCTCATACTGGCGGGCGAATCCCGCCTCATGGACGCCGCCATGGCCAACGACGAGCTGTTTTTCAACATTGCGGGCTTTGGCTTTGACGTGGATGTGCTGGATTATACCGAGATCTACAAGAAGAAGACCGCGAATGGCTCCCTGGCTTATCTGCGCGGGCTGATGCGCGCCATCAAGGGACTCAAGCTGCGCAAAACGACCATCACCACGCCCGAAGCCAGCTTTGAAAAGAACGTGCTGCTCATGGTGGCCGCCAACGGTACGCACTTTGGCGGCGGCATGAAGGTGGCGCCCAAGGCCGATCCCTTCGACGGGCTTTTGGACGTCTGTATCATTCACGACGTCAATCATATCAGCCTGCTGGGCCTTATGACCAACCTCAAGAGCGGGAACCATCTCAAATCGAAAAAGCATGTGACCTACTTTCGCACGACGGAGCTTACCGCCGTCTGCGAGCCGGCCTCGCGGCTCGATGTGGACGGAGAGGTACTGCCCGGCACGCCGGTGCGCTTTCGCATGCTGCCGAAATCTTTAAGGATACTTGCGGCGAAATGATGCGACACAGAAAGTTTCCTTTACAGGCTGCGCCCGGCTTGATAGACTGATACTGCCATGGCGACGACGACAAAAAAGCATTATAGGCGCAAAAAAAAGAGGCGTTCGAGGACGCTTCTGTTTTCGATCGCCCTGCTGGCCGTGCTTGGCGGCGCGGTGCTGATCTATCAGATGATCTTCAGCAAGAGCGAATCCATCGTGTCCATGGACCCGACGCCCATATCGACGGCCTCCACCTATATCAATACCGGCGACGGACTCCTCTACCAGACCGACGGACAGATCCATTTCTATCACCTGTCCGACAGCAAGAAGAACTATACCTACGGCATGGGCGCTTCCGATATCCGCATGTCGGGCAGCGAGCACATGACCGTCGTTTTCAACGAGGCTTCGCTGCAGGTGGTGGGCAAGAATAAGCCGATCACATTCTCCGGCAAGCTGCGCGAGGTCGAATGCGGCACGGGCTATCTGGCGATCCTGCGCGCGCAGGAGGACGGTGCGGAGTGCGTGGACGTGATCACGCCCGACGGGGCGCAGGTCGAGCAGATGACGTTTTCCGATCAGTATATCGTAGATTTCGGCTTCTACAAGACCGCCGGCGAGATGCTTTGGATCGAGACGCTCAACATTAATGCCGGAACGCCCACCACGACGATCACGATCTATGACCTTACCAAAAAATCGGCCACAGGCGTTATGCACATACAGAATCAGCTTGTGGAGGATCTGTACATTACCTCGTCAAGCATATTTGTGGTCGGCACCAACCAGATCATCCGCTATGTGCATAACGGCAACAAGGAGGCCTACCGCTTTACGATATACGGCTACAAGGTGGTGGACTTTTCGAGCGCCGGCGATTCGCCGACCTTCCTGCTTACGCCGCGCGGCGGAGATTTTCATTCCGTAAAGATCCTGACGCTGGGGGAGGACGCTTCACCGTCCGAGGCGGACACCTACCTGCAGCTGCCGACGGAGGGCGTGTCGGCCTGCATGATGGGCGACCGGCTCATAGTCTCGTCGCGCGAAAAGCTTTTCACATATACGCTCAAGGGCAAGCTTTCGAGCGAGGCGAGCTTTGAGCAGCCGATCGACGCGGCTGTCAAGCTGACCGATTCGGTGCTGCTGCTCAGCTCGAACGGCATATACTATCTGGCAAAGACCAAGTAGGAGGCGGCGGCATGAATTTTGTCGACATTGCGATACTGCTGGTGCTGGCCATCACGATCCTTGGCGGCTTGTATCGCGGCTTTGTGGATACGGCGCTGAACATTGGCGCGACGATCGTCAGCTGGGCGCTGGCCATGCTGCTCATCCCGCTCGTGGCTTCCGGCATCAAGAATAACGACAAGCTGTTCAATATGCTGCTCTACTATACCGAGGGCGCAGAATATGTTGCGATCACGGACGTGGAGCTTACGCGCACGCCGATTTCGGAGGTGTCCGCCGAGACCCTGCGCACCGTGCTGGAGAACGCGGATATGCCGCGGTCCATGGATCAGGCGGTGACGCGGAATATCGCCACGGAGGCGCTCGCCGCCGACGGCATCACCACGCTCGGCGATTATTTCAACCAGACCATCGTATGCGTGGTGGTCAATATCGTGTCTGTACTCACGCTGTTTTTGCTTGTGCGGCTGCTGTTCAATTTCATCATACGCGGCGTGGATTACGGCCGCGGCGGCTTTCCGGTGCTGCAAAAATTCGACGGCGCGATCGGCGCGGGCCTCGGGCTGATCCACGGCGTGCTGCTGCTGTTCGTGCTCTTCCTGTCAGTCCCCGTTCTTTTGACGGTGCTGCCAAAGCTATATGAGTTTCTGAGCGAATCGCTCTTTGGCGAGTTCTTCTATCAGGCGAACTTCCTTATCCCGCTGATACCCTCGGTATGACGCTTCCCTTTTCCGACGCGATACGGTATAATGGACAGGGAAAGGCGCGAAGGGGGGACGTATGAAAAGCAGATCGTTTGTACGCTTATGGGCCACACTGATGGCGGCGCTGGTATTTGCCGTCGCTTTCCTCGCGACGCATTTCATATTGAATCCATCGGAGACCGGACAGGCTGTTCAAGAGCTGAACGCGCTCATCGATACGGCTGAAGCGCGCGCAGAGGCGGAAAAGACGGGCATGCAAAGCCTCGACGCCGACGCGGACGAGTCCGCGATCCGTAAAGCGCGCACGGTGGAGCGCTTTCTTGCGCATGACGACACGCTGCTTGAGACGGACGCGCTCTTGACGCTCTGCGAGCTGATCGGTCTGGAGCGCATTGCCGTCGCCGACGGCGAGGGCGCCGTGATCGCCGCGTCGGACGCGGCGCTGATCGGAACGGACCGTGCCGGCGACACGGACATGGCCTGGGGACTCGGGCTGCTTGAAGACGGCGCGGCGCCGGCGGCGCAGCCGAACGGTCAGGCGGGCAGGATCGCCGGCGTGGCGCGCTCCGATATCGACGGCTTTATCCTTGCCTGGAGCCGGGACGCCCTGCTCGCGGACGCGGCCGGCGCCGCCGATCTGGCCGGTGCCGCGGAGAACCTGGCGGTGGAGCCCGACGCGCTCAAGCTTGTCGAGACCGCGGGTGAGGACGGCGTGTTCGAACAGGACGGCATGCTGTATGTGCAGCGTGCCGAGGGCGAGTCAATGCTGATCGCCTCGCGTCCGCTTACGCGGGTGCACGCCGTGCAGCGAGCCGTGCTCACCAGCCTTGGCATATTTGCCGCAGCCAGCGTTCTGGCGCTGTTCCTCTGGCAGATCGGCTCCGGCCGCAGCGCAGAGCCCTGCGCGCGGGACGAAGCGGAGGAAACGTCTCCCGAAGAGGGAGAAACCCTTCCCGAAGAGGGGGAAACCCCGCCACCGACCGGGCAAGAGAGCGTGAAACGGCCTCGGAAAAAGCGCCGTATGCCCCTGATAGAGATCACGGAGATGCCGGACGGAGAGGAAGCGGAAGCATTTTTCGACGAACCCGCGCCCGCGCCGCGTTCGCGCAAAAAGCGCGCGTCCCGCGCCGCCGGCAGCGACAGCGGTAAACCGGACGGGGACGAGAGCTTCGACAAGATATTCGAATAGACCCGCGCCCCGCGGGAACGCATAGCTCGTATGATCATATGGCAAGCCAATCAAGACCCGTCGATCGTTTCGCGGGTCTTGTCCTGCGTTTACGGTTCCGGCGCGGGTGAAGCCCCTCCTGCATAGGCCGTATACTTTTTTCAGGCGCATAATACCCCCTGTTTTTGCGCGGAACGAGCCCGCGCCGGTCCGCTTATTGATAGAGGATCCCGTTTCGTTCCGAGCGCTTGAGCAGGGCAGCGGCGATCACCAGCACGACGGCCTCATAAACGGCAAAGGCGTACCATACAAGATCGCTTCCGAACAGGGCGGGAAGCGCAAGAATGATGACGGAGTTGATGACAAAGCTCCGCAGAAAATTGATCACGTCGGCCTGCTTTGTACGCTTGGTGGAGTAGAGGTAGGACGAGATCATGGTATTGAACGCCATGACCAGAAAGCCCAGCGCATAGACGGGCATCGTTTCCAACGTATAGGCGAGCGTCTCTGCGTCCGCGCCGAACAGCAGGCAGATCTGTCTGCCAAAGAGCAGCAGAAGCGCATTGATAAGCGCGCTGCCGGCAAAGTTGATCGCGAGTCCCGCATGGAAATAGAACTTCAGCCCCTTGCCGTCCTTTGCGCCGTAGCAGTTGCCGATGAGCGGCTGCAGCCCCTCGGAGGTGCCGAAGAAGATCGCTACGGAAAAGGAAGCCACATAGGAGATGATCGAATAGGCGTTGACGGCGATATCGCCGATCTGCGCGATCAGCACCCGGTTCATCCAGAGGGTCGTGACGGGCGTCGCAAACTGCGCGATACATTCCGGCAGTCCCCGCATGGCGATTTTTTGAAACAGCGCGGCCTGCGGCTGAAAGCGGCGGATGCGCAGGCGTCCGCGCTTGAAAATATAATGGGACAGCAGGATCAGCATTGTCGCCGTCTGCGAAACGCCGGTCGCAATGGCGGCGCCCTTTAGCCCCATTTGCAGCGGGAACACCAGCAGCCAGTCACCAAAAATGTTGAGCACCGCGCCGAATACGACGGCAAAGCTTACCAGCACCGGAGAGCCGTCGTTGCGGCAAAAGCCCTGCAACGCAGTCGACAATCCGGATGGAACAATAAAGACGGAGTACCAGAACAGGTATTCCATGGCCAGCTCATGGTAGGTATCCGTCGCGCCCAACAGCCGGCAGACAGGCCCCGTCAGGCAGACGCCGACAGCGCACAAAACGACGGAGATGAGCGCCGCGCCGGACAGCGCATGCAGGAAGGCCGCATTCGCGCCCTCGCAATCCCCGCGCCCGAAGCGGATGGCAACCACCGTTACGCCGCCTATGGTTGCAAGCTGAAAGAGGGCGTTGACCACCATGATGAACGGCATCATCAGATTGACCGCGCCCAACGCGTTTGTTCCCACGCCCTGCCCTACGAAAATCCCGTCCACGATGGTAAACAGGAAAAAGCTGACGCTTCCCAGCATGGTGGGGACCACATACCTGACCAGGTTCTTCAATCTTGAAACCGGCATTTGTTTCATCCTCCAAACATAAAAATTGCGTCCGGCTATCCTTGCAATAACCGGGCGCACCCGACATCTTCTTCGACCGGCCTATTCCGATAGGCGGTTCTCTGATGAGTATCTGTTCGTTTTTGTCGCCGGCAGCGCAAGGCCGTTAAGCCGCGCGCCGCCCGCCTGGGACCGGACTGCGATGTATGAACGCAGAGATCATGATTGCGGCTGCATCCCTTCTGTTGGTAATAGTTGGGTGTATCGCTTCATTTTGACGCCCGCGTAGAGCGCGACTGCCAGCTCTGTGATGGGCATGGCGAACCAGATCATATTCACGTCGAACACGGCGGGCAGCAGAAAGATCAGCAGCCCGCTGACAAGCGCGCCACGGGAAACCGAGACCGCAAAGGCTGTTCCCGGCTGCATGACGGACTGGAAATAATATGCGGAGAACACATTAAACGGCAGCAGCAGAAAAGAAAGGCTGTAGGTACGGATGATGGAGGGAGCCATCTCCAAAACGGCCGCTGTGGGTTTCATAAAGATATAGACAAAAAGGTTCGGGACGAGCATGCAGACGGCGGTGAGCGCCAGCGTGAATACGGCGACCGTCCCCAACGCGTACCGCAGCGTATCCCGAATGCGGCCGCCAAGCCCCGCGCCAAAGTTCGCGGAAAAAATCGGCTGGGACGCCTGCCCGATGCTGTAAGCACAGCATTGGATCGTTGTGGAAACGTTGATGATCACGCCGTAGACGGCCAGCGCGTTTTCGCCCAGCAGCGCAAGTACCTGCCGGTTAAACAGCACGGTCAGGATCCCCATGGCGATGTCGATAAAGAATGTGGAAAAACCGGTTACGCCGATCTCCCGCAGCTTTTTGACGAGACCGGTCGGACGGACGAGCCGCAGGGTATTCTTTTTTCCGAAAAAGTGCGTCAAAAGGATCACAAAGGTGATTGCCGAACCGATGGCGGTGGCAAGCCCCGCGCCGAAAATGCCCATATCCAGCGTAAAAACGCAGAAATAGTCCCCGAACACGTTGAACAGCCCGCCGATCAGGACGGCCCTGGCCGCAAGCCCGGGAGCGCCGTCGTTGCGCAAAAAGGCGCTGAGCATCTGATTGAACAAAAACAGCGGGATCACATATTTGATGGGCCTCACATAGCTCCGCGCCAGCGGAAGCAGCGACTCGCTGGCTCCGAACAGGGTCAAAAGCTGCCTGTCGAAAAACCCCACCAATATCCATGCCAATACAGCCAGAACGGACACGCCGATCACCGCCGCGGTAAAGTACTCGTTGGAGCTTGACCGGTTCTTTGCCGACTGTCCCCGCAGATTGGAAAAGAGCACCGAGCCGCCAATACCCATGAGCAGACCAAGGCTGTAAATCATATTCCAGACGGGCGAGGCCACCGCCAGCGCCGCAGACCCCGCGGGCCCGTGATACTGGCCCGCCATCGCCATATCCACGATGCTGTAAATCATGCCGATGACGGCGCTGCCAAAGGCGGCGCTCAGGCACTTGAAATAGAGCGGTTTGATTCTATCCTGTATAAGATCCATTGCCTTTTCCATACGCTTGCTATCTTCCTTTTCAGCAAAAAAAACGTCCGGTTATCCTTACAATAACCGGGCGCACCCGACATCTTGTCGACTCGCCCGTTCCGACGGGCAGTCCTCCGATGACCAAATTCTCAATTACTGAATCGGCGTAATCCTGTCGATCTCTTCCTTGAGCAGCGTGGCATGCCGCCGCGCATTTGTATTTATCCGAAATCGGACTTTTGCATTCTAATCCGGTTTCGGGCGCTTGTCAAGAGGATAAAAGACGTATTGTGCTTACGGATCTCGAAGCGATACGCCTATTTCAAATTGCGACGCGATGAGACGTTGGAAGCCGGGCCCCGTTCAGCCGCCGCAGCACACGGGAAAGACGCCGAGCTCCGCGTTCTCCGGCAGCGGCAGCGAACGCCTGAGCGATTCGACCCGCACGCCGTCCAGCGTGATCATGCTTGCGCGCATGGTTTTCAGCGCGTCCTTGCCGTATTTTTGCTTTACAAAGTCCATCGCTTCGCCGAGCGTATGCAGGTCGGCCTGTTCCTCCGTGCACTTGGTGAACGTGCGCACCTCGCCGTAGTACAAAATTTTGACCATGCCGAACTCCTTATTCGATCCCGAGCTGCTTTTTCTTTTTCGCTGTCGGTACGCCGTTTTTGTCCCAGCCGCGCACCCTATAATACATGGGCAGCATCCTGCCGAGCGGCACCTTGGAATCCGGCTTGTCCGCCTCCTGCAGCTCGTCCGTGAGGCGGGCGGGCAGCGCGTCGTCCGCGCCGGTCAGGCCCTCGCGCAGCGAGAACAGCCGCTCCGTATTGTAGCCGCGTTCGCCGATCTGCATGAGCTTGCCCGTGGTCATCTTCATCCCCGTCACCATGCCCAGCACCGCCGACTGCGGCGCAAGATACATCGTGTTGAACGGCAAAAGGCCGGGCATCAGCCACCAGATCGGACGCAGCACCGCGCGCACGCCGATGAGCACCTTATCCACGGTTTTCGTGATCGGATGCGCAGGCCCGAGCGCAAACAGGAACGATGGGATCACCGCATAGCAGGTGAACAGGCAGAATCCGCAGGCGGACACCGCTTCCATCAAATTCTGGAACATAACGGTCAGCTCCGCCTTGCCCTTAGGCGTCTGGCGGTCGATCTCGATCACGCCGACCGACTCGAAAAGCGCAAGGTATCCGCCGTTCAGGTGGCAGCCGCCGCGGTTGGCCGTCGCATAGCCGAGCCCCATGCCCACGGAATGCCGCGGCTCGTAGGAGGCCAGCTCCAGCCCCTTGGCGTTGATGGCAAATTCCTTGCCGCCGTATTTTTCGGCGAGCCACTTGCTGCCGTTGGCCAGCTCGTCGCCCACGCCCCCGCGGTTGGCGATCATCCACAGGACGTCCTTGATGTTGTCGATCGTTCCAAACGTGAGTCCGAAGTCCGCCATGCCCTTCTCCTGCAGCTCCATGGCAAAGGAGATGGTTCCCGCGAGCGAGATCGTGTCGAGACCCCAGATATCCGCATAGTAGTTCATGCGGTTGATGAAGTCGAGGTCGTTGTTGTCGATGTTGCTGCCGAAGAGCCCCACGGTCTCAAACTCCGGCCCCTTGACCTCCCTGCCCTCGACCATCACCTTGCGCGCGCAGCGGATCGGGCAGCTGACGCAGCCGTAATTGCGTGTCAGCAGCGTGTCGGTGAGCGTTTCGCCGGAGATATCGCGGGCGTGCTCGTAGCGGCCCTTCTGGAAATTGTGCGTCGGCAGCGCGCCGGAGGCGTTCGCCGCGGAGACCAGTCCCGCCGTGCCGTAGGTCGGCACGGAGTAGCCCGTCATGGGGTGATTTTTGAGGAAGGCGATCCATTTTTTGACGTAGGCGTCAAACTTTTCCCGCTCCGCAACGGGCGGCTTTTTTGTTCCGTAGGCGACCATAGCCTTGAGGTTCTTGCTGCCCATGAGCGCGCCCGCGCCGCAGCGTCCCGCCACGCGCTCGCCGGAGACCGCGCACGCATAGCGCACCATGTGCTCGCCCGCCTGCGCGATGACCAGCTTGCCCCAATGCTTTGGAAACTCCGCCTGCACCTGTTCGGCGTCCATGCCCATATAGGCGGACGCATCCCTGATGGTCACGTTTCCGTCGAGGATCTCGAGGTAGCAGGGCGTCTCGCTTTTGCCGACGATGATGATGCCGTCGAAGCCCGCGGCCTTGAGCATGACCCCGAACTGCCCGCCGCAGTTGCTCGAGGCGACGCCGCCCGTCATGACGTTCTTAAACGAGAGGTTGAAGCGGCTCGAGCTCGGCGCGCCGGTGCCGTTGACCGGCCCCGTGTTGACGATCAGCACCGCGTCCGGCGCGAGCGGGTCGGTGCCTTTCGGCAGCAGGTCGGTGAGCAGCTTTCCGCCCAGGATCTTACCGCCGATGTAGTTTTGGAACAGCTCCCCGCTGATGGGATAATCGGTGATCTCCCCCGTGGTAAGGTTGATTTTTTTATAGACGGGCAGGATCATTGCGCTTCCTCCTTTTCCATACGGATCGCGTGCAGCGGGCAGACGCTTTCGCACAGCGCGCAGGCAACGCAGGCCTTTTTGTCGACAAGCTCGGCAAACACATGAATATCGCCGCGATAGGCCGGCAGCGAAATGGCGAGCGCGTCCTTGCCGCAGGTCTCGACGCACATGCCGCAGGCCGAGCAAAGGCTCCTGTCCACGACGGGCTTTTCCCATTCCGCCTTGGGCCGCTTTACGCAGGGCTTCCCGCTTTCGTCGAGGATCGCGCCCTTGTTGCAGAAGTTGCCGCACACGCCGCAGTCCACGCAGCGCGCGGCGTTGACCACATGCCGCTGCTTGACCTCGCCCGTGATCGCCCCCACCGGACAGTTCCTGGCGCACAGCGTGCAGCCGATACAGTTTTCCGTAATGTAGTGTGGCATGGTCGCCTCCCGCTTTGGAATCCTTTTTATGTACATTATATAAGCAAAAATATATTGGGAGCCGATCCCGCCCGCCGGCCGGAACGGCCCCTGCCTACCGGACGGCCGTATCACGCTAAAGCCGTCTTCACGCCGGATACGATATACTTTTCGTCGTCCGATACGATGACGTCCACGCGAAACGGGCCGTCCAATATGCCGGCCAGCCTATGCGCGTCCATCAATCCGAAGGAGACCCCGTTGGCGGCTCCGGAATGGTGCGCGTCAATGGCCGCGCGGCTCATGCCGTGCGCGATCGTCAGCCTTCCGCTCGGGGCCAAAAGCTCCGCCAGATGAAGGACAAGCTTTGCGGGGTCCGGAAAATGTGGGAACGCATTGTAGACGACACAGCAGTCAAAGACCGTTGGCAGCACGATCTCGGCCGCGTCGGCGCATACGAACGAGACTCTCGGATCGGTGAATTTCCTTCGTGCGATCCCAAGCATTGCGGGGGAAATATCCACGCCGGTCACGCTTCTGACATTTCGGCTGAGATAATCCGGGATCAGCACGCCGGTGCCGCAGCCCACGTCCAGTACGGTCACGCCCTCAGAAATACCCGCCGCATCGAGGATCTCGCCGATGATGCGGTCGCTGCGCACCATATCCGCGTCCCATGACGGCGCGAGCCGGTCAAAGAAAGCGACGACGTCGTTTTGTTTCATGATACACTCCTGTCATACAAGCCGCTTTTTGCGCGCCGTCAGCTAAAGAAGGTCGCCGTGTCGATCTTCTGATAGCCGCCGAAGCTGTTGGGGAAGGCAAACATCTGCTCGGCAAGCTCCCGCCCCAGGAATGCCTTTGTGATCTCGTTGGCCTTTTCCGTAATGTCGATATCGGCAAATGCGTCGGGGTAGACCGTCTTGGCAATGAACCAGGTGTTGATCAGCGCCGTTTCATAGTTTGTGTAGTAGGCGTTGTAGGCCATCTGGAGATATACCTCGCCGCTCTGCCAGGCCTTGCAGCAGTCAAACATCGTGTTATCCTCGGCGTAGAGCGGCTTGATGTTCTTGACCGCCGCCGCGTCGATGATGAGGATATCCATGCTCTCGCCGAGAGCGACGAACTTCTCCTCCTCAATGGTCTGTATGCCGGGCGCCTCCAGACCGGAGACAACGTTCCTGACGTTGGCGACGGTGAAGGAGACATAGTCCTGCGCCGTCATCAGGTGATTGGTCGTGCCCCAGTTGCCAAGTCCGCAGATATAGACGCCGGGCTTATCCTCCTCCGCGATGGAGGCGGCGCGGCCGCTGATCTCCGCGCGTTCTTCCTCGACAAAGGAAACGAGCGCTTCCGCCTTTTCCCCGTTTGCAAATAGGACGCCGAGCAGCCGCATCGTTTGCTTAAAGGCCTCGTCAAACACGCCGCCGGCTCCCGCCTTGAGCGTGATCACGGGTACGCCGAGCTGCGCCTGCAAAGCGTCCTCCTTTTCAACGTCCTCATATTCTGAGATCACGATATCCGGATCGCAGGCCAATATCTTCTCGGCCTCGGCCGTCTGCGCCATAGGCCCGCCGACGCCGCAGGAGGGCAGCGTGGCAAACACATCGCCGTAGGCGATGGCATACGGCCGCGCCACACCGTCGAACATCTGGGGACGCTCCGCAAGCGTTGCGTTGTCGATATCCTCCACGCCGCACAGCAGCGCCGTATCGCCGATATAGCAGTACATCCTCAGCGCGCCCGCACCGATGCAGACCACGCGCCGATAGCTGCCGGGCGTCACGGTCACCTCGCGGCCGATCATGTCGGTGACGACGGTTTCTGCAGGCTCCGGCGTTGCCGTCGGGTCAGGCTCCTGCGCCGGTCCTGCCGGAGCTTCGGCGGCGTCCGATGCGGGGGAAGCCTCCGCCGGAGCCGGTTCGGGGGCTGCGCAGGCGAAAAGCGTCAGCGCCAGCATGGCCGCAAGAAGCAGCGCGGTCCATTTACGAATAATCATTTGTCTTTCCTCCTAAAATGATGGTTTCATCGCCGTGACGGACGATCCTCACGGAAATGTCAAAAACATCCTGGATCACCCCTTCGGTGAACTGCTCCCGCCCGCCGGCGTACCGAACGACGCCGTCCTTGAGAAAGAAGAAGCGGTCTCCAAAGCTCATGGCCTGATTCAGATCGTGCAGCGAGCTGAGTATGCTGATGCGCCGCTCCCGGGCGAGCTTTTTGGCTTCCTCAATAATCAGCTGCTCGTTGGCGATATCCAGATTTCCCGTGGGCTCGTCAAACACCAGCAGCTTTGGCTCCTGTGCGAGCGCGCGGGCGATGGCCACCTTCTGCCGCTCGCCGCCGGAGAGCCGCTCGATATCACGATCGGCGTACGCCGTCAGCTTCATGTCCGCAAGCACCTGCTCTACGACCTCGTAATCGGCTTTTCCGGCCTTCAGCCCAAAGCGGGACACGCGGCCCATCAGCACGGAGTCGAACACGCTGAGCGCGCCAAAACGGATATCCTGCGGGACGTAGGCCGCAATGCCCGCGCGCTCGCGGCGGGTCATTTTGAGCAGGTCTGCGCTGTCGAAGCATATCGAACCGCTCTGAGGCGCGCAGATCCCCAGAATGTTTTTCAGCAGCGTGGTCTTGCCGGAACCGTTCCTGCCAAGGAGTATGCCGATCTCGCCGTCCCTCAATTCCATGCTCAGGCCCCGCAGGACGGGGACGGAGCGCCGCCCGTACCGGAAGCTCAGGCCGTCTATCTTCAGCATTCGCGCTCACCTCTTCCGGAAAGGATGATCGCCACGAAGAACGGCGCGCCAAGCAGCGTCGTGATTGCGCCGACGGGAAGCGCGGAGCCGCCGCCCATGCTCCTGGAAAGCGTGTCCGCAAGCAGCAAAAGCAGGCTTCCGCTCAGCATGCTTGCGGGTGTTGCAAAGCGATGATCCTGCCCGAGGAGCTTTTTTGTTACATGCGGACAAATGACGCCGATAAAGCCGATCGTCCCGAGAAAAGAAACGCAGACCGCCGTGATCATCGAGCCTAGAAGCAGCGAAACGAAACGCAGCCTGTCCACATGGACGCCCATAGTTCTGGCGGCGGCGTCGCCGGAAAGGAGCGCGTTATACCGCCACGACGCGAGCAGAAAGAACGCGCTGCCGAGTACGACGGCCGCCAGCATGATCAGGTCGGTTCGATAGGTCGCCCGCCCCAGATCTCCGAAGCTCCAGATCACCGCCGCTGAGAGGCCTACGTCCGTGGCATAAAACTGCAGTATGGTCGTCCCCGCCGTCCAGACCGAGCCCATGGCGATGCCCGCCAGCACGACCACGCCGGGCGAAAAGGAACGAAGCCTGCAAAGCCCCAGTATCAGCAGAATGGACAGCACGGAAAACAGGAACGCAACGAGCGAGGTGGCGTAGGGGTTCGCGCCGACGGCAAAATCCTGCGGGTTGTTGCCCGTGCTGAGAAAACCGCCGGCAAAGGCGATGATGGACAGATTCGCTCCAAACACCGCCGCATTGGAAACGCCCAGCGTGGAGGGCGAGGCCATGGGGTTGTTCAGCGTCGTCTGCATGACAAGCCCTGAGACGGATAAGCCGGCGCCGGCTATGATGGCCGCCAGCACCCGCGGGATGCGGATGTTCCAGATGATCCTGACGTTGGCTGCCGGCCCGTTTCCGGCCAGCGCGGCAAAGCCGTCGGACAAAGACATGCGTGAGGAGCCGACGAACAGGCAGAGGAATGCCAGCGCGGCCACGGCGACGGCCAGCACGATGATCGCCGCTGTTTTTCGTCTGTGACCGTTTCCGGTTCTCATGCTGGTTTCCATACCGCTTTGCCCGATCTCCTTCTGGCGCGTGCGTCTGCCGCTGAAGCGGCGACGATTGCGTGAGACAGTATACCATCAATGCTTTTGACGCGTAAGCTCCCGGGGGGGATTCGATTTTACGCAAAAGGGCAGAATGATATCGGGAGGTGAGGATCATGGAAAGCGACAGGCAAAACACGACGAACCTGCTCGTCAAGCGCCCCAAGACGCCCGACGACATCGCCGCCGCCAAGCGACGCGCAGACGAAAACGAAAAGTGACGATCATGGCCGGAAAGAGTTTACTTTCCGGCCATGATTCACGCATTGCGGCCCTCTGTCGAATTGTGATATGATAAACCGTAATCTGGATTCATTGGAGAAGGTGAAAGAGAATGGGCAAGGGCGCAAAAATTGCATTGATCATTATCGCCATACTGATCGTCTGCTGCGGAGCGTTGGCGCTATATGTTGTATTACAGCCGGAAAAAACCGAAGCGGCGCTGCCGGAGGAAACCGCGCAGGCTGCGGTGCAGACGGCCGAGGAAGAACCGGATGTGCAGACGGTGGAAGCGACCGCGGCGCCGGAAACGGCGGAAGCGACGGCAACCCCCGAGGCAGACGCGCTGCCGGAGGGCATCTACAACATTCTGTTTGTGGGCGCAGATTCGCGCACGGCCGAGGAGGCCGAGGTAGAGGGCCTGTCGGACAGCATGATGGTGGTATCCTATAATACGAATAGCGATACCATCACGCTGATCTCCTTTATGCGTGATTCCTGCGTCTGGCGCATCGGACAAAACCAGCAGTTCATGGGCAAGCTCAACGCCGCTTTCAAAAACGGCGGTGCGCAGGAGCTGATCGACACGCTGAATCTGAACTTTGAGCTGGGGATTGAGGATTATGTGACCGTGGGCTACGAGGGCTTTTCCATGCTGATCGACGAGCTGGGCGGGTTGGACGTGGCGGTGACGAGCGAGGAGGCTTACCTGATCAACTGGCGCACGGCGGGTCTTGGTCAGGAGGACGGAAAGACCAACCGCGCGGCGCTGCTCCAGCAGCAGGGCCTGCCTGTGCTTGAGGAGGGCTATGAGGGCACGAAGGTGCAGCATCTCATTGGCGTTCAGGCGCTCTGGTATGCGCGCAACCGTACCTCGCCCTCGGCGGACGGCCAGGCGGGCAGCGATATCGTGCGCGTCAACCGCCAGCAGGTGCTGATGCAGCTGATCTATGAGAAGGTCAAGACGGAAAAGACGCTGGATACGATCGCGGCGCTTATCAAGTTTGGCTTCCAGTATGTCAAAACGGATATGGATCTTTCGACGATGATCAAGCTTGGCTCGCGCATCCTCAAGGCGGACAAGATCGAGTTTGTGAACGTGCGTGTTCCCTTCGAGGGTACGTCGCGCAGCGGAAACGCGGATAAGGGCGAGACGGCTTCCGGCCTCTACTTCGATATCGACGACGCGGCCGCCAGGATCCACGCGATCATCTATCCGGAGGGATAAACGCTGAAGAGCGAACGGCAGGCGCCCGCGGCAGACATGCCGCGGGCGCTGTTTCGTACAATGGAGGCGCGATCGCTAGTAAATGGCGGTCGGGACGAGGAGCGCGCCCGCGCTGTTGGTGCCGACATAGCCCGTTCCCTCCGTATAGGCGTCGGGCGACAAGGAGGAATACTTGCGAACCGTTATCGCGGCGCCAGCGCTGAGCGCGGCCACGTCGCCGCTGTAAACATACAGATTGTATCCGCTGCCGCTGCGCTGCACAGACCAGCTCTTGCCGGCCAGATAGGTCCGCATGCCCTCGCTGATCGCATTGAGAATGAGATCGCGGTTGACGCTCTCGACGTTTGAATAGGCGTTACTGCCGGAATTCCATGAGCTGCTGCTTACCGCGGATGCGATGGCGTCGTTTGCCGCCGGAAAAAAGCTGTCGTCGGTATAGGACGCCGACTCGCCGCTGTTATGCGACGCGATGCTGCATACGACGTGCTCGCCGTCCACGGAATAGACGCCGCCCGCCGGACAGCGGAGCCCAAGCACATCGTCGCGGCTCTCCGCATAGTCGCCGGCGAGCACCTTTTCAAGCGTAACGGCCTCGTCGCCCGCCGCGTTATAGTAGAGCGTTTTTTCGTAAAGATAAAAGCGTTCGATCTGCGCCCGATTGCTAAAGCAGGTCTTGGCCTGCGCGTCGGCGATCCAGCCCACCATGGCGGGGATCAGTATGGCGGCCAGTATGGCGAGAATCACCAGCACCACGATCAATTCCACAAGCGTAAAGCCATGTGTTCCTGAGCGAGCCCGCCGTTTCATTTCTGCGCATCCTTTCCTCGTTCGGTTCAGGCAAAGGCATGATAAATGGCTTTGACAGCCTTGTTGAGATCCTCGCTTTCAACGCCGACGATAATGTTCATTTCCGAGCTTCCCTGATCGATCATGCGCACGTTGACGCCCGCCTCATAGAGCGCGTTAAAGAGCCTGGCGGCCACGCCCTGCGAACGCACCATGCCCTTGCCGACCGTGGCGATGAGGGCCATATTGGAATGCAGCTCGATGGACTGCGGCTCGCAGTCGCGCTGGATCTCGCGCAGCACGGCCTCAAGATGCTCCTTCAGCTTGCCGTCCTGAATCACGAGCGACATGGTATCGATGCCGCTGGGCACATGTTCAAAGGAGATGTTGTAGCGGTCGAGCACCCGCAGCATACGGTAGCCAAAGCCGACCTCGTTGTGCATGTTGTCCTTATAGACCGTAATGACCGTAAAGCCCGCGTGGCCGGCGATGCCCGTTAAAAGCCCCTCGCGGTGATAGTACCGCAAATAGCTGTCGGGAATGACCATCGTACCCTCGTCCCCGGGCCGGTTGGTGTTGCGCACGTTGATGGGGATATGCGCGCGGCGCACGGGAAATATGGAATCCTCATGCAGCACGGTCGCGCCCATATAGGCCAGCTCCCTTAGCTCCGAATAGGTGACCACCTCGATGGCCTTGGGGTTATCCACAATACGCGGATCGGCCATGAGAAAGCCGCTCACGTCCGTCCAGTTTTCATAGACGTCCGCCTGAACGGCGCGGGCCACGATGGCGCCCGTAATGTCGCTGCCGCCGCGCGAGAAGGTTTTGATGCTGCCGTCGCGCTTGCGTCCGTAGAAGCCGGGAACGACCACGTTCTTCTGTTGGTCGAGGCGCTGCGTCCATTGCTGCGTGGTCTCGTCGTCATAGGTGCCGTCGCTGTGAAAGCAAATGAGCTCGGCGGCGTCGAGAAAGGTGAAGCCCAGATAGGCGGACAGGAGCAGGCCGTTGAGATACTCGCCGCGGCTGGCGACATAATCCTCGCTGGCGCCGTTTTCGATATTGCGCCGGATGGCGGAGAGCTCCGATTGGACGTCCGTGTCAAGCCCAAGCTCCCGCTCGATGCCAAGGTAGCGCTCCTCGATCATGCGGAAGCTGGCTTCGAACTCAAGCCCCTGTGAAAACTGCGCGTGGCACAGATACAGCAGGTCGGTGATCTTCTCGTCCCCAGGAAAGCGTTTGCCGGGTGCGCTCGGCACCACATATTTGCGCGAGCTGTCTAAGAGCACGATGCTCTTTACCTGCCGAAAGCTTTCGGCCGACGCCAGCGAGCTGCCGCCGAATTTGACTACTTTGATGGCCATAGTTACTCCTGCGCCGCGGCGCGATCTGCACGGGAATCCGCCGGACTCTGTATTGTATTTACGCTCCGTGGCTCAGCGGGAAAGACGGCGGCACTCCATGTAATAGCGCTTCTCGCTGGCTTCGCCCATAGAGAAGGTCTTGCGCGGCAGAGCGCCGTCGTAGACCACGGTGGGGAAGAGCTCGCTCTTCTCCATGGCGGGCAGCAGAAAGCCGACGGCGTTCTCCTTTTCCGCGATCTTTCTTACGACGTCCGCGCCGTGGATATAATCGACCTCTGTGCCCTCCGTTTCCTTCAGCAGCGCGTCGATGGCGTTTTGAAGCGTGCCTACGGCAAGCTGCGAGGAGGGATTGGCCACGGTGAAAGCGCCAAGCATGCCTCCCGTGATAAAGGGCAGCACATGCGTCTCGCCGCCGGCCGGCGCGGGCAGACTGCCGGTGGACGCCATGGCGTCGCCGTTTTGACGCTTGAGAATGTCCAAAAGCTTCTGGACGGCCTGGCTGCCGGAGATGCCGAACAGCACGCGGTGGATAGGCTCGAAGGCGATGCCCTCGTCATGCACGTTTTCCACCTCTACGAGCGCGTAGCGCGCCGGATGCTCCGCGCGCTCGCTTTCGGGAAGGCCGGCCTTGATCTGCTCCCAGTTGGCCTTGGCGGTGGCAAAGCTGTGGTTGCCGTCGCCCATGGCAAAGAGCAGGGGCGCGTGTCCTTCGCCGTACTTTTTGGAAAAGCTGCGGGGATCGGTGAGCGCGGTCAGCGAGGAGAGCACGCCGTCGATATCCGCTTCGCGCGATACAAGATGCCCCGTGATATGGCCGCCGCCGAGCATCAGCTCCGTATCATACAATAGCTCCAACCTGGCTTTTTTGGCGGCCAGGGGTTCGATGACGCTGCGGTTCGGGTCGTCGATGAGCACCAGAATATGCGGCAGCTCGAGCGGCGCGCCCGCACGGATGCGGAGTCTTGGCGGAATGCGGGATACGATCGTGCCCTCGGTAGCGCGAATCAGCGTGGTCGCGCCCTTGCTGTAATCATATTGCTCAAGATCCAGCGCCAGAACCAAGCCCGTGCGGGTTTTTCCGGCTGCGCTCCGCGTGACCAGCACAAAGCCCGGCGCCTGTTCTTTCAGCACGCCCTGCTCCAGATAATCGCGCATGGCGGCGTTGATGGCTTCGATGCGCTCGGCCTCGTCAGGCTTGCCGAGAAAGGCCTCCGGCAGGATCAGCCGCAGCGTGGAGGGGCTCTCGCCCACGATCTCATCCGCTCTGGCCCAGTATTCCGGCTCCGAGGTGTACTGGTCGCAGGCGACGACCGCCCACTTGGAAAAGTCGGCGCCCTTCTTTGGCAGCAGTACGCGCGGTACGCCCACGCCCACGTCGTTACGGAAGCGATCCATTGTCATAACCCCCTCAAAAACGATTGGATTTATTATAGCCTGTGTTCAGCGGCTTGTAAATGAATTCAGCGTCGAAAAGAATTCCGCAATGTGCCTGCCGTCGATCAAACGGTGATTGACGTCCACGCTCAGCGGCAGGCTGCCGCCGGTCATGCGGCCCCAGCTGATGCGGGGCACGGAATCGTTTTTATTGAAGCTGCGCTCGTTGGTGAGCGCGGTAAAATCCAGCCACGGCAGGCAGCTCAGATACGCCAGATCGTCGCGCGCCTCGCTCTCGGGCGAAGGGATCAAAAAGGACTGCTCAGCGGCGGCTTTGGCGGCGCGCCGCGCAAATTCCGCCATGGATTCCTTGGGATCCCAGTCGAGGCTCACGATCTTGAACAGCTCGTTTTCCGCCGCGTCGGTAAACGAGGGCGAGAGAAAATCATGGCGGTACACGCCGTCCGGACGCAGCTTGTACAGCCAGGGGTCGCCGGCGTTGAGCGCGGACATGACCGCATAGATCATGCACATATAGAACGACAGGCCCTCCGCCGCGGCGCGGGCGCGGAGCGCGCCCGCTTCCACGCGGCAGGTCAGCGCATAGAAGGGATAATCGGTTTGTCCGAAGAGATCGCAAAGCGGCTTTCGCGGCCAGAGCGCCTCGTCGATATAGCCGCTCATGCGGGATCGCCGAGCGTGGCCACCATGACGGCCTTAATGGTGTGCATGCGATTTTCAGCCTCGTCGAACACGACGCTGTGCCTTGAGCGGAACACCTCGTCGCTGACCTCCATCTCCTTCAGACCGTATTCCTCGAAGATCTGCTTGCCCACGCTGGTGTTGAGATCGTGGAAGGAGGGCAGGCAGTGCAGGAAGATCACATCCGGATTGCCGGTTTTCTCAAGCGCCTCCATGGTGACGCGATAGGGCTCGAGAAGCTGTATGCGCTCGGCAAAGTGCGCCTCCTCGCCCATGGAGACCCAAACGTCGGTATAGATGGCGTCCGCGCCCGAAAGCGCGTCCAGCGATTCGGAGAATTCTATCGTGCCTAAGGTCTTTTGGGCGAGCCGCTGCATATCGGCGGTAAGCGCCTCGTTCGGCCAAAGCGGTTTCGGCGCGATGGCGGTAAAGCGCATGCCCATCTTGGCGGCGCCGATCATCAGGGAGTTGCCCATGTTGTTGCGCGCGTCGCCCACATAGCAGAGCTTCACCTCGGAGAGCGGCTTTTTCACATGCTCCTCAATGGTCATCAGGTCGGCCAGCACCTGCGTGGGATGGTAGAGGTCGGTCAGGCCGTTCCATACCGGTACGCCCGAAAAGCGCGCAAGATCCTGCACGAGCGCCTGCGAAAAGCCGCGGTATTCGATGCCGTCATAGAAGCGGCCAAGCACGCGCGCGGTGTCCTCAAGGGATTCCTTTTTGCCCATCTGGCTGTTGGAAAGGAAGGTGACGTGCGCGCCCTCGTCGAGCGCCGCGACCTCAAAGGCGCAGCGGGTGCGCGTGCTGGTCTTGTCAAAGAGCAGAACGATGTTGCGGTTTTTCAGGCGCATTGGAAATTCGCGTCGTTCCTTTTCGGCCTTGACCTGATGCGACAGGTCAAGCAGATAGCGGATCTCCTCCGGCGTAAAGTCCAGCAGCGTCAAAAAGCTTTTTCCGTACAGATTCATATGCGTTCTCCTATAAAAATGTTGATGCTTTGTTCGTTATTCCCGCACAAAGGGCATGCTCATGCACCGCGGGCCGCCGCGTCCGCGGCTGAGCTCGGCGGAGGGGATCTCATGCACGGTCACGCCGTGGTCGCGCAGGATCCCGTTGGTGACATAGTTGCGCGAGAAGGCGATGACCTCGCCGGGCGCTACGGCGAGCGTGTTCGTGCCGTCGTTCCACTGCTCGCGCGCCGCGTCAATGACGCTCGCGCCGCCGCAGCCGATCATGACGACCTCCTTATCGAGCCCCAGCGCGTCGGACAGCACATAACGCAGCTTCTTGTTCTCGGGCGTGATGGCGAGCTTCTTGCCGCGGCGGGTCAGCGAAAAGCTGCGCACACCCGGCAGTATGGAGGGATGGATCGTGAACTTGTCGCGATCCACCATGGTCATGATCGTATCCAGGTGCATATAGGCGCGCACCTTGGGAATGTCGATGGCGATCACGCGCTGAATGCCGGTCTCCTCCGAAAGCAGCGTGCCGGCAAGCGTTTCCACCGCGTGCGGGTCGGTGCGCTGCGACATGCCGACGGCCACGACCTCGGGCGAGAGCACGAGCACGTCGCCGCCCTCGATGGGGAACGGGTCGGTGCGAAGATGCCGCTTGGGAACGTTCTTGTAAACGGGATGATAGTTGAAGAGATATTCGCCGAACAGGGTCTCGCGCTGGCGCACCTCGTTGGCCATGCGCGAAATACATACGCCGCTGCCGATCATGAAGAACGCGTCGCGCGTGAAGTACATGTTGGGCATGGGATCCACCAGAAAGGGATACGCGTCGTCGATATAGTCCACAAGATGCGCGCGCCGTTTGGGAGGGAGCTGAGATTTTCTGACGCCGCTGACCATAGCGCCGAGCATCTGCCGCACAGGCAGAGACATGAGATACTCGCGCACTTCCTCCTCCGCGCCGCGCACGGTGAGGCCGGCCTCGGCCACGAACTGATCGGCCATTTTCTTTTTGACGCCGCCGGCTTCGACGGCTTCGGATACAAGATCGAGAAGATAAAGCACCTCAACGCCGCTTTTGCGGAGGGTTTCTGCGAATTGGTCATGCTCCTCGCGCGCATGAACCAGATAGGGAATGTCCTCGAAGAGCTGCCGCCCGAGATACTGCGGCATCAGATTTTCCAGCTCGGAGCCGGGCCGGTGCAGAAGCACCTGCTTGAGCGGGCCGACCTCACTGTGAACGGAAACGGGGAATTGTGCCATAGATTTTCAACACCTCCCTATATTTCTTTCTCCATTTTAACAGGAACATGCGCCGTTTACAAAAAAAACCGGAAAATATATATTTTTTGCTTGACAAGCGGCGCGCAGGATGCTAAAGTACCACCATTATCATATATTTTTCGAGGAAAGGAGCCGCCCATGATGTTCAGTACAGCCGCCGGTCAGACCCAGACCATGTCGAAAGCCATGGCTATGTTTGCCTTAGCGTCCGCGGCGGCCGCTTCCATCCTGATTATTCGCGCGCTCAGCCTTTCGCTGGGCGTTTTGCTTGTATCCGGTCTTCTGCTTAGCGTACTCGTACTTCGCCTTAGCAAGCCGCTTACGGAACGGATTCATTGATCGCAGAGCGAGAAAATGACGGCGGTTCCGGTAAGCGGAACCGCCGTTTACTATATCGGGGGAATACTCCTCCGAGAAAACAGTGACAATAAAGGGAGGAAATAGAAAATGAAAAAACTGTTTTGTATCGTACTGGTAGCCATGATGGCTATGACCTGCTTTGCCTGTGCCAAGCAGCCCGCCGCAGGGGATTCTGCCGCAGATGCGCCGGCCGCCGCCGATACCATCAAGGTCGGCATCATCGGCCCGCATACCGGCGACTACGCCGTATACGGTCTCGCCGTTCGCAACGGCGCACAGCTCTACATTGACCAGCTCAACGCCGCGGGCGGCATCAACGGCAAGCAGATCGAGACCGTCGTATATGACCAGAAGGGCGATTCGACCGAAGCCATCACGGCCTTCACCCGTGCGGTGGACGAAGGCATCACGGCGCTCATCGGCGACGTGCTCACCGGCAACACCATCGCGGTCGTCGGCGAAGCCTATCCCATCAACATGCCCATGATCACCGCCTCCGCCACGGCGGCTGCGGTCACCGTCAACGAGACGGACGGCACGGTATATTCGAACGTATTCCGCACCTGCTTCATCGATCCGTTCCAGGGCGAGAAGATGGCGGCCTATGCGGCGGAGAAGCTCGGCTTCAAGACCGCGGCGATATTCGTAGAGACCGGCAACGATTACGCGGTCGGCCTGGCGGACGCCTTTAAGGCCAAGTGCGCCGAGGTCGGCATCGAGGTCGTAGCCGAGGAAGGCTATGCCACCGGCGACGTGGACTTCAACGCTCAGCTCACCAACATCATGGCCAAAGCGCCAGACTGTGTGTTCTGCCCGAACTACTATCAGGACGACGGCATGATCGTCAAGCAGGCGCGCGCCATCGGCCTCACCGCGACCTTCATGGGCGGCGACGGCTGGGCCGGCGTATCCGCTTACGCGACCGCCGAGGAGCTCGAGGGCACCTACTTCTGCTCCGCTTACGCGCCCGGCTCCTCCGAAGCGGTCATCGCGTTTGAAGAAGCCTACACGGCCGCCTATGGCGCGGACACGCTGAACATGTTCGCCGCCACCGCCTACGATGCGGCCATGGTGCTCTGCGCGGCGCTGGCCAAGGCTGAGGAGAGCGGCGCTGAGCCGGCCTCCGACGAGTACAAGCAGGCCGTCATCGACGCCATCAAGTCCGAGGGTCCCTCCGTGGTGGGCATCACCAGCGCGGGCGGCTATACCTTCGATGAGAACAACAATCCCATCAAGGACGCCGTGATCATGGTCGTCACCGGCGGCGTGGAAACCTTTAAGGAGATGTACTAAGGCAGGAGCCAGACGCTGGTTATCCAGCTACTGGCTTCAGGAAGCAGCCGGACTGTGCGGACGAAGGACGTCCGCACAGTTTCGGCGATTTGCGGGGGAATACGAATGTCTGTGTTTTCAACGATACTGCGGCAGGTTATCAACGGCCTGCAGGCCGGCTCGATTTATGCGCTGGTGGCGCTTGGTTACAGCATGGTGTACGGCATCATCATGCTGTTAAACTTTGCGCACGGCGACATCATCATGATCGGCGCGTACCTTAGCTGGCTGATGATGGCGCGGCTTGCGCTGAATCCCGTGCTGGCGATACTCGCTGCGATATTCGGCTGCGTGCTGCTTGGCGTTACCATTGAGAAGGTGGCCTACAAGCCGCTTCGAAGCTCGCCGCGGATCTCACTTTTGATCACCGCCATCGGCATATCCTTTTTGCTCGAGAATGTTGCGCAGATGATCTTTGGAGCCAACGCGCAGGTTATCCCGAGCTTTTTTACGCTGAAGCCTCTGAAGCTGGGCTCCGTGGAGATGTCCGGCACGGCGCTCGTCACGCTGGTGGTCACGGCGGTTTCCATGATCCTTTTGACGCTGCTCGTACAGAAAACCAAAATGGGCAAGGCCATGCGCGCCGTGTCCGAGGATACGGGCGCGGCGCAGCTCATGGGCATCAACCTGAACCGTACCATTACCTTTACCTTTGCGGTCGGCTCCGCGCTGGCCGGCATCGCCTCGGTGCTGTATTGCTCGGCCTATCCGCAGGCCACGCCGACGATGGGCTCCATGCTGGGCCTCAAGGCCTTTGTGGCCGCGGTGCTCGGCGGCATCGGCTCGATCCCGGGCGCCATGATCGGCGGCTTTGCCATCGGTCTTGCCGAGGCGCTCGTATCGGCAGCGGGCCTGTCGGTCTGGAAGGACGGCGTGGTGTTCGCCATACTGATCGTCGTGCTTTTGATCAAGCCCACGGGCATACTTGGCCGCTCGATGCAGGAGAAGGTCTGAGGTGGGACGCATGGAAAAGAAAAAGCTGCATATCCCCATGCCGGCTCGCTATCTGATCAATCTCGCTCTGTTTGCGGCCTTCCTGGTGCTGGGCAGCGCGCTGATAAAAAACGGCACGATATCGACCTATCATTCCAAGGTCATCATGCTCATAGGCATCAACATTATTTTAACCGTGTCCCTGAACATTGCCACGGGCTATCTTGGTCAGCTTCCGCTCGGGCACGCGGGCTTTATGGCGGTGGGAGCCTACGCATCGGCCATATTCCTGACCCGCACGGCCTTGCCGATCGCCGTCGCTTTTCCCATAGGCATCGTTCTTGGCGGCGTGGTGTCGGGTATATTCGGCGTGCTCATCGGCATGCCGGCGCTCAGGCTCAAGGGCGATTATCTGGCGATCATTACGCTGGGATTCGGCGAGATCATTCGCGTGGTGCTGCTCAATATCGACAGCGTGCTTGGCTTTAAGCTGACCTACGGCGCCGCGAGCCTCAAGAGCATTCCCAAGGCCACGACGTTCTTCAACACCTTCCTCTGCGTGGGCATCGTGTGCTTTTTGATCCACACCATGATGAAATCACGCCATGGCAGGGCGATACTTTCCGTGCGCGAGAATGAGATCGCGGCGGATTCGGTGGGGATCAATCTTACCTATTATAAGACGCTCGGCTTTGCGGCCTCGGCGGCCTTCGCGGGCGTGGCGGGCGCGCTTTACGCCAGCTACCTCGGCATACTGAATCCGTCGAGCTTCGGCTTTATGAAGTCGATCGAGATACTGGTCATGGTCGTGCTTGGCGGCATGGGCTCCATGCTGGGCTCCGTGGTGTCGGCTACGGTGCTGACCGCCGTTCCGGAGCTGCTGAGAGCCTTCTCGGATTACCGCCTGATCGTGTACTCTCTGCTGCTGATCGTCGTGATGATCTTCAAGCCCTCGGGCCTGTTCGGGCGTTACGATTTTTCGCTGACGGGGCTTCTGGAAAAGGCGCTCAACGGCGAGCTGTTCAGACGCAGAAAAACGAAGGAAAAGGCGGGTGACAAGTAATGGATAAAATGGTACCGCTGCCCAGCAATGCGATCATACCCGAGCGCGACATAGGGGCCATGCCTATACTGGACATCCATCATCTCGGCATCGACTTCGGCGGCCTGCACGCGGTGGACGACTTCAATCTGGTCATCGGGCGCACGGAGATCGCGGGCCTCATCGGCCCTAACGGCGCCGGTAAAACGACGGTGTTCAATCTGCTGACGAACGTCTATCAGCCAACGCGCGGCGTGATACTGCTCGACGGCGTGGATATCCGCGGAAAAAAGACCTGGCAGCTCAACCGCATGGGCATCGCCCGCACCTTCCAGAACATCCGGCTGTTTTCCCAGCTTACGGTGGAGGATAACGTGCGCATCGGCCTGCACAACGCCTTTGAGTATTCGCTCTTTTCCGGCATCCTGCGCCTGCCGAGCTATTGGTCGAGCGAAAGAAAGGCGCATGAGACCGCGCTTGAGCTGCTGTCGATATTCGACATGCAGCACATGGCCTCCTGGGAGGCCGGCTCGCTGCCCTACGGCGCGCAAAGACGGCTGGAGATCGTTCGCGCGCTCGCGACAGACCCGAAGCTTCTTTTGCTTGACGAGCCGGCCGCCGGCATGAACCCTTCGGAGACGGCGGAGCTTATGCAGAACATCCGGAAGATCCGCAATACCTTTGAGATCGCCGTCATGCTCATCGAGCACGATATGAAGCTGGTCATGGGCATTTGCGAGGG
>CAZCAV010000003.1:71246-74673 GCA_964496795.1 uncultured Oscillospiraceae bacterium
TCGCGGTGCTCAACTACGGCAAGATCATCGCCAAGGGCACGCCCGAACAGATCAAGGCCGATCCCGTCGTGATCGAGGCGTATCTCGGCCGCAGAGAGGAGGCCAAGAGCACGCTATGCTGAAGGTCGATAATTTAAATGTATATTACGGCGCCATACACGCCATCAAGGGCGTCAGCTTTGAGGTCGCCGAGGGCGAGATCGTTTCGCTCATCGGCGCCAACGGCGCCGGCAAGTCCACGATCCTCAAAACCATATCGGGCCTGCTGCACAGCAAGACCGGCTCCATCGCCTTCGAGGATCGGGAGATCAAGTCCGTCGCGCCGCACAAGATCGTGCAGATGGGCGTGGCGCATGTGCCCGAGGGACGCCGCGTATTCTCACATATGACGGTGGAGGAAAACCTGGAGATGGGCGCGTTCACGCAGGCCGCTTCGACGATAGCCGCTTCGCTCGACGACGTTTACGGGCGCTTCCCGCGCCTTAAGGAGCGCCGCAGGCAGGTGGCCGGCACGCTGTCCGGCGGCGAGCAGCAGATGCTGGCCATGGGCCGCGCGCTGATGTCGAGGCCCAAGCTCATGATGATGGACGAGCCCTCCATGGGACTCGCCCCGATTCTGGTCGAACAGATTTTTGATATCATCAGGGAGCTCAACAAGGCCGGCTCCACCATATTGCTCGTTGAGCAGAACGCGCTCATGGCGCTTTCCGTCGCGACTCGCGGTTATGTGCTCGAGACCGGCCGCATCGTGCTTTCGGCGCCCGCCGACGAGCTGCTCAACAACGAGGCCGTCAAGCGCGCCTATCTTGGCGGCTGACCTTGTTTCTTTTCATGAGAAAAGAAACAAGCAAAGAAAAGCAGCGCTAAGTCCGGGGGCAGGGAGCAAGCTTACGCTCCCGGCCCTCAGACCGTCAAAAAACTCTGTTTTTTGACGGGTAAACCGCTTTTTGCCTGCGCCATGAATGGTGCGGCCGGCAAAAAGCACAGGGAGACCGCCCATATATGGGCGATCCGTTCCGGCGGATGAACCGCCGGAGCCGGAACAGCCTTAAGGGGCCGCGGCCCCTTAACAACCCCAAAGGGCTTTTTTAACGGTCATGGGGCTGGGAGCAAGCTTACGCTCCCTGCCCTTTTTCTTTTTGGAAAAACCGGCAGCCGTCACAACGGCAGCGCAAGCTATTCCGCCATCAGGCGTTCGCAGCGCTGCATATTGCTCTCCAGGTCGCGCACATAGCCGGACAGGCTGGATACCTTGACGAGCGAGCTTTGAGAAAGGAAGGAGGCGTTGAGCCGCACGAGCTGCGAAAAGCAGCCGAGCAGGCGGGCATAGCGCGCCTGCAATACGGACAGCGTATGCTTGAGGGCGTCCAGCTCGCTTTGCAGCGGATTCTGGTCAGGCGCGGGCTTGGCGGAGGCCCCGTTCATGGCGCTTTGAGCCAGCGTGCCAAGGGAGAGTAAAAGTGCGTCCACGTCCAGTCCCTCGACGCTGCGGAGCCGCTCGAGTATGGCCAGCTCGCCCGCGTGCGGAACGGGCGCGGCGTTTTTGCGCGGCCGGCCGACGCGGGGCCGTCCCGTCGGCAGGGCATAGGGATCGACGGCGGGCACGCCGCGCGCCTCCATATCGGTCATAACGCGCTGCACAAGCGCCGCGTCGTTCTTCAGCAGCGAGCGGTACTTGTTTTGATAGCGCAGCATGGCCTTGTCGCTGCCGCCTGCGAGCCGGAGCGTACAGGCGCGCACAGACTCGCCCTGCGCCTGCGCGCGCAGCACCTCCTCGAGCAGCATCGCCGATTCCTCCGGCGTAAAGGGGGCGAAGGCGCGCCGGTGCGTAAAGCCGGTTTCCGCGCCGCTGCGCACGCGCATATAATAATAGTTGCGCACGCTGTTGGGCTTGCGGCCCGTCAAGAGGGCGACCTCGTCAAACACGCCGCGCAGGGGCGCCTTCTGCCTCTGCGCCGCGGCCGCCAGGGAAAAGAGCTGTTCATCCTCCGTGCGGCTCCAGCCCGCGCGGGACGACCTGGTTTCATGAATTTCCATATATTCCACCTCGCTAACAGGATTTGTCAACAAGTATGACCCCGAAATAAAAAGAACATACCTTGCCGTATGTTCTTCTTACTATTCTTATATATGTTTGTCGATGCTTGTCTGATACGCCCTTTTTGAGAAAAAGACGGAGACCTGGCGTTACAGGCCGATCTGCTCGTGCACCTCCCGCATGCCCTCGATGGAAAGCGTGATCACCTCGTCAAGGCTGAGCCCCAGCATGTCGCAGCCGCTGAGTATGACGTCGCGGTTCACGCCGGCGGCAAAGGCCTTGTCCTTGAACTTCTTTTTCACGGATTTGAGCTCCATATCCATGACGCTGCGCGAGGGACGCATATAGGCGGCGGCCGTGATGAGCCCTGTGAGCTCGTCGATGGTATAGAGCACGATCTCCTGCCTGGTTTCGGGCTTGACCTCCGTGCAAAGGCCCCAGCCGTGCGCGCATACGGCGTGGATGAAGCTCTCGTCAAAGCCGGCCTCCTCAAGCAGCCGTGGCGCGATCTTCAGGTGCTCCTCCGGCCACTTGCCGTAATCTACATCATGCAGCAGGCCCACCAGACCCCAGTCGTCCTCGCTTTCGCCGTACATGCGGGCAAAGCGGCGCATAACGGCCTCTACGGAGAGCGCGTGTTTATACAGCGCGTCGCTGTCATTATATTGGCGCCAGAGGGCCAGTGCTTCTTCGCGTGTTTTCATAGTTGCAATGCTCCTTGTATATTTAAAGACCAGTGTAAGCCATACAAACAAATAAAGCAAATACTTTTGTCGATTCGCTCTTGACAGCGGGATTGAGGAATGATATCATTCAAAATTGACTTATGATGGATACCGTGTGGTAATATGCCCCAAAGTGTGCACTTTTGAACGCGCTGTCGTATGTCGAAGGCAGGAAATGGGAAAAATACCGAAAGCGTCCAGCGGGACGCCGGAGAACGGTTTTTGTGAATATGGGCAAAGGAATGGCGCGGGCAGCCGTGCCGGCAAGGAGTGAACGCGATGATGTATGACGTCAAAATGGGCAAACAAACGCGAAAAAGCTTTTCCAGAATTCGGGAAGTGCTGGACATGCCGGACCTTATCGAGATCCAGAAAAATTCCTATTACCGTTTTCTCAGAGAAGATCTGCGTGAGGTGCTCGACGACATCTCGCCCATTATGGACTACTCGGGCAAGCTGGTGCTGGAGTTTGTGGATTACCGGATCGATCTGGACAAGCCGAAGTATTCCATGGAGGAGAGCAAGGAGCGCGACGTAAACTATGCCGCGCCGCTGCGCGGTTCGGTGCGTCTGATCAACAAGGAGACGGGAGAGGTCAAGCAGCAGGAGGTCTTTATGGGCGACTTCCCGCTGATGACGCCGCAGGGCACGTTTATCATCAACG
>CAZCAV010000004.1:0-69718 GCA_964496795.1 uncultured Oscillospiraceae bacterium
TGCTCGTTCTTGGAGAGGAACGTTAATAACTACTACTCTTATATAATACGAGGAAAAAACATGTATACTTCAGCCGCTTCAAAATGGACAAACCGTCTCGGAAACGTTCTGTTGGTTCTCTACGCCATATTCGCGATCTTTCCGTTGATTTGGATGTTCATCATTTCCTTCAAGAGCGACGTGGAAATGTACACGACGGTGTTCTCGTTCCATCCAACGCTTGAGAACTATGTGAAGGTGCTTACCACGGGCAACTATGTGGAAGCGTTCTTCCAGAACCTTATCATCAGCTGCGGCGCGGTGATCATTGCTGTTATCGTAGGCGTGCCGGCGGCATATGCGCTTGCCCGCTACAACTTCAAAGGCAAAGAGAACGTAGCGTTTACGTTCCTTTCCTTCAAGTTTGCGCCCGAAGTGCTGGTCATACTGCCCCTGTATCTGGTATACCAGAAGCTCGGACTGTATGATACCTATCTCGGTCTCATCTGGGTCTACCAGCTCATCTGCCTGCCGCTGTTGATCTGGGTCATCCGAGGTTATTTTGAAGATATTCCCATTGAGCTTGAGCGCGCAGCCGAACTGGATGGCTATAAATGGTACGAGGTGTTTACTAAAATGCTTCTGCCCCTGATTCGTCCGGGTCTGGTCGCCGCGGCTCTTCTGGCGTTCATCTTCTGCTGGAACAGCTTTACCTTCGGCCTCATCCTCAGCGGATTCAACATTCAAACCATCACAGTCTCCGCTCTGAAGTATGTGTCGACGGATACCATCCATTATGGTCAGATGGCCGTGGTTTCAGTCATTGCCATCCTTCCGGAGATCATACTCTGCCTGTGCATACAGAAGCATCTGGTGCGCGGCCTGAGCTTTGGCGCGGTGAAAGGTTAAGGTGAAAAAATGGCGCAGATTACATTGGAGCATATTACCAAAAAGTTCAAGGACGTCGTTGCGCTCAAGGACGTAAATCTGGTGATCGAGGATAACGAATTCTATGTGATCTTCGGGCCGGCCGGCGCCGGAAAAACGACGATCCTGAACATCATCTCGGGCATTTGTGATCCGGATGAGGGCCGCATCAAGTTTGGCGACAGAAGTATGGCCTTCATAGAATCCGGCGAGCGCAATATCTCGATGGTGTTCGAAAACTATGCCCTGTATCCCAATATGACGGCTTACGATAACATCGCGTCCCCGTTCCGTTCCAAGAAGTTCCGTAAGTCCCCGCAGGAGATCGACGTCGCCGTGAAAAAGGTGGCCGCCAAGCTGAACATAATGGAGCTGCTGGATCGTCTGCCCTCGCAGATGAGCAACGGCCAGCGTCAGCGTGTCGCGCTCGGCCGCGCGCTTGTACGCGATCCCAACGCGTTCCTGCTCGACGAACCCATCGCCCATCTGGACGCCAAGCTGCGCAACGCCATGCGTAAAGAGCTTAAGACGATGCAGGCGGATCTGGGCGCAACGACGATCTATGTGACTCACGACTATGTGGAGGCACTGAGCCTCGCAGACCGCATCGCCGTGATCAATCTCGGCGAAATCCAGCAGATCGGCACCCCGTATGAGGTGTTCTATACGCCCAAAAACGAGTTCGTGGCCAAGCTGTTCGGCGAGCCAGAAATCAATTTGATGCGCTGCGTTTACCACGACGGGCGGGTCGCGCTTCCCTGGCAGGAAAAAAGCTTCATACCCGTCCCCTTTGTCAAGGAAAAACTGGACGCCTGGGGCAAGGAGAGCGTTGACATCGGCCTGCGCAGTTCCAACATGTTCTATACCGCGGAGCGCAAGAGCGACGATCAGGTTGAGGGCAAGGTGTACACGATGGAGCCCATTGGCAACAGTACTGAACTTGTCATCAGTGTAGAGGATGCGCTGATTCGGTTCGTCATACCGGTAAGCACCAAGCTGGATCTGGACCAAACGGTCTATATCGGCTTTGATTACATGAACGCGCTGTTCTTTGACGCGGAGACGACAGATTATATCGTCCGCTACGGAGAAGACCAGCTTAAGCGAGGTGAGATCGTTGGCTAAACTAGAATTTCAAAAGCTAAATAAGGTATACAACCAGCGCGGTCAGGCGAAGAAAAAGAATCTCGCCGAAGTGCACGCGGTCAAGGATCTGGACATGGTCATTGAGGACGGCACCTTTGTGGGTATTCTAGGTCCCTCCGGCTGCGGAAAATCCACCACGCTGCGCATGATTGCTGGTCTTGAAGACGTCACCGGCGGCAAAATCCTGGTTGACGGCACCGAGATCAACACGCTGCATCCCAAGGATCGCGGCATCGGACTTGCCTTTGAGGATTACGCCCTGTACCCGCCGATCAATGTCTATAACAACATTGCTTTCTGTCTGAAGGCCAAGAAGGTGCCGGCTCAGCAGATCAAGGAACGCGTCAACAAAATCGCGTCTCTGATGAAGGTCGAGACGCTGCTTATGGAACCGGTCAACAAGCTCAGCGGCGGTCAAAAGCAGCGCGTCAATATCGCCCGCGCATTGGTTCGCAATCCAAAGATCCTTCTTTTGGACGAGCCTCTGTCCCATCTGGACGGCAAAATGCGTCAGGTGCTTCGCGCTGAGATCAAGCGTCTGGTCAAGGAAATCAAATGCACCACGATCATAGTAACGCACGACCAGATGGAGGCCATGAGCCTTGCCGACAAAATCGCGATCATGGATTACGGCGTGTTGCAGCAATACGGCACGCCCGACGAGATCTACAACGATCCGGTCAACGTGTTCGTTGCAGGCTTTATCGGCGAACCGCCCATGAATCTCATCAAGGTCGAGGTGATTCAGGACGACGACGGATTTGCGTTCAAATTTATGGACAGCGAGCTGTGCTTCCGGTCTCCCAGAAAGTTCAACAGCATCCTGCACGAGGGCGACGCCTATACGCTGGGTATCCGCCCCACGAGCATGAATATTGTTACGGACCCCAACGCGCCGTATGATGCTGAGTTTACGGTAAGCGTGTTTGAGAATCTGGGCGAGGAGTGCATCATCAGCACGCGCGTCGGCGAGGAATTCCTGTCCATCGTGTCAAATGATGAAATTCGTCTGAATACGGGCGATAAAATACGCGTGAAAGCGGATGAAGCGCTGCTGTACCTGTTCGACAGCGATACGGGCGAGCGCGTCCGCGAAAAGACTTCGTCCGCGCTGTAATCATGCGCAAGGAGGATATTGACTGATGAAAACATACACGAGACGAGAGCGTGTCGCCACTGCGCTGGAGCATAAGGAGCCGGATCGCGTTCCCTGCGATTTGACGATCTCCCCTCCCGCTTACCAAAAGCTGTGCGATCATCTGGGTATGAAATACGAGCCCTATTGGTGGGATGATTGCAATCATGCGTTTCCAACGCCGGAATGTCTTGAGAAGCTGAATGTAGATATCTGCCATTTTCCTGTGCAGTGCTTCGTCCCGCGCGACTTTGATATGAACGCGCCGGAGTTTCGGGATCAATGGGGCATCCTCCGCCGGAAGGTGGAGGACGCGCCGGGCAGCTTCATGTATATCAGCGTGGACGCGCCGCTCAAGGGCTGTGAAAGCGTGGACGACGTGCTGAATTACAACTGGCCGACTGCGGACGACCTGTATGATCCGGATAAGGCTATCGATACTGTTAAGAACCTTTATAACAATACCGATTATGCGCTGACCTGCGTATTTGGCGGCCATCTGGTGGAGATGGGGCATTTCCTGCTTGGCATGGAGGATTACCTTGTCTATCTGCATACAGATCCCGATATTGTATTCGCTATCGTACACAAAACGATGGAGATACAGATGGAGGTCGAAAAGCGCGTATTTGAGACGATCGGCAAGTATCTCACGCACGTTCGACTCAACGGCGAGGATCTCGGAACGCAGAGCGGCCCGTTGATCGCGCCCAAGATGTATGACGAATACTTCCGCGAGCTGCATCGCAAGGAATGGAGCTTTGCCAAGGACGAATTCCACAAGGTGAATCCCCGTGGCAAGCTCATGATCCATACCTGCGGCGGTGTGATCGACTTCATTCCCAGCTTCATCTACGCCGGCTGCGATATTCTCAATCCTATCCAGCCGAATGCCAAGGGCATGGACACGGAGCTCATCGGCCGCCTGTATGGAGACAAGCTTTGCTTCCACGGCGCGATCGACAGTCAGGGCGTGCTCAGCAACGGAACGCCGGATGAAATACGGGCGGAGGTACGCAAGCGGATCAAGGATCTGGGCCAGGGCGGCGGATATCTGGCGGCGCCCTCGCACAACATCCAGTCCAACGTGGATCCCAGGAACGTCGTAACCATGTACGAAGCCATTCATGAGTACGGCAAGTATCCTCTGAATCTATAATACGGTCGTCAAAATGGAACGGTATGGTCTCCCTTCCGTTCCATTTTCTATATCACGGCGGCCTGACACGCCGTTGCATAAGCGAAAGGTCTTGATACACATGAAGAAAAACATTATTCTGGGCGGCGATTTCGGTACGAACGGTCTCAAGCTTCTGGCATACGACATTGACGCAGATAAGCTCGTCAGCTCATCCTATCAGCCGTACGACATTTTTGTGCCGGTCGTGGACGCCGCAGAGCATGAGCCCGAGCAGTACTGGACGGCCTTATTGCAGGCCATCCGCGTTTGCAAACGCGAGGGTGGCTTTGACAAGGAGAACGTAGCTGCGGTCTGCTTCAGCTGCCATGTACCGGTCGTTTTGCCGGTAGACGAGAACGGCAACGTGCTGCATCGCGCTATGTTTTGGGCGGATAATCGCGGGAAAAAGCAATGTATCCAGCAAAACCGGGATTTTTGCGAATACCTGCGCGATAAGAATCCCATTGGAATCCGAACGTATCATTACATTACGAAAATGGCCTGGTTCCAGGAAAATTGCCCGGATCTGTACGAAAAAGCGGACTGCTTTCTGCAGTGCAACGGGTACATTAATTTCCGCTTGACGGGTAAGTATTCCATCGATCAGTCGGTGGCGCCGAGTCTTCATTACTACAATATCCATACCTACTCTTGGGATAAGGATATCTGCAGGACGTTGGGCATGGATATAAACAAGCTGCCGCCGCTGTACGATTGCGATCAGGTCGTCGGCACCATCCTCCCCTCCGTTGCCAGCGAGGTGGGGCTGCTGCCCGACACGCTCGTGATCGCGGGCGCGGCCGACAGCTCCTCCGCGCCGCTCGGCATCGGCTGTCTGGATGACGGAGACGTTTGTATCTCCACGGGAACCGCCTCAAGCATCGTAGCGGTTACAGACTGTACCAAACGTGCTTTTCAGACCGATCCCCGGCTGATCGCCCTTGGCCACACACTGCCGAAACGGCTGCTGAACATTGCCGTCGTCGGCAATACCGGCGGATCTCTCAAATGGATGCGCGACGTTCTCTGCAAGGAGGATCGCATCGTAGCGGACGGATTGAAAAGAGACGTGTTTGACCTGATGTGCGAGCAGGCGGCCCTGTCTGCGCCTACGGCGGACGGCCTGTTATATTTTCCCTATACCATGGGCGAGCTCTGTCCTTTCTGGAATCCGGACGCACGCGGCGTGTTTTTCGGGCTGTCCAATACCACGCATAAGCGCGATATGATCCGTTCGGTTATTGAAGGAACGTGCTATTGTCTGAGGCAAAACATCGATATCCTGCGCTCTGTATGCAGGATAGCTGACGGTCAGGAGATCATGATTACCGGCGGGCCCGCCACAAGCCCCTTTTGGATGCAGACGCTTGCCGATGTGACCAATCTGCCGATCACCGTGCTTGAAAATTCGCTTGGCGCGCCATATGGCGACGTTATTCTGGCAGGCGTAGGCGCGGGCATTTACCCCGATCAGTCGTCCGTTGCCAGAGAGCATGTAAAGCGGCGCTGCACCTATCAGCCGAATACAGCCTCTAAGGCGCAGTATGACAAAGCGTTTGCCGTATACGACGATATGTCGCAGATCATACAGGAATACTTTGTGCGTCTTGCGGGTGTGCGCGTCTGAGTTTGGCCCGCACGGAGCCGGTCGCGCTATTCGAATGATATTGTATGAAAGGAAACAAACAGTATGAACCGCATTCCTGAGAAAATGAAAGCATTGGTAGCCTATGCGCCGGGCGATTACCGGTTGGAGACCGTGGATACGCCGCGCGCGGCAGGCGACGATCTGATCGTAAAGGTCGAGGGCTGTGGCGTTTGCGCCGGCGATGTGAAAGCCTTTCACGGAGCGCCGTCCTTCTGGGGCGGTGACGGCAATCCCCCGTATATCAAAGCGCCCATGATCCCCGGGCATGAATTCTGCGGCGTGGTCGTCGAGATCGGCCCGGAGCAGAAGGAGTTTCAGGTCGGCGACCGCGTAGTTTCCGAGCAGATCGTTCCTTGCGGCAAGTGCCGTTTCTGCAAATCGGGCCGCTACTGGATGTGCCAAAAGCATGATCTGTACGGATTCCAGAACAACGTCAACGGCGGCATGGCCGAATATATGCGCTTCCCTCACGAGGGCCTTAAGTATAAGATCCCCAAGGAGATGCCGCTTGAGCAGGCGCTCTTGATCGAGCCGTTCAGCTGTTCCAAGCATTGCGTGGATCGCGCTCAGATAGGAAACGAGGATTTTGTAGTGCTCTCGGGCGCAGGCACACTGGGCCTGGGTATGGTGGGAGCCGTGCGCAAGCATAACCCCGCGACCTTTATCGTGCTGGATATGAATGAGACGCGGCTTGCCAAGGCGAAGGAATTCGGCGCGGACATCGTCATGAATCCCGCCAAGGAGGACGTTGTCAAACGCATTCAGGAGATGACGGACGGCTATGGCTGCGATATCTACATTGAGGCGACCGGTCATCCCTCGAGCGTGCGCCAAGGGCTTGAAATGATCCGAAAAATGGGCCGTTTTGTGGAATTCTCCGTGTTCGGCGATCTCGTTACGGTGGACTGGTCGATCATCTCCGACCGCAAGGAGCTGGATCTGCTGGGCGCGCATCTGAGCCCATATTCCTATCCATCCGTCATCAAGTGGATCCAGGACGGCTCCCTGCCGACGGCGGGCGTGGTTTCGCATAAGTTCAGTCTGGACGACTGGAAAACTGCTTTTGAGTATGCGGCCACCGGCAAGGACAATGCACTCAAGGTCGCCATCATACCGGAGATGTGACAAGGGGCGACAGCTATGAAATCTATTGCCATTGGCTGCGATGAAGCTGCCTGTGCATTTCGGGACGCGCTGAAGGCGCATCTTGTTGGGCAAGGCTATCAGGTCGAGGATTACGGCACGTTTCATGACGAGCCGGTGCTGTATCCGGATATTGCGTTCCGTGTGGCAAGCGCGGTTGCGGAGGGTCAGCACGAGCGCGGAATATTGATTTGCGGCACCGGCATCGGCATGGCCATATGCGCCAACAAGGTCCCCGGTATACGGGCGGCCGTCTGTCACGACCCCTTCTCTGCCGAGCGTTCGCGCAAGAGCAATGATGCGCAGATCCTTTGCATGGGTGCGCGCGTCATTGCCCCCCAGCTTGGCTGTATGCTTTTGGACGTCTGGATGCAGAGCGAGTTTTCCGGCGGCGGTTCGGCGGCAAAGGTCGCACGTATTTCAGAATACGAACGCGCAAAGCAAATCTCAGAAAATACGGAGGCGATTTCGAAATGAAGAGAATCATCAATGTTCCCGACATGGTCGTCGAAGATATGCTCAAGGGCTTTCTGAAAGCCAATAAGGAAATCGTCGCGGCGACGGACGATCCCCGTGTTGTGAAACGGCTGAATGCGCCGCAGAAGGGAAAGGTCGGCGTCGTTACGGGCGGCGGCTCCGGACACAAGCCTGCGTTCGTCGGCTATGTGGGCGACGGCATGTGCGACGCGGTCGCCGTGGGCGAGGTATTCTCTTCTCCCACGGTGAAGGCATTCTACGACGCTTTTCACGCTGCGGACGGCGGCGCGGGCGTCGCCTGCCTGTACGGCAACTATGCCGGAGACAATATGAATGTCAAAATGGCCGTCGAACTGGCAGAGGACGACAATCTGACGGTCAAGACCGTCGTCGCCAACGACGACGCTGCGTCCGCTTCCAGGGATGAACGCGGCAAACGCAGGGGCGTCGCCGGCGAGGTATTCATGTGGAAGATTGGCGGAGCTGCCGCAGATCTTGGCTATTCGCTTGACGGCGTGATCGCCGCCGCCCAGAAGGCCATCGACAACACACGCTCCATCGGCATCGGTCTTACCCCATGCACAATCCCGGCGGTAGGGCATCCAAACTTCGAGATACCCGAAGGAAAAATGGAACTCGGCATCGGTCATCACGGCGAGCCGGGTACCAATGTATGCGACATGACGTCGGCGGATGAAATGGCGGCCATGATGGTCGAGACCGTTATACCCGATCTCCCCTTTGAAAAGGACGACGAGGTCGCCGTCATCGTCTCTGGTCTGGGCGCAACACCGGTGATGGAGCTGTACATTCTGTACGACCGCATCGAAGAGCTGCTCGGCGAGCGCGGGATCCGCGTATACCGTTCCTTTGTGGGCAACTACTTTACGTCGCTGGAGATGATGGGCGCGACCTTCACCGCTATGAAGCTCGACGATGAACTGAAGCGGCTGCTCGATCACGGCTGCCATACGGTCGGTCTGACGGTTATTGAGTGAAGGAGGGTACGGAATGTCATATTTCTTGAATGCGGACGGCAAGCAGATCGTTGAACGGATCATTGCAAGTATCCAGGAGAATAAAGTATACTTAAGCGACATCGACGGCCTGATCGGCGACGGCGATCACGGGATCAACATGAACAAGGGCTTCACGATGTGCGCCGCCGAGATCGAGGGAAAGGATATCAGCTTCAGCGAGGCGCTCAGCACGCTTGGGCGCGTGCTGATGATGGAGATCGGCGGCTCCATGGGACCGCTGTACGGCAGCTTCTTCCGGAAGATGGGCCGCCGCTGCAAGGATCAGGAGAAAATCGACGCCGCACTGTTCGCCGACATGATGAACGACGCCGTGGACGGCGTCGCCGGTATCGGGCATGCAGGGCTGGGTGACAAAACCCTGATGGACGTCCTGATCCCCGCCAACGATGCCTGTCGGGCCGCGGCGGCAAGCGGCGCGCCGTTTGACCGCATGCTTCTGGATATGAAGTCAGCCGCAGAAACCGGTTGGGCGTCCACAAAGGATATGGTCGCAAAGGTTGGACGCGCCAGCCGCCTCGGCGAACGGTCGCGCGGCACGCTGGATGCAGGCGCGACCAGCTGTAACCTGATTTTACAGGCCATGGCGGATGCTATCGTGCCCCTGCTCGCCGAATAACGCAGCAGAGCGGCGCCGGCATCAAGAAGAAATAAGGAGGCGATGAGCAAATTGGATAAAATACAGGAAGTCAAAGCAGCCGTATGCGAAATCGGCAAGAAAATGTATCACAGCGGATTGGTCGCAGGCACATGGGGCAACATCAGCGCCCGCATCGACAGCGACTATATGGTCGTCACGCCCTCGGGAATGAATTATGACAGTCTGAATGCGAACGATATGGTAGTCGTGAACATGAACGATCTCACGCACGAAGGCGTGCGCAAGCCCTCGGTGGAGGTGCCTATGCACGCGACGCTTCTAAAGGCCTATCCGGCCCTGAACGCCGTGGTGCACACTCACTCCTCGTATGCGCTGACGCTGGCCACAGCAGGCAGAAGCATACCGGCTATCTGCGACGATCAGGTGCAGATACTCGGCGGCGATATCCGCGTTGCCCCGCATACGCCGCCGGGCACGCAGGAGATGGCGGACGCCATATTGAAGGCCATCGACGGACGTATGGGCGCTCTGATCGGGCAGCACGGCGCCGTAACCATGGGCCGAACGCTCAATGAGGCCTTTGTCGCCGCTCAGGTGTTGGAAAAAACATCCATGGTGTATTTGGGGGCGGAAATGCTCGGCGGCGCCATGATACTGGAGCAAAGCAGCATATCGGGCGAGCGCGACTTTTTCCTGCATAAGTACGGGCAGGGCTGATCGGGCTGTCTGTTCTAAGCAGGATATTGTTATTCGATCACAGAATATATACAGTAAGCCAGTAAGCGCGCAGCGGCCTGAACGCCCTGCGCGCACGAACATAAGAGGTTATAATACAGGGCATGACAAACTTTTTAGTGGATTATCATCTTCATTCCCAGTTTTCTCACGACAGCACCAATGACGCGGGAACGGTTGCCAAGCGCGCTGTCGAGCTGGGAATTTCCGAGATCTGTTTTACAGACCATGTTGAATTTGACGAATGCTACGACCCTGAGCATCTGATTCATATGCCGGAATACTGCCAGGCGGTGCGCAGCGTCGCAGATGAATTTCAGGGCCGGCTGACCGTGCGGCTCGGAGCGGAAATAGGCCTGCATCTTCCGGCAACCTTCGAAAAATCCATGTCGCATATCCAAGGCTGCGGGATAGATTATATCATCGGCTCCATCCACTACACAGACTGCGGCTTTGCCTATATCCCCTCCTACTTTGAGGAGCCGAAGGAAATCGTCTACACCAGATATCTCGAGCAGGCCGTATCGCGCTGCTGCAGCGCGGACTCCTACCATGTGCTGGGCCACTTCGACTATGTAACCAAAAATGCGCCTTATACGGAGCGCTCGCTGCATTACAGCCAGAACGCAGAGGCGTTCGACGCCATCCTCTCGCATCTGGTGAAGCATGGAATAGGCATCGAGTTGAATACCGCCGTGTACCGCACCAGGGAAGAAGCCATGTGGGGATTGGACGTCTATAAACGCTATGCGGAAATGGGGGGCCAATTCGCCACGGTCGGCTCAGACGCGCATCGCCTCGACCGCGTCGGATTCCGTATCGGCGACGCCATTGAATACCTGCGCGCCTCCGGTATCCCGTATCTGGCGACCTTCCGCGCAGGCACGCCGATTTTGCACCCGCTGGGCCGCTAGACACACAAGCGCCGCAAACGGCGCGTCAAAATAAATGAAATGGAGAAAACGGAGCATGAAAACATTCTTTGACGAATATAAGGAGAGTCTGGAGGCCTATACGGAAATGTCGCGGGCCATCGGCGCCCGCAACGACTATGTGCAGGGCGGCGGCGGCAACACCTCCGCCAAGCTCAACGCCCGCCTGATGGCGATCAAGGCCTCCGGCTACTGCCTCTCGGACATATCGCCCGACGCTGCATACGCGGTGCTGGATTACGCCGCGCTGCGGGCTTTCTACCGCGATAACACGCCGGACGGCTTTGAAAACGTGGAGGCGGCGGGAGCGGAAAGAACGAAGGCTGCCATTCAGTCCGTGGAGGGTATGCCGTCGCTTCGGCCATCGGTGGAGGCCGGCTTTCACGCCATTCTCGATCGCTTTGTCATTCACAGCCACAGCGTCTATGCTAATCTGTGCACCTGCTCCAGAGAGATGCAGCAGATCGCCGCGCAGGCGTTCTCGGACGCGGACTACGCCTACGGCACGGTGCCGTATACCGATCCCGGCTCCAAGCTGGCGTTCATCATTCAGGGAGAGCTGGAGCGCGTTTTGAAGGCGGAGGGCAAGCGGCCAAGCGTCATACTCATGCAGAATCACGGGATCATCGTGCATGGTGAAGACGCCGGTGAGTGCGTGCGTCTTCACGCGGATGCCAATAAGCGTCTGGCCGGCGTCTTTGGCCTGCGCGGCGACGATTTCCCGCAGCCGGCCGTCAGCGAGCAGGCGGACGGCGTTTTTGCCTCCGCCACGCCGTATTTGCAGGCGCATCTAAAGGGCGGCGCGTATCCGGATGAAGCGCTTATAAGCGCGCCGCTGTATCCGGATCAGCTGGTGTTTCTGGGTGATGCGCTGGGAAACACCGCCTGCATATGCCGCGGGAACGGTACCGTGCAATACCGCATGAGCCGCAGTCACGCGCAGGTGATCGAGGAAACGCTGACGGCCATCGTGTTCATCACGGAGACCATCCGCCAAAACGGATATACGCTGTCGGTTCTTGGAGAGAACGAAAAATCGGTCATTGCCAACTGGGAGAGTGAAAAATACCGCAAGCAGCTCGCCAAGGATCGGGCATAGTCGCAAACGACCCTCCCGCAGCTGCTCCTCAGTCCGCCAAAAAGCTTTTTGACGGACTGATTTTTGCGTTTTGCTCCTGCTTGGATCTTTCTATGCCCCGGGCTTGGCTGCGGGGCCGGCCCCGGTCGGACTCAGATATGGGAGACGACGATCGGGTTTTCCTTATCGTAGGGAAAGGGCACGCTTGCACCCGCTCTGGCGGAAGCAAAGCAGGCCTCCAGCACGGCCAGCACGCGGCGCACCTGCGGCGGCTGTACGATAAACGCGGCCCGTCCGTTGATAACGTCAATATAGTTCTTATAGAAGTCCGTCCAGTCCGTCTGCACCTGCGGCAGATCGGAGATCAGTATCTTCCCCGGCGGCACCCGCAAAAACGACCGCGTCGGGCCGGCAGGGTTCTCCTCGATGCGCGGAGGGAGCTTGGTAACGAGCTCGCTGGTGGTATATACGTTCCCTGTGCAGGCGAAATCCTCAATGATCGCCGTGCCTTTATCGCCGCAGATCAGCCAACGCGGCGCCGGCTTGAGCACAAAGGTCGACTGCGACAGACAGGCGGATTCCCCGTCCTCGAATTTCAGTATGATCCGGAAAAAATCCTCCACAAGCGGATTGTGTACGCTTTTGGCGTCCGTATAAACGGAATGCAGGGGCTTGGGGATCAGCGTCAGTATCTGATCGACCAGATGCACGCCCCAGTCATAGATCATGCCGCCGCCGAACTGCGGGAACTGATGCCAGTTATGCACCTTCCCGTTGGGTGAATGCAGCGTGGATTCGATATTGAACACCGTGCCAAGCGTGCCCTCGTTATACAGGCGGCGCACGATGTTGAAGTCCCGATCCCAACGCCGGTTCTGATGCACCGTAAACAGCACGCCGCATTTTTGCGCCTCCGCGGTCATCTCGTCAAAATCCGTCACGGTCAGCGCGGCCGGTTTCTCGCAGAGCACGTTCTTGCCCGCTCGCGCAGCCTTGATCGCATACTCTTTGTGCAGATGGTTCGGCACTGTCAGAAGCACCGTGTTGACCCTTGGATCGGCAAACAGCGCTTCCTCTGACGCGTATACGGGTATCTCTAGGCTGTCGTAATAGGCGTTCGGGTTCACATCGTAGGAGCCTATGAGGTTCACGCCGCTGACCTTGACCGCATTATGCGCATGCCAGTAGCCCATGCCGCCAAAGCCAAGTATAGCGAGATTCATTTCCTGTTCTTTCATATCTTCACCTTCTATTTTCGTAACGGTTTTCTGCGCGGATGCTGCGGATGCGCCGCATAATACGGCGTTGTCACGCCCACCTCGTCCTCGGGGATCAGGCGGCGGAACGTACCGTCCGCCTCCGCCCTGCTAAGCGTCCGGCTAAACAGGGGCATATCATGGGAAACGCCGACGGGCGCCGCTTCCTCATACGGAACAGCGGGATGGATGGCGCCGCTCGGGCAGATCAGCTCGCAATAGGTGCAGCCATGGCGGTCGTCGCAGGCGTCGCCGCAGGAGCCAAAGCGTCCTGCGGCCAAATCTATATACTGCATGGGACAATTGTCCATGCAGATACGGCATTTGGGATACCGGCATTTCGAGGCGTCCCGCAGCAGCCGTCCATGTACGTTATGAAATCCGCCAAGATGCTCTATGGCTGCATTGGCATGCAGCGGCTGCATGTGCGGCGCAGGCGCTTCGGGAAGGCTCCTGTCCGCGCCGCTTAAAAACCGGAGCGCCTTTTCGCCCACCGACCGTCCAAAATCCTGCGCCTCGGATATATCCGACGCGTCAGGATGGCCCGCCGTATAATACGGAAACGGAAAAATCTGAATACAGCAGTCTCCATACCAGCTTTTCCAGTCCAGCACGGAAAAACCTTTTTTCTGCAAGCGCGGAATGACAAGCGGAAAATACAGATCGGGCAGCGTTCCGTGCGTGCAGAACGAAAAGCAGGGCTTTCCCGCCTGCTCCGGCAGCGCTTCAATAAACAGCCGCACGTTCGGCGGCATTTCATACCAGACCGGCGAACCAATGCCGATAAGATCCGCGCTCTCCAGCATCGCCGCCGTCGTATCGGAAAGAAAAGAGAGACGGACTTCCCATCCGGCGCTCTCGAGACCGCTAAAAACAGCGCGCGCAATCGACTGCGTATTGCCGGTCTGCGAGTAATATACGATGCAGGCCTTCATATCCTATATTCTCCTGTTGTCATATATCAGGTTTGCGGGCTCGCCGTCGGCGCGCCGCGCGCTGCGTGCATCCGCCGCTCTGGCCAGCCGCATATCACGGCCGAACGCTTTGACGGGGATATCGTCCGTATCGCCCGCCGCCACCTCGTCGCAGAGGCGGATCATGGAGGGAAGCATGTCCGCAGAGCCCAGCGCGCAGCGGTGCGAAAGCAGCACCGCGTCATAGCGTCCGCGGGTCTCCAGTTCAAGCCGCGCCATCGCGCCCCTGTACGCGGAAACGGACAGGTCGAACAGCAGCGTATAGGGATTGCAGGCGTCTCCGGTCATCAGGAGCCTTTCCTCCGGAATCAGAAACGCCATGGAGCCCGGCGTATGCCCGGGCGCAGAAAAGGTCTCCACGCTGACGCCGCCCAGCGCAAAGCGCATGCCCGCCTCCAGCGACAGAAAACGCGCCGGATCGGGCGCGGGCAGCAGCACGGACGCGTCAAGGGGGACGCCCATCGTCCCGGCCATCCATTTCAGATAATCCGCACGCACGCTTGCCCTGCTCTGCTCGATGTACACTCCATGATCCAACGGGCTCATATAGACGGTGGAAAACGCCGACGCGCCCATGGCATGATCCACATGTCCGTGCGAGATCAGCACACGAACCGGCAGGCCGGTCAAATGCGCCGTCCATTCCTTGAGCTCCGGATGGCCCACGCCCGTGTCTATCAGCACCGCCTGTCCCGTGCCGCAAATCAGATATTGGATATCCCCTGACGCGGCATAGAGCGCCGTAACGTGCTTCGATATCGTTTCACTGCGGTAAAAGCCCATTCGCGCCCCTATTCCCAACGATACGGTTTCAGCTTTTCATTCAGATCGGGGATCTGGCCCGGGCCGACGGCGCGGGTCTTGATCTCCGTGGAGTGCTCGAGCTTTCCGGCATAGGTCAGGCGTGAACGCGCCTGCTCCTGTTCGGAAAAACTGATCTCCAGCCTTCCGTCCGCAGCTTCAAAAGCGCCGCGGATACCGCAGACGGGGCATTCCACGCTCAAACGGTCGTCCGAGACCGTCAGCATGTCGCAGTGGCAGACGGGGCATACCCCTTCGTGATCGCCGCGCCACATCTTGCGTCCTGCTTCGTCCTCGCACGCGAGCGCCTCGATCACATGCTGCGCCAGAGCCGTTGTGCGCGCCATGATGCGTTCGTTGCCTATGACATGATTAAAGGCCATGGCGCCGTGATATTCAAAGGTGTCCACAACGTCCATGCCGGTAGACATCGACAGTGCATACATGGTCGGCAGCATGAACGCGAGCCAGTTCTTCGTCATTGCGCCCCCGACGGAAAAGAAAGCGGCGACACGCGGCTTGAGCGAGCGCAGGTCGGGAAGCTGCTCCGGCGGCTTTCCGGCGGCAAGGCCCTCTTCAATAGCGGTCTTCCGAAAGCTGATATCATGCGACGGCCCCATGCGATCGCAGATAGTCTTAAAGCGTCCGGTCGGCGTCATCTCATAGGTCGGGCAGCCGTATATCACAGCATCGGCCTCCAGAAACGCCTCGTCCAGAATGGGAAAATCGTCCTTATGCACGCACTCGCCGCGGCCTCTTCCGGTCATCATGCCCACCGTACAGGCAATGCAGCCCGTGCAGTTATGGATGTTCAGATCGTCCGCACGGATGAAGCGCACCTCATAACCCGCCTTTTCGCACTCCATCAGCGCATGCTTGACCATGACGTCGCAGTTCATCATTTTCCTGCCGAATGATATGCCTAAAACCTTTTTCATAAATCTCTCACTTTCCGCCGAAGTATCGCTCGCTGTACCGGCGGCACTCATCGCTGGCCCAGTCCCGCCTACGCTGGAAATTTTCGTCCGTCGGATCGCCGATGATGATGGGAAACAGCATGAAATGACCGTCTCCTGCGTAATCGTCGATGCAGCGGCGCACCTCGCCGCGTACCTGCTCCTCCGTGGCGTTCTCAAAGCCCTGAGGCCCGTAGGAATCCCAGCCGCCGTGGATCAACAGCCGATCGCCGTATTCGCGCTCGATGCGCTTGAGATCGTTCATGCTTTGCGCCGTCTGCCAGATGGTCGCGCCCGTTTCCAGTATGTCGGGGATGATGCTCTCGCACTGGCCGCAGACATGATGCTCCACAAGCATACCATGGGAAGCCGCCGCCTGTCCAAGCTGCATCTCAAAGGGCTTTATCAGCTCACGGTAAAGCTGCGGTGAAAAGAACAAGCCCGTGGAGGAGCAGACGTCGTCGCCGTTGACATAGATATCCGGCTTATAGTATTGCGCCAGTTTTTCAATAGTTTTTATTTTGAAAGCAGTATGTGCTTCAAAAAAGTCGTACACCGCGTCGGTATCGGTCAGCATGGCCATGAGCGCCTCGCACACGCCCATAAGCGATTGCAGACGATTGAAATTGCCCTCCATGCCGAAGCAGCATACCACCTTGTTTTCTCTGTCGATATTGGCCAGATCTTTCTTGGCATAGGCTTCCCAGTCGATGGACTCCAGATCGGGAAAGCTTATGATCTCGCGCCAGTCGTTGACGTCCGCAAGGATATGTTCATAGGGATCGGGGATGGCCTGATAGCCTGTATCCGGCGTAACGAGCCAGTTGACGCCGAACATGTCGCGGCCGCCCTTGCCCATCTCGCCTTGATTGTTCAGCGCGGAGGAACCCATCGGCGCATAGGCGTCGTAAAAGCATGGCGTCCAGGCAGGCGTCTCGTGCCGCAGCACGCGCAAAAAGTTTTCGCGCTCTGTCATGTTGCTCCTTTTATAAGGGCGCGCCATTACCCGGCGCGCCCTTTACGGTTCGCTTGTTCTTAGAAATCGTCGCGGCTGACCGAGGTCACATGACCGGTCTCGAGGTACTCATCCACGGTATCCGCATCGACAAAGGTCGTGCCCGCCATCTGAACGTGACCGCTCTCCACGGTGCCGTCATAGATGCCGGTGACCATCTGCATCAGCTCGGTTGCTGTATCGTCCACGCTGCCGGTAAGCACCATGCCGCGCAGCGGCGAATTGCCGTCGACGGAGCTCTTGATGGTCTCCGCCATGGCGTTGTCGCCGTTGATGCAGAAGATGCCCAGGTTGCTGTAATCGGTGACAGGCGAGCTCAGAGAGGTAAAGAAGCTGTTGATGCCGTTGCCGAGGCCGCTATGCGCGGACAGGAACACCTGAATCTCCGGGTTGGTCGTATAGAGATTCTCCATCTTGGCAAGGCCGGTCTCCTGGGTCTCGTCCTCGCAGGCTACCTCGATGACAAACTTGGCCTTCTGAGAAAACTGCTCGATTTTCAGCAGCTCGTCAGCCTGCACCACGCCGGTGTCGGCGGTACGGCAGGAGAACACCGCAACGAGAACGGAATGATCCTCAGCATCCGCAAAGGTCGCGTCGATCCACTTTGCCGCGAGCTTGGCGCAGCAATCGGCCAGATCCGCGTTGTCGGAGAGCATGACCACGTCAAATTTTTCCGTCTGCGCCACAAAGGCAACGACCTTGATGTCGGCTGCGATCGCCTGATCGATGACAGCGCCCATGGCTTCCGGCGCGACCGCCCAGAGCACCAGCACGTCTACGCCCATGGCGATATAGTTTTCACAGGCTTCGATCTGCGCGGTCGGATCGAACTTGCCGTCCGCATAGCTGGCTTCCCAGCCCGCTTCGTTCATCTTGACAACATAGGCATCGGCGAGCTGCTGGAAAAAGTCGCCGCCAAGGCCAAAGGTCACAAAGCCGACGACCGGCTTTGCGCCGTCTGCCGCTTCCTCCGGCGCAGCTTCCACAGTCCCCTCGACGATGGCTTCCGCGGCTTCCGTGACAGCAGGCGCTTCCTGGGCTGCGGGTGCGGCGCATCCGATCATCGCCATAGCGACAAGCGCAAGCGTCAGCAGAATAGATATGGTTCTTTTCATGTTTGGTTTCCTCCTTTTTATTATGTCATGCGGGATGATACCCGCTGGCATGTCACATGGATTTTGCGTTGCGGTTGCTAAGGTAGAGCGACACGAGCATGATCACGCCCTTGGCGATATACTGTGGATAGGCGCCAAGGTTGATGAGCTGCATACCGTTGCTGAGTACCCCGAGCACGAACACGGCAACGATCGCCTTCCAAAGGGTGCCTTCGCCGCCCTTGAGCGCAACGCCCGAAAGCACACAGGCAATGATGCCGGTAAACTCGATGCCCGTACCCGTGCCGGAATCGGCCGAGCCTGCGCGCGATGAGATCAATACCGCCGAGATGCCGACCAGTACGCCCGCCAGCGTAAAGGCCAGCACCTTGATGCGCGCTACATTGAGACCGGCCAGCCGCGCCGCTTCCGGGTTGTCGCCCGCGGCAAAGGCGCGTCTTCCGATAAATGTCTTGCCCATGACAACCCCAACGATCAATACGATAACGAGCATGATGACCACATTGAGCGGCAGCCAGCCAAACAGGCGGCCCTGCCCGATATACATATAAGCCTTTGGCAGATTGTGAAAGGTCTTGGAGCCGCTGATCAAATAGGAAATGCCCTGAAAGATCGCCATGGTCGCCAGAGTCACGATCATGGGCTGACTCTTGAGCTTGATGGCCATCACGCCGTTGAAGGTGCCAAGCAGGCTGCACAGCATTATACCGAGAATGACCGCGAGCCACGCGGGCAGTATCCCTTCGCTGACGGTCTTGGCGATCAGCACCGCAGCCACCGACATCTGATAGCCGATCGACAGGTCGCAGCCGCCGCTGATCATGATGATAAACACCGCCGAGGTACATACGGCCACATGCACGTTCTGCACCAAAATATTCGTGAGATTGACCTTGGTCAAAAACTTGTCCGACAGACAACTGAATACGATCAGCAGCAGCAGCAGCAATATCGGCATGGACATATCCGCCAGCACCTGCCCGAAGGTCTTTTTTTGCTTTATCGTGATGCTTTCCATTTCGTTCCCCCTCATATTCCCGATGCAAGGGACAGTATTCGTTCCTGCTCAAATTCATCCTGCTGCAAGACGCCGGCCTGCCGACCCTCGTGCAGCACAACGATGCGCTCCGACATGCCAAGCAGCTCCTCCATATCCGACGAGACCATCAGTATGGATTTGCCCTGCTCCGTCAGTTCGATCATGAGCTGGTATATCTCCTGCCGCGCGCCCACGTCGATGCCGCGCGTCGGCTCGTCGAATATCAGGATGTCCGGCTCGATTGCCAGCACCTTCGCTACGACCACCTTCTGCTGATTGCCGCCTGAAAGGTACATTGCCTGCTGCCTGAGCGACGGCGTTTTGATGCGGAGCCTCTCACGGTATTCCTCCGCCTGCGCCATCTCGCGTTTGCGATCAATGATGAGTCCCTTGCTGAGCTTATAGATGTTGGATATCGTAATGTTCCAGTAGACCGGCTTTTCGATGAAGCAGCCTTGAAACTTCCGGTCCTCGGGGATCAGCCCGATGCCGGCCGCAAGCCCGTCGCTGGGATTTCTGGCATGCAGCGGCTTCCCGTGAAGAAGAATCTCGCCCGCGCTTCGCTTCGCCGCGCCAAACAGGAGGTGCATCAGCTCCGTGCGGCCTGCGCCCACGAGGCCCGCAAAGCCCAGTATCTCTCCTTTATGCAGTGTAAAGCTGATATCGCTGAGTCCGTTGCCGCAAAGCCCGCGCGCTTCCAGAACCGCCTCTTGGGAGGCGGCCGGCTTTTGAGGATAATTGGAGGAAAGCTCGCGGCCGACCATCAGCCGCACCATCTCCCCCTTGTCCAGCTCGTGGATAGGTCTTGTCGTCACAAATCTGCCGTCGCGCAGCACCGTCACGCGGTCGCATATCTCAAACAGCTCTTCAAGCCGGTGCGAAATATAGATGATCGTAACGCCGCGCGCCTTGAGCTCGCGTATGATGCGGAACAGATTCTGCTGCTCCTCCACCGTGATGGCGGCGGTGGGCTCGTCCATAATGACGATCTTTGCGTCCTTGACTATCGCCTTGGCCATCTCCACGATCTGCCGGTTCGCTACGGACAGCTCGCGCACAAGCGCCGCAGGCGATACCTGACAATGGAACTGATCCAGCAGCTCCCGCGTCCGTCTGGCCATCGCACGGTCGTCCGTGAACACGCCGCGTTTCTGCTTCATGCCCATGAATATATTGTCCGCCACAGTCATGGCGTCGAACTGGATCAGCTCCTGATATACCACCGCGATGCCCAGACCGATCGTGATCGCGGGCTCCAGACAGGCGTAGTCCCGCCCGCCGATCGTGATCGTACCGGAATCCGGCCGGATCGCGCCGGAGATCGTTTTGATAAAGGTAGATTTTCCTGCGCCGTTTTCGCCGATGATCGCATGCACCTCGCCCCTGTCAAACGAGATGGATACATCATCCAGCGCCTTTACGCCCGGATAGGTTTTCGTAATGTGTTTCAGCGACAGTACTTCCATGCGGCTTCCTCTCCGGGGAGCTTACGCCCACCACATCTCGCCGGCGCGTTCGCGGATGATCACTCGTCTAAGAAGCGCGGCGGCTTTTTCAAGCCCTTCGTTAATGGACATCATGCCATCCTCATGCTCAATGCTGATAGCGCCGTCATAGCCGACGGTCTGTAAAGCGGTCATCATCTCGCGCCACATCCGCTCGTCCATGCCGTAGCCCACCGTACGGAAGGACCATGCACGGGCTGCAAAATTCCCGTAATGCTTCGTATCCAGCACGCCGATCTTTGCCGTGTTTTCCGCATCGATGCGCGTGTCCTTGGCATGGAAATGATAGATGCTGCCGCCAAGATAGCGGATCGCCGCCACGGGGTCCATGCCCTGCCAGATCAGGTGCGACGGGTCGAAGTTCGCGCCGATGGTATCACCCACCGCTGCACGCAGCTTCAGGCAGGTCTCCGTATTGTACACGCAGAAGCCCGGGTGCATCTCCAGCGCGATCTTTTTTACGCCATGATCGTTTGCAAAGGCGACGGCCTTTTCCCAGTACGGGATGAGTACCTCGTTCCATTGGTAATCCAGCACATGCAGGAAATCCTCCGGCCACGGGCATACGACCCAGTTGGGCGTCGCATCCGCGGGGCTTCCGCCCGGGCAGCCCGAAAACGTCACCAGCGTGTCCACGCCAAGCTTCTCGGCAAACAGCACGGCTGCTTCATAGTCCCGCTGGAATCTGTCCGCCTCGCTTTTATCGGGATGGACGCAGTTGCCGTGCACGGAGATGGCGGAGATGCTCATGCCGTACTTGTTCAGCAGCTCCAGCAGCTCCTCGGGTTTTTTCTCTCCGTCCATATACGCCCTTGTGTGCGTGTTTCCCGGGAACCCGCCCGCGCCGAGCTCCACCTGCTCGACGCCAAGACCATGCAGATACTTGAGCGTATCCTCAAGGGGCATGCCGTAAAACGGAACCGTCAGTACGCTTAACTTCATATTTCCCTCCGTCACTGATTCAGCAGCACTTCGTGTCCGGTGCGCGCGGATTCGTATATGGCCTCCAGTATCTGCGTGACCACGAACGCCTGCTCCGGCTTGACCAGCGGCTCGGTATCGTTCCGTATCGCCTCCAGCCATTGTCTGGCTTCCACAAGACCCGGCTCCGCGCCCGCGCCTTCGAAGTAAGCGACGTTGCCGGCGCCGGTCAGGCGCTCCTCGGTCAGCATGCCGTTGTGGCCGCGGTTGATAATGAGCTCGTCTACGGGGTAGCTCATGCCGGAGCGTATCTCCGCGCCCGCCTTTGTGCCGCAAAGCGTGGTGGACGCCTCCCTGGAATCGAGCACGTTCAGCGCCCAGGACGCCTCCAGATTGATGCAGGAACCGTCCTTCATTTTGATCATACCGAAAGCGGAGTCCTCCACCTCATAGGTCTCGGGATCCCACGGCCCGAACATATTGCCCTCGGTTGCCTGAGGCAGATGCCCCAGCTTATAGAACACGCTGCCAGAAACCGACGCCGGCTCATAATTGTTCATCATCCACAGCGTGATGTCCAGCGCATGCGTGCCGATATCGATAAGCGGCCCGCCGCCCTGCAGGGCCTTGTTTGGAAACACGCCCCATGTGGGCACGGCACGCCGCCGCAGCGCGTAGGCCTTGGCATAATATATCTCGCCCAGCTCGCCTGCCAGGCAGTTCCTGTGCAGCATCTGTACCTCGGGGCGAAACCGGTTTTGATAAGCGACGGTGAACTTCATGCCGCTTTTTCTCCATGCGTCCAGCATCTTTTGCGCGTCTGCGGTCGAATGCGCCATAGGCTTTTCGCACATGACATGCTTCCCCGCTTCGAGCGCCGCGACAGTGGCTTCACAGTGCGCAACATTCGGCGTGAGCACATGCACTACGTCAATATCAGCCTCCCGATACATTTTCCGGTAATCCGTATATACCCTTGCGCCGTCCGCGCCGTGCTCCCTGGCCGCCGTTTCGGCGCGCTCGGGAATGATGTCGCAAAAGGCGGTCATCTCGCACAGCTCCGGAAGCTTTGACAGCGCCGCTATGTGCTTGTTATTGGCAATGCCGCCGCAGCCGACAAGGCCGATCCTCAGTTTCTTAGCCATATACCCCTCCGTCCTTTCTAGCGCAGTATGTAATCGAAGCTCTGATAGCGCGGCGGGATCACCGGAAGCTGCAGGCAGGAAGCATACTGTCCTCCCGTATGAACAACCGGCCGTCCCTGATTATCCGTCACCCATTTCAGACGCTCGAACCAACCCGCATCGCGCAGATACCTGCCCGCTATTTGCAGCCGTATGGTCTCTCCCTTGTGCCAGATACGGCAATAGGGCACAAAGCAGACGTCGATAGGCACGATCTGGCCCGCCGAAAGCTTCTGCTCCTCGTCAAAGGACTGTACGGGCTTCTCGGGCCTGCTGTTTTTCGCCAGCTTGCGCATTGAGACGCGCAGCTTGCTCCATGCGCCCGGATGCGGCTCGTTCAGTACGGAGACGGGGATCTCCCGCCCGCCTTCGCCAAGCTTCTTGACCGTAAAGAACAGATCGGCGTCGTCGTATCCCTCGACGGACACAAACGCGTGCAGGCTCATGTAGCCCGTGATCTCCGTTTCCTCGGGCACGGCATAGTCAAAATTGAGCGTGCCGTTTTCGGGATCGAAGGACGCGCTTGCCTCCTGTGCGGGCGCCTCGGGCGTCATAGCGCCGGAGGCGGCGTTCAGGTACAGCTTGCGGTACCGTGTGCGCGCCGGCGGAAATTCCTTTTCGGGGCGCGCGGCCTGATAATCGTAATCAAACGCGTCCATGACCTGCAAGCGAACGCGCGGCACAAACTCAAAGCCGTTATTGATATCCTTCAGGAACCGGTCGAAAAACCCTGTCAGCTCCTGAATATTGTAATAATCATAGGTGTCCGGCCACTCAAATTCGCGGTGCGTACGCATCCACTTGTTCCGCGATTTGATGCCGCGAAAGCCTTCAAACGAGCCAATGATATGAAAGTGATTCCAGCACGCGGTGTAATAGGTCGGAATGCGAATGTTGGCGTATTGCGGGATCTTGTCCTGCCAATATGCGTTGCACAGCGGATACGCCTGCGCCATAGCCAGCGGATCCTCTATATAGCCGTTGCCGGCGACCATGCCGATCACGCTCTCCGAATACAGGCCGAATATGCCGCCCTCGCGCAGGGATTCGCGGTACAGATCGCCTGTCGCCTCCCATGGCGCAATGCAGACAAGATGCGGCGGGATCTCCGCCGCGATGCGAAGCTGCGCCATGCCGACGCCGGAATTGCCGAACATGCCAACGCGGCCGTCGCACCACGGCTGCGCGGCGCACCACTCGATAAAGTCATACCCGTCGCGGCCCTCCTGCACGCCCATGAATACCGCATCGCCCTCGCTGTGGCCGATGCCGCGCGGATCGATGTTCGCAACGCCGTAGCCATGACGGCACCAGTAAGCGGGATCGGCGGATTCAAATTTAGCCATTTTTGACACCGTATGCGGGGGAACGCCCATCAGCCGCCATTCGTCAAAGCCCTCGCCCGGACGCTTGCCAAACGGGCTCCACGAGCAGATGACCGGCACGGGGCCGCTCCCCGCGGGCAGGAAGACGTCCGCATAAATGATCGTTCCGTCACGCAGCGGCACCGCCATGTCCTGATGGCAGCAGACGTCCTTTGCCGCCATATAGCTGCGCTGGTTGAAATCCGCCACGAATGAGAACATGTCCCTCTTTTCCGGCGGCAGAGCGTCCTGCTCCGCACGCGAAAGCGGTTTGCGAAGCTTACGGTATATTACATCGACCGTTTCGTCGCCAAAGCGGGTCGGCACGATCTTGTATCGGGGGTCGTTTCTGAAATCGTTCAACGTCATATTTCTTTCCTCAGCTCTCCAGAATTCCGGTGCACAGGGTCACAAAGCGCGTCAGCTGCTCCTCGGAATCCACAGCGCTTGAAAAATGATGCCCTTCATATTCGCTCGCGATGTAGCCGCGATAGCCCAGGCCGCGTACGGTCCGGAGTATTTCCTCAAAGGGAATACAGGGATCGTGCCTGTCGTTTTCCAGATAATAGAACTTGCCGTGCATATAGAACGCACAGTCTATGATATCCTTCCACTGCTCCATACGCGCAGGCGCGGAAAACTTATGGAACATTTCCTCTGCGGTGCGCATTTCTATCTCGTTGAATCCCCGGCCCTCCAGCTCAGCCGCCGCCGCGCCGCGCGCGTGCATGGCGACGATCTCGTCGAGCTTGTCCCTGCGGCAGCCAAACTCTATCGCCTGATCCAGATACAGCTTGTGCGGCATGCGCTGGAAAATGGAAAAGTCGGGCACAAAGCCTAAAACGCCCTTTCCCTCGTGCTTCATAATGTCAAAGTATTCCTTCCAGACGGGCACCTCGGGATGATGGGGATGGTGCATCTCGATGGTCAGCTTCATCCCAAGCTCCCTGCAGAAGGGAATCATCTTGCGAAAAATTGCCGGCGAGATCGCATGCTGCGTACGCACCATGGGAAATCCCGCGCGCTTGGCATACAATAGATCGTTGACTGTAAACTGTATGATCTCCTGCTCGGTCAGATCGCGGTCGGAGCGAATGCCCATATCGATGTATGCGCTCCAGCAGACGGGCTCCAGCCCGTATTCCTCAAGCTTGCCGCGGAACCAGTCCAACCATGCGTCGGAGGGATACGGATATTCCGGAACCATCTGCGCCGCGACGATCTCTACGCCCTTATAGCCCATGCGGTGCGCCTTATCCAGCAGCTGCTCAAGATCCAGCCTTTCATGTATGTATTCTGTGGAAAAGCTGTATAGCGACACGCCGAGCCTGATCTCTGTGTTTTCCATGTTCCTTCCCTCCCCTTACGCGCGCAGCCTTTCGCTGCGATCGCTCTCCAGCACCAGGTATTCCCCGAAATAGCCGGTGTACGGTACGCGGTGACGCATCCTCACGCGCACCGTATGCTCTCCCGCGCTTAATGCGCCGCTGCTGCTCACGCGGATAACGGCGGGTGTGCGCACAAACCAGTATTCCTTAAAGCATTCCGGCAGCTCCGAGAGCAAAAACTGCTTCCCGTTCAGCACAAACGTCACGTCGCCGGCGTCTATGCCGTTTCCGTCCACCCAGATATCCAACGCTTCGATGCAGCTTAAAAAGGCGCCGCGATAGGACGGGTACTTGATCTGAAATTCATAGCCGACGCAGACGGAGCCCGCATAGACGTTTTGAATGTCCGTCGGACAGATCAATATCTCATTATAGGCTTGAAAATCCATAATCAGCCTCCCTCTCTTGTGACACAAGTATACTTCCTGCCGGCCAATATCACAGCTTGGTTTTTATCCATAATGAGCGTTAAATTCTATCCGCGTTTGGACAATTTGATTTTTTTGCTTCAAAAACTAAAATTCGGATAAAATTTATAGTGATATTTTTATCCTTCTATGATATACTGCCGGCATGCGGGGAGGTGCGCCGTGGCGTCGCGTATTGAGGATTCGCCCATTGCAGAGATTCATATCGCATCCATTCAGGGCGCGCTTTCGCGCCGTACGCAGGACGTGTACTTTTTCCTTATCCTAAGCGGCGAGGCGGAGTTTCATTGCGGTGAGAGTATTTCGCACGCAACGCTGCACGACGTGCTGATGTTCCCCGCGGGCGAGCCGTTCAGCGCGCATGCGGCGGGCAGCAATCTGGCGCTGATCGTGGCTATGCGGGGCGATTTTTTTGCGCAGGGGCAGTCTGCGTTCCTTGGAACGTATATCTGTAATTCCGCGACCGACACGGAGCGCGATTACGCTATGCTGCGCAAGCTGCTTTCCCAGCTCGCGCTGACGCGCATCGAGCATGCCGACATTCACGGGATTCACGAGCGCGAGCTTGCTTACGCGCTGGTCTACTATATCAACCGCTATCACTATGTGCCGCATCCCTTTGCGTCAGAAGGAAGAGCCAGACAGAAATATGCCGCTCGCTATGCGGAGATCCGGTCCTATCTTGAACAAAACTACCGGCAAACGGTCTCCCTGTCCGATCTGGCGGGACGCATGTATCTTTCGCCCGCATACCTGTCGCGTTTTATCAAGCAGTCGCTTGGCGCAAGCTTTATGGAAACGCTCAATCAGGTTCGGCTCCGGCATGCGGCGGAGGATCTGCTGCGCACGGCGCAGCCGTTGACCACCGTTGCCTACAATAACGGCTTTTCCAGCCTGAGCAGCTTTCACCGTCTTTTTACCGCGTTTTATTCGCTCACGCCGGCAGAATACCGCCGGCAGAACGAGCCGGCCGGCAGCCCCTCCGACGGTGCGGTCGTCGAGCAGCACGACTACGCGCTGGTCGAACGCACGTTATCCGAATTCGCCTCGCGCGGCGAGGGCGCGGCGACCGCCATTCGCTTCCCCGGGCAGGAGCTTTGCCGTGCGGAGGACGTTGGCGTCAGCGCGCCCGTTCTGCCGCTCTGGAATACGCTCATCAATATCGGTTACTCCGCATACCTGAACAATTCCAATCTGCAATCGCAGCTTGCCATGGCGCAGAGGGAAATCGGCTTTCGCTACGGGCGCATCCAGAGCGTGCTCAACGACGAGCTGCTCCCGCCGCTGTCCGGCGGAGGCTACAATTATTCGGATTTCGACCGTTTCATCGAATGGATGCTCTCCATCAATCTCACGCCCTTTCTGGATCTGACCTACAAGCCGAACTATTTGCTTCTGGACAGTCAAAGCGTGGTATATCCGTCCGCAGAACGCGACGCGGAGGGCTTCAATCGCTCGCAGCGCCGCTTTCTGGACAAGGTCTCCGCGCTGGTTCGCCACTGCATCAATACATTCGGAGCCTCCGAGGTCGAGCGCTGGGGCTTTGAGATCGGCTACATGCACGACGAGTACCTGTCGTTAACGGAAACGCCCGACGCCTTTGTACAGCGGCTCTCCATCGCCTGCGCCTCCATCAAAAAGCTGCTGCCCGGCGCGATGGTGGGCGGCGTAAGCCATAACGTCGCCGTGTCTTCCAGCGTATTTGAACGCATCGTGAGCCGCATGGAGCACATGGGTTTCTCGCCCGACTTCATCTCCTTATGCTGCTTTCCCTATGAGCGCGCGTCGGGAAACGCGCAGCTGCCGCTCTATGTCTATTCCTCGGACCCCGATTACGCGCTGCACAAGGTGACCACCGTTAAGGATCTGCTTGCAGGTCATCCCTCCGTCACGCAGCGGCTGTACCTGACCGTGCTCGGCACGGACGTCAAGACCCGCAATCCGCTCAGCGACAGCTGCTTCCAGTCCGCGTTCATCGTCAAGAACACGATCGATCTGTTGGGCATGGTGGAATTGATCGGGTACTGGCAGCTTTCGGATATCGGGACGGAATATGTGGACGCTGCGCGGCTGCTGTTCGGCGGCACGGGCATACTCTCCAAGCACGGTCTGAAAAAACCCGGCTTTACGGCGCTCAAGCGTATGAATTATCTGCCCGCGCAGCTCATCAAAAAGGGCGACGGGTATTTGATCGCAACCAACACGCGCAATACCTACCATGCCGTTGTGTACAATTATGCGCATTGCTCGGACGTATTTTGCGTCGGCGACGCCTCCACGCTCCCTATCGAGGAGGTCTACTCCGTTTTCAACAACCCCTCCACCAAGGATGTGACCATCGAGCTTTGCCGCATGCCGGCGGGCCGCTACAAGGTCATCACCACCTCTCTCAACCGCGAAAACGGAAGCCTGCTGGACGAATGGCTGCGCTACGGCATACTGGACGATCTGCAGCCCCGCGACATCCACTATTTTCGCGACATCGTACATCCGCAGCGGCTGGCGCGCTATGTGGACTGCGCCGACGGCGTCTTGGCGCTGCACGCGCAGCTCCTGCCGCATGAGGTCAAGTTCTATGAGATTATCCGCGAGTTATAGCCCTCGGAAAGGTCGACGTATGGCTGTCAAAAAGCGTTTTTCGCATGCGTAGAATTCAGACGCGAAGCATGATCCTTTGCGCATTGTTTGCCGCGCTGATCGCCGTGGGAGCGTTTATCCGCATCCCGCTCTCCGTTGTACCCTTTACCCTGCAAAGTCTATTTGTCCTGTTGGCCGGACTGCTGCTTGGAGGCAATCTCGGCGCCGTTTCAGTCTGTTTGTATATTGCTATGGGTCTGCTGGGGCTGCCGGTGTTTGCCGAAGGCGGCGGCGTCGCCTATATCCTCAAGCCCAGCTTCGGTTATCTGATAGGCTTTGTCGCCGGCGCGTATACAGCGGGGCGCATCGCGCGCGCGGCCGTAAGCCCCGGATACGGACGGCTGCTGGCCGCAAGCTTCTCCGGTCTTGCCGTTATCTATCTGGTGGGCGTGACGTATTATTATCTTTTCAGCGCGCTGTATCTTCAAAACGCCGCCGGTCTGTGGCCGCTGCTGCTGTACAGCTCCGCGCTCACGATCCCGGGAGACGCCGTGCTGTGCATAGTCGCCGCGCTTCTCGGAAAACGGCTGAGCCCGATCCTAAGGAGGGGAGCCGTCTGAATCCTCCTGCGGCGCCCCTATTCCCTGATCCGCTGAAGCAGCTTGACCGCTTCGTCCGTTTTCAGAACCTTTCCGTATGAAACGACCCGACCGTCCACAACGAGCGCGGGCGTCGTCATGACGCCATAGGCGGCGATCTGCGAAAAATCCGTAACATGGTCGATAGCCGTATCCATGCCAAGCTCCTGAAGCGCCTCGCGCACAGCCGTCTCCAGCGCGGCGCATTTGGCACAGCCGCCGCCAAGCACCTTGACGTGCGCGCCTCCGGCCTCGGCGGTTTCAGCGCTTTCCGCCTTCTCCGCCCCGCAGCGGCAGGCCGCGTCCCGTGTCTTGTTTCTCCCGAATAACGCCATCATCCGTTCCTCCTACAAAATCCATTTTTGAATCGCGCAAAAGAAGTATCCAACGCCGATAATGCCGCCCGCACAGATCCCGATGAACAGCGCCAGCAGCCTCGGCTTGACGGCCTTTCGGAGCATGATCAGGGAGGGCAGCGAAAGCGTTGTCACCGCCATCATGAAGGACAAAACGACGCCAAGCAGCGCCCCCTTGTCAAGCAGCGCCTCCGCGATAGGAACCGTACCGAAGATGTCCGCATACATGGGTATGCCGATGAGCGTCGCCAGTACTACGCCGAAGGGGTTGTTTCTGCCAAGCGCCCTCTCCACCCAGGACTCCGGAATCCAGTTGTGAATGGCCGCGCCGACGCCCACGCCGATTAGGATATATGGAAATACCTTTTTCCATGTGTCCAGCGCCCGTTCGCCGGCATATGCCAGCCGATCCCTCTGCGTCAGCACGGGCGATTCGATATCCACGCAGCCGGCCGTCATAATAAAGCTCTCCACATATTTTTCCATGTGCAGGTTCTCGATCAGGGTCCCGCCGGCGATCGCGATCAGCAAGCCCACGATCACATAAAGCGCCGCGACCTTCGCGCCAAAGACGCTCATAAGCAGCAGCAGCGAGCCGAGATCGACCATGGGCGAGGAAATCAGGAAGGAAAACGTAACGCCGACGGGCAGGCCTGCGCCGGTGAAGCCGATAAACAGCGGAATGGAGGAGCAGGAGCAGAACGGCGTTACCGTTCCAAGCAGGGCGGCGACACAGTTTGCGCCAAGGCCGTGAAAGCGTCCCAGTATCCTTTTGCTTCGCTCCGGCGGAAAATAACTCTGAATATAGCTGATAAGGAAAATCAATATGCAGAGCAGTACCGATATCTTGACGCAGTCGTAAAGAAAAAAACGCAGGCTGCCAATCCACCGATCCGTCACGTCAAGCCCGAGCGACGACAGGCATCGGCCGATCAGCGCGTTCAGCCATTCCATACCGAGAATTTCATTCTGAATAAAGCGCCAGATCATTCGCAGCCTCCGCTCCCCTGGTCGCAGCAGTTCAAATCCCCCATGAACTTCCGAAATGCGGCGAGCGTTTCACAGCGTATCGAATAATGACGCCATTTTCCCTCCCTGCGGGATGCAACCAGTCCGCATGCGCAAAGAATCCCCATGTGGTGGGACAGCGTAGGCTGCGTAATGGCAAACGCCTCCAGCAGCTTGCAGGCGCACAGCTCGCCTCCGGAAAGCATCCGCACGATTCTGAGACGGTTGGGGTCGCCTAAAGCCCTGCATATGCAGGCAACATGCGTCGGATCCATAATGTACCTCACATTGATGAATGTCTATGTGATAGTGTAGACCGGAGGCGTACGGATGTCAATATGAAATTGGAATGATTTGCGGGCTGCGCGGCAGGGCTTTTCGTCCGTCCTTCAGGCAGAGCCATATATCGTTGAAAGCATGATTTCCCCTCCCCGCACAGACCCGTACGGCGATCAAGAAAGCCGTTTTACCGTGATAGATATATCCAGTATCGTCGCAGTATGTGATCCCCCTCGCAGCCGTCGTTTACGCGTATCCGGTCCATCAGCCGGCCGCCGAGCTTTTCGCAGATATGAGCCGAAACCGTATTGGCGTCATGGATATTCAGCAGGACGCGATCCATGCCGTGCTTTTTTTGCCGTCTCCAGTCCCTGTCTCAGTATCTCCGTGCCATAGCCCATTCCCTGCAGCGAAACGCGCACCGCATAGCCAACGCTCCCGATGCCCGTCACAATCTCTTCCGTGAGCGCTGTTCGCAGCTGGAATTCCTCGATAAACTGCGGCCCGTCCACCGCCCAATAGTGGAAGCCGGTCGGCTGCCCGGGCGTCAGGCCGCTTTCCTTGCCGTCGTACCAGGCCTTGGTCCTATAAAACCAGTCCCGATCTATTCCGGCCGGATCGCTTGGAACGAAGTAAAGCGCATGATGGTCGTATGCTTCCTGGCAATACGTCCTGTATCCGTCAACATATTCCGGACTTCTTTTCACAAGCTCAAGCACAGACCGTCACCTCGCCCGTTTTCTTTTTATCCTGCGCAAATTCAAGCGTTCCGTCTCGATCAGTATTCTTTTCCCGATCAAGTATCATCGAAGCAGTTTTTATTTTACCACACTTGCCAGAAACGAGGAATAGGCGCCCGCATGACACAGCCGGCGTACATCAGCCAAATTGTGCGTAGAGCTTTTCAAACAGATCGTCGCCAAAGCCGTCAAGTCCCGCATATACGGCGTTCAGGCGGCGATAGACGGCTGCGTTTGCGGGGTCAGGCAAAAAGGACGTCCCCGGGCGCGCCATGTTTTTGACAGCCGCGTCGAAATCGGGCCACAGTCCAAGGCCGACCGCCGCGCAAACGGCGGCGCCAAGGCCGGCGCTCGCGTTTTCACCCGGCCGCGTCACGGGCCTGTTCAATACGTCGGCAAATATCTGCATAAACACGTCGCTTTTGGAACCGCCGCCGGAAATGCAGAAGCTTTCCACGCCCGCGTCGGCCGCGTCGATATGGTTTTTCATCGTCAGCGCGATGCCCTCCAGAATGGCGCGGTAAATGTGCGCGCGCCCGTGACGGCCGTCAAAGCCAAGCATCATGCCCTTTCGGCAGGGCTTATCCACCCCCGCCAGCCAGTGTGGAATGACGATCAGGCCGTCGCTGCCCGCAGGGACTCCCTCCGCCTCACGGTTGAGGTATTCCTCCGGACTGAGTCCCGAAGCGGCCGCGTTTTGGCGGAAGCCCGTCCCCAGTACGTCCGTCCACCACGAGAGCATCCACATGCCGCGCCGGATACCGTTCGTTTCATATAGATAGCGGCCGGGCACACAGGCCAGATTTGTCCAAAATGTATCGCAGTCGCCCGCGTTCATATCCGCGCAGGTCATCGCCGCGATATAGGTACCCAGCGAGATCAGCGCCATGCCGCTTTGAATGCAGCCTACGCCCAGCGCCTCGACGGCCTTGTCGTTGGCGGTGGCAAATACGGGAAGTCCCTCCGGCAGGCCGGTCGCTTTCGCCGCCTCCGCCGTCACCGCGCCCAGCTTATCGCCGGGCATGACCAGTTCAAACAGCATGGAGCGATCCGTACCGAAATCACGTATACCCTCCCCGTTCCAGCTCCATGTATCCCGATCGAGCGGCCAGGCGCCCAGATAGTTCGCCGCCGTATCGCGGTTTTCTCCCGTAAGGCGTTTGGTGATATAGCCGGAAGACGTCGTCACATACGCCGTGGAGGGATTGTCGTGCACATAGGGTCTTGACACGCGCGCATCCATCCAGCTCATAGCCGGCTGCGAAAGCGTCCCGTCCTTTTTTAGCAGGCAGCGGCAGAAGCGGATCGTACACAGTCCAAGACCCGCAATATCCGCGGGATCTCCGCTGAAATCGCGCATCAGGGCCTTGAGACCCGCGCACAGCGAATCCCAGAGGTCATCGTCCGGATGCTCCGCTGTACCGTCCGGCCCCAGGAGCATGGGTCTCAAGCGCACGCTGCTTGAGCACAGGATACTCCCCCGCTCGTCATATACGGCCGTCTTAACGCTCTGCGTTCCTTCGTCTACTCCGATAATCAGGCTCACCGCACCAAATACCCTCCATCCACCACCAGCAGCGTACCGTTGATATAATCGGAAGCGTGGGAAGCCAGGAACACCATCGCTCCCATAAGATCCAGGCGTTCGCCCCACCGGTCGGCCGGGATGTGCTCGCGAATGCGGCGGTCCTTGTCGGTGTCGCTGCTCGTCTGCTTTGTCAGCGCCGTCTTGAAATAGCCCGGCGCAAGCCCGTTGACCTGAATATTGTAGGCGCCAAGCTCGTCGGCATAGGCTTTTGTCAGGCCCATGAGTCCGGCCTTCATCGCCGCATAGGCCGGCGAGCCAAGACCGCCAAGAAACGAAAACAGCGAGCAGATATTGATGATCTTGCCGCTGCGCCGCGGCATCATATGCAGCGCGGCCTCATGCGAAAGCTCAAAGGCGCAATTCAGGTTGAGGTCGATCATGGGGTCCCACTCCCTGCGGGTAAAGCTTTCGACGTCCTTAATGATGCAGATGCCGGCGCAATTGACCAGTATATCCAGACTGCCGCAGTCGCCCGCGCAGCGATCCACGATCTGCCGGCATACGCCCTCTTTGGTGATGTCCGCCTGCATAAACGTATAGCGCACGCCCTCCGCCTCGACGAGCCGCCGCGTCGTACCGTCGTCGTCAACGATGCTTGGGCAGAAAATATTGGCGCCCCCCTTGGCCAGCGCAAGCGCAAACGCCTGCCCCAGGCCAGAATTTCCGCCGGTAACGACCGCGTTTTTACCCTTTAGGGAAAAGAAGTCCATATTGAAATCGGTAATGTTCGTCATGATGCACGCCTCGCTTTATATGATTTTTTCCAATTCCTTCAGTATTTTTTCACAGTCGGATACGATCCCGTAATCTGCGCTGGCGAATATGGGAGCGTTTCGATCCGTATTCACAGCGATGACACGCGTGCAGCCGCCAAGCGCCGCCGCAAAGGCCGGAGCGCCGGACGCGCCGAATACGACGGCGGCGGCAGCCTCGGGCATAACGCCCGACACGCCCACCTGCGAGCTGACGCGGTACCATCCCTGCATCACGGCGGCGCGCGTAGCGCCAAGACCCGCGTCGAGCCGCGCGGCGATATTCGCGAGACTGGCGCGCGCGGCCGCGCCGCTCACGCCACGGCCGGCAATCAACAGTCTTTTTGCGCGGGCGAGCGTATGCGCCTGTATATCCGGCTTGGCATAATGCCCTGAGAGCCAGTCGCCCCGCTCAGAAAACGGTGCCAGCGAGGCGATCGGCTCGCGAAACACGGCTTTCATCGCGCCGCCATAGCATGGCCGTACGCAGGCGTTTTCAGCGGTCGCTCCCGTCTCGCCGCCGGCTTCATAAACAAGGCGCAAAAGCGTTTTTGCCTGCTGGCAGGCGTCGCCCTCCACCCATCGGCAGGGATCGCGCGGCGGCGGGGAGAGCAGCTTTTCCGGCTTGACGTCCTCCGCCCCGGGCAGGTCGCAGTCTATGACCGCGGCTTTTTTTCCGGCGGCGGCAAGCCTTGCGCGCAATGTCGGGATGCGCAGCCATCCGCCGTCTCCAACAAGCAGCACCGCTCTGCCGGATATAACGCCGCCAAGGATCGCGCCGTCTCCCGCCGCCTCAAAGCGTATACCCTCGGGCGCCGGCTCCAATCGATATGTCTTGTCCACATAGGGCGCGCCGAGCAAGTCGGCCAGATATCTTCCCGTCAACCGGCTGCCCGACAGTCCGCTTTGACATCCGATCAGCACCAGATCGGCGTCCTTCACGGCGGCGGAGAGAAGCTGAGCCTTTGCGCGGGGTGAAAATGGCGGCACGGCGCAGCTTAGCCGCGTTACCGTATCAAAGCCCAACGCAAACAGGCCGTCGTATATCCTGCCGTCGTCCACGCCCGAAACGGTGACCCCGTGCAGCCGCACCGAGCCCGCAGCGTCCTTTAACCGCAGCGCCAGCTCCAGAGCGCTTTCATCATAGGCGTCTATTATACGGGAAAACAGGCCGGCCGGCTCCTCCTCTGGCTTTTGCGGCCAGCGAACCGTCCATGCGCCGGAAAGATCGGGCACGATTTGAAAGCAAACGTATACATCCATGACCGTATATTACAGCAGCTTCTTCAGCTCCGCAATCTTTGCCTCTTCCTCTTCGCCGACTGTCTCGCCCGCACGCTTTTTGTCAAGATACGTCATCAGTACCTCGTGACGCGCCCTGGTCAGCTGAAAGCGGCGCGCGACGACGATCGTCGGCACAAGCAGCACCAGCGCCGACAGGGCAATGATGCAGCGTATGCCCATCAGCGCCGAAGCGGGCTGCGATACCCCCTCGGCGATCTGCTCGATATAGCCCGCCCAGCCCAATATCCAGCCGATCAGGAGACTGGCAAGCGCCGAGCAGAGCTTATACAAAAGCTGATTCACGCCGGAGAGCGTGCCCTCGGCGCGTTCTCCCGTAAACAGCTCGTTCGCATCCGTGGCTTCTCCGAACACGGATATACTCCCGATCAGCGCGAAGCTGATCGAAAAGCCCATGCAGGCGCCCAGGGCATACAGCAGCCAGGTCGGCGAGGCGGGCTGAATAACAAAGGTCAGCAGGCAGAATACGATCCACAGCACGCTGCCAAGCGCCACGCTGTCCGTCTTGCCCCGTCGGTTGCACACGCGCGTGGCCAGCGGTATGCCGGCGATCTCCGCAAGCAGCAGTACCCCCAGCACGATCGTCCCGTCCGCACGGCCCAGATAATCCTGCGTAAAATAGATAAACACCGTGGATACCACCGCCATTGTGATATACACGCCAAGGTACATCCAGTTATACTGGCGAAAAGTCTTGACCCGCAGCGTAGCCCACATTTTCTTAAGAAGATCCCGGCCGTGCGCGTCGTAGGTGGAAACAAAATTTTCTGTTTCGCGCACATTGCGAAACGTTATGATATACGGCAGCGCAAAGAGCAGGCTGAACAAAACGCCCATGACAAAGTAGCCCATCCGGATATCCTTGAAGGCGGAATAAATGTAGTATGGCACCACTGCGCAGATCATTGAGGAAAACAGGCTGACAACCATTTCTACCGCAGTCAGTGAGTTGCGCTCGTTATAATCTGTCGTCAGCTCCGCGCGCATGGCCATAAACGGCACCTGCACCATCGTGGTCACCGTGTAGCAGAACATAAACGCCAGCGTGAAGTAGACCGTTTTCCAGAGCTCGCTGTCTGCCTTCAGCGGAAACCATATCGCTGAAAATGAAAGTATGATCAGCGGAATGCCCAGCAAAAAGTACGGCCGCCGCCGGCCCCAGCGGCTGCGCGTTCTATCCGAGAGCATGCCCATCAGTGGGTCGGATACGGCGTCCCATACCTTCCCGATCGCCATGATGAGTCCCGCCTTAAAGGGGTTTATTCCCACGACAGAGGTCAAAAAATACAGATAAAAGAAAGCGATAACATTGTAGCAGCCGCCCGCATAGAAATCGCCCATCGCAAAGGACAGCTTAGTAGAAAGCTTTAACCCGGGAGAAGCTGTTTCCGTGTTTTTTTCCATGCTGTTCCCTCCCTTAATAAATGGAAAGCGCGGGAATCGGCCAAGGCCGATTCCCGTGCGCAGCAGTACAGCGTCATGTCATCAGGGAACGAGGCCGACCTCCTTGAGCCAGGCGGCAGCCACATCCTCGGGCTCCTCTTCCTCAACGTCCACCTTGTAGTTGAGCGCCATCATGACCTCGTCGTTAATCAGCGGTGCAATGTCGTTCATCAGCTTCACGACCTCGGGATACTGTGCGGCAAAGTCCGCGCGGAAGCAGGAAACGGCATTATATGCAGGGAAATAGCTGAGGTCGTCCACCAGCAGCACCAGATCGAAGGCTTTGATGCGGGAGTCGGTGGCGAACACCATGCCGACGTCGCCCTGCCCGTCCTTCAGCGCCTGGAACACAAGTCCCATATCCATCACGTTCAGATCCTCGCCAAAATCAATGCCATAGGCGTCGGAAAGGCCAAGCAGACCGTCCTCGCGGATCGTGAACTCATGGTCGCCGCAGAATATCAGCTCGCCCGGATGCTCGGTCATATAGGCGCCCAGCTCCGAATAGCTGGTAATGCCCAGCGTGGCAACCTCCTGCGTGACGACGAGGCCATAGGTATCGTTCATGGTCATCATGTCGCCCACGGTATACTTGCCCTCGGCCGCAAGCGCCTCCGCAACGGAGGTATAGAGCGCATCCTTGCCTCCCTCCGGGAACGCCGAATTGCCTAAAAAGGAGCCCCAGATGGTGCCGGTGTAATCCCAGTACACGTCAAAATCGCCCGAACCAAGCGCGTTCCAGCAAACGTCAGAGCCGGATACGTTGGTTTTATCCTCGCAGACATAGCCCTTGGATTCAAGATACTGGATCGTGATCTGTCCAAGAAGCAGCTGTTCCGTGAAGTCCTTGGAGCCGACCTTGATGACGTCCGGCTTGGCGACCTCTTCCTCGGCGGCGGGTTCTTCCGTAGCAGGCTCGGTCGCGGGCGCTTCCGCAGCAGGCTCGGCGGCGGGCGCTTCGACAGTCTTGGCGCATCCTGCGATGCAGGCCATGAGCAGCAGTACGCTCAGCAGAATAGTGAAAGTCTTTTTCATGGGTTCCCTCCTAATTTTAATTTGGCTGTATATTATGGGCGACGACGCCCATGGGCCACAGATTCATTGGATGAGCTTTTTTTCCGCCATGCCCAGCAGGCTGTCAAGCACGAGGGCTAAAATCGTAGCGTATCCCGCGCCGAGCAGCATGATCTGATAGCGCATATAGTTCTTGCCCGCGATAATAAAATCGCCAAGTCCGCCCGCGCCGACAAAAGCCGCGATGATGGCGGTAGCCACATTGATGACGACCGCTGTGCGTATGCCGGCAAAAATGACCGGCATGGCCAACGGGACCTCCACCCGAAACAGCAGCTGCAGCTTCGTCATGCCCATGCCGCGGCCGGCGTCGATGATGAAGGGGTCTACGCCGCGTATGCCCGCGATCGTGTTGTTCAAGATCGGCAGCAGCGAATAGATCCACAGTGCAAATATCGCGGTTTTTGCGCCGATACCAAGCACCGAGAACATGATGGCTACGACCGCGAAGCTCGGAATGGTCTGTAATATGCTCACAAGCCCCACGACAGGCCCGCAAAGCGGTTTGAACAGCGGGCGCGTGAGCAGCAGTCCAAGCGGCACCGCCGTCACCACGGCCAGCGACGCGGAGATCACGATGATGTAGATGTGCTGCCACAGAGCATGCAGGAGCTTCTTCGTGCTGATGTATCTTGCGACCGTTTGATCCATCGGATGGTTGATGACCCACCAGCCCCAGATAATGGCGATCACAACGAGCACAATCGGCAGACACCATTCATACCATGCGATTTTCTTGTTATTCTGCAACATGGCTGGCCCCCGTATCAAACAGCTCTGCCATGCCGATGAGCCGTTTCGCCTTCTTCTCCGCATCCACGATGAACACGACCTTTTCGTTGCGGGCGAACATCAGGCTCATGGCGTCGTACAGCGTCTGGTCCTCCTGTATCATGGCGTCCGTGTGCGTCAGGGCGGCGTCCACGTCCGCAGCGCTGCCAGGATGCGTACAGCCGGTCTCAATATAGCCAAGGGGATGGCCGTCGGCGTCCGTCACGCCGACAAAGGTATTCGTTTCGGCGGCCTTGAGTATCCGCTCCGTTTCCGCAATGCAAAAGAAGGGTTCGGAGCCGTTAGCCTCCGCGCAGGACATCAGAGAAAAGCGCTTGATGATGCGGTTCTGGCCGACAAGGCTTTCCACAAATTCGTTGGCTGGGTGCGTCAGTATCTCGTGCGGCGATCCGACCTGCGCAAGCCGTCCATACTGCATCACGGCGATCTTGTCGCCCATCTTGACCGCCTCGTCCATGTCGTGCGTGACAAAGACGATGGTCTTGTGCAGCTTTGCCTGGATATTGTTCAGAAACTCGCTCTGGAGGCGGCTTCTTGTGATCGGGTCCAGCGCGCCGAAGGGCTCGTCCATCAGCATGATCGGCGGATCGCCCGCCAGCGCGCGCGCAACGCCTACGCGCTGCTTCTGACCGCCGGAAAGCGACGACGGCTTCTTTTTTGCATAGGCAGGGTCCAGATCCACCAGCCGCATCATCTCCGCGACCCGCGCGGCAATGCGCGCCTTGTCCCATTTCTTTTCGATCGGAACCGTCGCGATGTTCTTCTCGATCGTATAATGGGGGAACAGGCCCGTCTCCTGGATCACATAACCGATATTGCGCCGAAGCTCAATGGGATCAAGAGCCATGATATCCTGCCGGTTGACAAAAATCTTTCCGTCCGTAATGGGCACCAGCCGGTTGATCATGCGCATCGTGGTCGTCTTGCCGCAGCCAGACGCGCCGATCAGCACGCATATCTCGCCTTCGTTGATGGTCAGATTCAAGTCGTTCACGACAGGCTTGTCGCTGCCCGGATAGGTTTTGACCAGATGCTCCATGCGAATCATTTCCATAGCTATTTCGCCTCCTCAGGATATCCGTTTTTCAGATGCGCGCTGCACGATCTGCAGCAGCTTATCCACAATGATGGTCAGCAGCGCGATGAGTATGCCGGCCACCGCTACCATTTTCATATTGCCGCGGTTGATGCCCTGAAAGATGTACACGCCGAGCCCGCCCGCGCCGACGTACGCCGCGATGGCGCCTATGCCTATGCACAGCACGACGGCCGAGCGAATGCCCGCAAAAACGACCGGCAGCGCCAGCGGAAAGCGAACCCGCAGATTGATCTCCATTTCCGTCAGGCCCATCCCGCGCGCCGAATCGATCACTGCCGGATCGATGTTCGTCAGGCCCACATAGGTATTGCGTATGATCGGCAGCAATGAATAGATGACAAGGCCGAATATAACGGGAGATTTATTCAGTCCCATGATCGGAACCAGGAACGAGAACAGCGCCAGGCTCGGCACCGTCATAAATATACTGGCAATGTACAGCACGATGGTCGCGACCGCCTTATTGTAGGTGATCAGAAATCCGACGATCAGTCCGATCGCAATGGATATGGCCAGCGCGATGAGCACCAGCTCGCAATGCTCCCTGAGCATCATGAGTATCTTGTCGGATTTCTTCACAACAAAAGCGAAAAACTCCTGTATCTTTTCCAACAGCTCACCCCCTGCCTGTGTTCAGGCGTCGCTTCAATACCGCTTGCTTGGGAATATGACGCCTTCGTTCATGATCCCGTTCGGATCGAATTGCCGTTTGAGCCCCTCAAGCAGCATATAGGCGCTGCCATGCTCCTGCGCCGTCCATTCCGCCCGCGCCTTGCCGATGCCGTGATGGTGCACCATGGAGCCGCCGCGCTTGAGCGTTTCCTCCACAATGATGCGGTTGATTGGCTCATGATACTTATGGATCTCCTCGGTAACGGACGCGTTGACATTGTAATAGTAGACGAAATACATGTTCGTGCCGTTGATATAGCTATGTGAGGAATGGCCCCCGCAGAGCGTGATATCCGGCACCTCCTCCGGTATGCGCTTCACGCAGGCCCTGTATATATTGGCGATTTCCGACCATCCGGCCGATATCTCCGTTGTAAAGCCCATGTTGTTCGTTTCCTTGATCTCTTCGATCTCCTCGGCGATCTTGGCGGGGTCCCAGTTGAGATTGTTGAACCAATGCTCGATATATTCCGCCTCCACCGGCCGCCCGCCGCCGGAAAGGACAATATCGTCTATGGCGCGTATGGTGGCCTCGGAGATCGGCATGGGGCCCTCGGTCACGAATATCAGCACGCAGTTTCCCGTTTCAAAATTCGAGAAATGATAATCGCCGTCCTGCACGTCGTAAAGTCTGGCCACGGAGGGGCGATACCCGTTTACCATGACCTCCCTGAGCATACGAAAGCCCGTTTCCATATCGTCTATCAGATACCCGCGCGTACGGTAGCTCTCCGGAAAGAAGCGATGGATCTTGAGCGTGACCTCGGTGATAAAGCACAGCGCGCCCTCGCTGCCGATGATGATATGCCGGATATCCGGCCCCGCCGCCCGGCGCGGCACGCTCTTGATGCGCGCGACCTCCCCGTTTGGGAACACTGCCTCAAGGCCGGCGACCATGTCCTCTATGCCCCCGTACAGCGTGGAAAACTGTCCAATGCTGCGTGTGGCCACAAGTCCGCCAAGCTGCGCAAGCGGCTTGGACTGCGGCGAATGGCCCGTGGTATAGCCATGCTCCCGCAAAAAATCCTCCAGCGTTTCAAGCGGGCAGCCGCACTGCGCCGTCACCTGCATATTCTCCGGATCAAACAGGAGTATGCGGTTCATATCGGAGCCGTCCAGCACCACGCTGTCGGGCGCAAGCGTTTCCAGCCCGCCCTCGGTGGCGGACGCGCCCGTGCGCGGCACGCAATTGATCCCGTTTTTGTTCAGGTACCGCAGGATCGCGGACACCTGTTCCACAGAATCCGGACGCACCAGACAGGCGGGAACGGGGCGCGTGTATACGCCGTGTATCCACTGATACTTTCTGAAGCGATCCACGCTCGCCTGCCTGAGCACCTCTTCATCCGTTACGACCCGATCCTCCCCCACGAGGGCGACAAGGTCGACGACAATCTGTTCATGCTTTGTCATACTGCATCTCCTGAATTTCATGATGGCGCCGGAGTTTATACATGGCCGTAATAATCCCTGTGATTGACTGCAGAATACGCGTAATCCAGCAGCGTCCCCCAGCTGAATACGGGAAGCTCCACCGCGCGCTGCACCGCGCGCGCAAAGGGCTGCATGCCGGTACATTCGAGCATGATGGCGCCGATATCCCGCTCTTTTTCCACAAAGCGGCGCGCACAGCTTACCATCTGCTCCTCCGCCCTGTCGTAATAGGCCTCCGGACACGCCGGACGTTTCTCCGGATTCCACAGGTTGTCAAATTCCGTTACGCCGTATTCGTCCTGCGCGCCGGCGATCACATACCGGCTCTTAGGATCGATCCCGACGTTTATCAGGTGCTGCGCGCTTAAAAACTGCTTCTGCGCGCAGATGATGCCCACGCGTTTTTCGGGGCCGATGACCTGCTGGATAAACGGCACCTGCAAAAGACTGGACATGAAAACCGGAACGTTCACCGCCGCCGCCACGTCCTTCTGAAAAAAGGCGAAATACCCGCATTCGGCGGCGACGGCACGGCAGCCCAGCCGTTCAAGCTTTCTGGCCGCGCGGACGACGGCCTCGCGGCACTGCGCGGGGTTCTTATCATACACAAGCGTCTGGTTCGTTACGCCCTCGGCAATTTCATATTGTATCGGATAGGGAAAGGCGCTTGGGTTCCGTACATCGCCCGGAAAGCCCGGGTAGGCGTCGTTGAGTAAAATAATGCCCAGGCCCATGCCATAACAAACATGATCCCCTCTGGTTCTGATATAGTTGATGCTGCGATCCCTGTCCTGCCAGTACATGATTGCCGACCTCCATATTATATTGCCGACCCGATGTCTTGATTGCCGAACATTGTTGTGGTATACTGTCATCAAGCTTATAAATATTAATAGGAAACGGATGCGATACAATGGATACTAAGGATACCGTCGTCACCGGCAGGAGCGCCGGCACTGAGCCTTCCGTGCAGTCCATCGAGCGGGCGGTCGCCATACTGCGCTGCTTCGAAAAGGGTTCCAAGCTTACGCTGACCGAGATCTGCGCTGCGGTGGGTCTGCACAAATCCACCACCTACGGGATCGTTACGACGCTGAAAAACAGCGGTCTGCTGGATAAAAACGAGGAAACCGGCAAATATCAGCTTGGAGTCGGCCTGTACAGGCTGGTAGCCAACGTGGAGCTGGATCTGCGCGACGTCTGCGTCCCGCATATTCGCAGTCTCTGTGAAACCACCGGCGAAACCGTGAATATGGTCGTTCCGGACGGAACGCATGTGATCTATATCGAAAAGCGCGAAAGCGCGCATTCGGTACGCATCAGTACCAGCATCGGAAAAAGACTGCCCATGTACTGCACGGCGGTCGGCAAAGCCATACTTTCGTGCATGTCGCCCGAGGAGGCGTCCCTGCTGCTGGATCGAACCAGCCTTGTCCCCCAGACGCGGTTTACGCTGACCGGAAAAGACGATATTCTGCGTCAGCTTGTCGAAGTACGGGAACGTGGCTATGCTTTGGATAGTGAAGAATTGGAATATGGCCTGGTATGCGTAGCCGTTCCCATTGTCAATGCGCACGGCGTTCCGATCGCCGCCTTGAGCTGCTCCGGCCCCATACAGCGGATGAGCGAGGAAAGGATCAACGTCATTTCGCAGGAGCTGCTTGCGCACGCGCATGCCGTTTCCGCAGTGTTGCTGCATTGACCGGCCCGCGCTGTTCTGCATTATAGAACAATGTGCTGTTATATTTGAACAAATATTGCCGTCGCGCGGGGGCGCTGTTTCTTAAGTCGTTTTTATTATAAAGCGTCAAAGCGCGTTTGTAAAGCAAAACAAAAGTATTTTATTGGATTTTTTTCATTTTCCTCTTGAACTGGCCGTCGGCACGCGCTATAATTGCCTTGTCAATTATCGTACATCGTTCTGCATTACAGAACTTCCAGCCGTGTCACAAGTATCCTCGCGCCCCATGCAAATCTATCAGGAGGATGAACCCATGAAAAAATCAATTCTCGACTTCAATAAGATGAAGACCGCCGGAGAAAAGCTTACATGGATTACCGCCTATGACGCGCCCTTTGCTTCCTTCGCGGAGCAGGCCGGCATGGACATGATTCTTGTGGGCGATTCGCTCGGCATGGTGGTGCTTGGTTACGAAAGCACCATTCCCGTGACCATGGACGACTGCATCGCTCACTGCAAGGCGGTGCGCAGGGGCGCGCCCGGCACCTTTGTCGTAGGCGATATGCCCTTTGGCTCCTATCAGGAATCCAGGGAGAGCGCGGTGCACAACGCCGTACGGTTTTTAAAGGAGGGCGGCTCGGACGCCGTCAAGCTTGAGGGAGGTGTGCGCGTGGCCGAGCAGATCCGCGCCATACGCGACGCCGGCGTGCTCGTCTGCGGGCACATCGGCTTAACGCCGCAAAGTTCGGGCGTGCTCGGCGGTCATAAAGCGCAGGGCCGCACCCTAGAAAGCGCGCGTGCCGTGATCGAGGACGCTCTGGCCGTAGAGAACGCCGGCGCCAATTTCCTGCTTGTGGAGGCTGTGCCGCCGGAGGTCGCCGGATTCATAACCAGAAAGCTGAAAATCCCCGTGTATTCCATCGGCGCCGGTGCGGAATGCGACGGCCAGCTGACCATTTTCGCGGACACGATCGGTCTGTTCCAGGCGTTTACCCCCAAATTCGTCAAAAAGTACTGCGAGATCGCGCCCATCGTGATCGACGCTTACAAGCAATACATTCGCGATATCCGCGAAGGAAGCTTTCCCGGCGAAGACAACGTCTATCATATCATAGGCGAGCGCGCCCCCTTTGAAGAGCTGTTTCGCGAGTACGAATAATTTTCAATAATATATTCAGGAGGAAAGCAATCATGACCAACATGGAATATCTCAAGGATAAGCCCATCGCCGTGCTTGGCGGAGGCAACGTGGCCAAGGCGATCGCCGGCGACTGCGCGCTCGGCGGCGCGCGGGTCCGTATCTGCGACCTCATGCCCTTTGCAGCGAACTCGCTGCGTAACCTTGACAAGGCGGGCATTCGCTTCTACGGGGAGCAGATGAACCTCTACGGCTTCCAGCGCGAGGGCGTCGCTATGATGGACAAGGTGACCACGGAGGTTTCCGAAGCCGTCAAGGGCGCGGGCATCATCATCATTGGCACGCCCGTGTTCGGGCACCGTCCGTTCTTTGAAAGGCTTATTCCGCTGCTCGAGGACGGGCAGGTCGTTATGATATTCCCCGATAATTTTGGATCGCTGCTGCTGCATAAAATGATGCGCGAGGCGGGCTGCACCAAAAAAGTCATTATCGGCGGATGGTCCAGCTCCACCTACGGCAGCCGCATCGACATGGCCGGAAAGCTGCCCACCAACCGCGTCAAGGTCTATTACCGCGCCATCACGCTGCGCGGCGCGGCCATGCCCGCCTCCGATACGCCCGCTTTCATCGAAGCGTCCAGATATCTGCCCTCCTTCGACGCGGTCACCTTCGGCAACGGCCCCGTTGCGGCGGATACGGCGCTGGATACCGCGCTTTCCAACGTCAATCCCGTGCTGCATTGCCCCGGCACCATACTCGGCATCTCCACGATGCAAAACTATGGCCGGATATTCGGCGACGACAAGAAAAAATTCTCCATCTATTCCCACGCCTACTGCGAGGGGATTTCACAGGTGCAGTTCAGTTTCTATCAGGAGGAATGCGCGCTGGCCAAGGCTATGGGCGTCGGCATTCAGCCCTATGAAAAGGAGCATTTCTTCTCTCGCGAAAACGTTCTTGGGCAGGAGTATATGGGTCTGGATTACGTCATTCCGTTCGACGAGCAGGATCCCATTCAGTACGGTACGGGCCCGTTCACCATGGAAAACCGCTACATCACCGAGGATATCCCCACGGGCTGCAATCTGTACAGTCAGCTCGGCCGTCAATACGGCGTGAGGACGCCCGTCATCGACTGCATGATCACGCTCGCGGAAGCGATACTGGATCGCGATCTGGTCAGCACGGGCTATACGCTCAAGGATCTCGGCATCGACAATATGAGCAAGGACCGTTTGAACGAATATCTGCGCACGGGCAAATAAGGAGGCCGCTATGAAGGATCGCAAGGAATATGACGTCGAACGCAATATCGAATTCAATATCCTCACGCCGGACATGAAGGAAAAGATCCATCAGGGCGCGCTGCAGATACTGGAAGAGATCGGCATGAAGATCTCCGGCGACAGAACGCTCCAAAAGCTAAGAGAGCGGGGCGTAACGCCCGACGCCGACGGACTCGTGCACATTCCCCGTTCCCTGTTCTTCTGGGCGCTTGAAAAGGCGCCCAAGGAGCTGACCCTGTATGACATGGACGGCAAGCCGCGTATGCAGATCGACAGCCGAAACCGGGTATATTTCGGCACCCATAACGATATGGCCGAGATCCTCGACTATAAAACCAATACGGCCAGGCCGATGCTGCTGTCCGATATCCAGACCATGTGCAAGGTGGCCAGCAACTGCGAGAATATCGATTTTGTTCTCTCCGTCGGACTGGTCCAGGACGTGGACCCGAAGATCCAATCCCAGATGTGCTTTATCGAGTCCTGCAAATATATGGAGAAGGTCATCAACTTCTCCACCAACGACGTGGACGCTCTGCAGGAGATCATCGACATCGCGGCCGTGCTCGCAGGCGGGCATGACAAGCTGGCTCAAAAACCGTTCATCTTCAACTATTGCGAGCCGATCCCGCCGCTCACGCATCCCTTTGAGAGCACGGAAAAGCTGTTCGTCGCGTCCTCGAACGGAATCCCCTCCGTCTACATGCCCTACTGCATGATGGGCGGCACTTCGCCGCTCGACCGGCCTACGACGCTGGCGCAGTGCTTTGCGGAGATCCTCTGCGGCGTGGTCATCTCCCAGCTTGCCCGCGAGGGCGCGCCCTTCATCGCCGGCTCCATGCCGTCGGTCATCGACATGAAAACCACTGTGGCCAGCTATGCCGCTCCGGAATTCCATCTCATGGTCGCCGCCTCCTCGGAGATGGCGGATTTCTACGGCCTGCCGTTTTACGGAACCTGCGGCTGCAGCGACGTGCGCACCTTCGATCAGCAATCCGCCGGAGAGATATCCTATCAGATCCTGTCCACGCTTCTGAGCAAGGCCAACATCATTCACGATATGGGCCTGCACGATCATTGTATCAACGTCAGCCCCGCGGCGGTCGTCTGGGCCAACGATCTGATCAACGGCTATAAAAGCTATGTACGCGGCGTGCAGGGCGAGGTGGACATATCTCTGATCAAGGACGTAGGGCCTGCGGGAAACTATCTGTCGGAGGATAACACGCTGGAACGGTTCCGCGAGGTATGGTATCCCGAGCTGGAAACGCGCCGCCGGCAAAACCTCAACTTCTCCGACCTGTGCGATCGGATCGGCGCGCGCATCGACCGGATGCTGGAGGAGAATCCCGGTTCCGGCCTCAGCGCAGATCAGCTCGCCTTCCTGGATCAAAAAGCGAAAGAATTCTTATCGCGCGTATAGGGAGCAGCTCATGGTATGCGATGAAAAAGCCATAGACCTCATACACGAAAACAGCCTTCGCCTGCTCAGCGGGATCGGGATGGCCTTTCAGGCGGAATCCGCGCTGGATACCCTGCGTGCAGGCGGCGTGGAGGTGCGTGGAAACCGTGCATTCTTTACGGAAAAACAGGTCATGGACGCCGTGAACGCCGCAAAAAAGGCGTTCACGGTGTACGCGCGCAACCCCGCATATAACGTGCGCGTCAATACGGAGGAGCTTTACGTTATGCCCGGTTACGGCAGTCCAAGCATCTGCGAACCGGACGGGACGCTCCGTCCGTCCGGCTTTGACGATTTTCTGAAGCTGGCCACCATCGTGCAGCAGAGCGACGTCTTTTCCATCAACGGCGGCATTCTGGCGCAGCCCAACGATATCGAAGCGACCATAGCGGCCGAAGCGATGGTGTACGCCACGCTGAAGATGTCCGACAAGGCGCTGTTCTCCGTTTGCGGAGGCAGGCTGCAGGCAGAGCGCATTATGGAGCTGATGAAGATCGTTTTCGGCGGCTCCATTCAGGAGCTGCCATGCTCGTTCAATCTGATTTCCACGCTCAGCCCCATGGCACTGGCAAGAAACGCGATCGAGACCATGGAGGTGTGCGCCCGAAACGGCCAGCCTCTGGTGCTTGCGCCCGGGCCCATGGCCGGCGGCACGGGCCCCGTTTCTCTTGCCGGCAACGTATCGCTCTGCAACGCGGAGATACTGGGCGCCAACGTATACGCGCAGCTGATCCGGCCGGAAACGCCCATAATATACGGATTTGCAGCGACAGTGAGCAATATGCGGGATATGAGCTGCTCCAACGCCTGTCCCGGCTTTGTCAAGGAATCGCGCTTCGGCGCGCTGCTGGCCAAAAAATACGGCTTTGCGTGCCGTAGCGGCGGCGGCATGTCCGACGCCGGCGGCCTTACGGCGCAGGCCGGCGTAGAATCCGCGATGAGTCTGTTTGAGTCGTTCAGCATGAAAGCCAACTTTATCATGCACGCGGCCGGTTCCATGAGCTCCTTCAACAGCGTCAGCTTTGAAAAGCTCATTCTGGATATCGAGACCATCGGGCGCATGCGCTACTATTTCAGCGAGCTGCCTGTGGACGAGGAAGCGCTGGGCTTCGACGCCATCCGCGAGGCCGTTGAGGGCGACGGCACCTTCATGCTGCTTGAGCATACGCTCGATCGCTGCCGCAAGGATCCCTGGCAGGCCGAGGTATCGCAGCACGGCCGCTGCAAGGGCGATCCGAATCAGGAGCTGTACGGCTCCATCCGCAGGAAGCTGGACGAATTGCTGGGGAGCTATCGCCGCCCGCCCATGGACGCGGCGGTCGAAGGCGCGCTCGACGCATATATGCTCTCGATCGGCATGAAGCAGACCGATATGGCAAAATGTGATATACTGATGTAAAGTATGCGATAAAGAGGGCTCTGCATGGAACCGCTTCGCCCCATACCCGCGCCCGTTCTTACCCTGCTTGACGCCGCCGTTTCGGGAAAGCTGCTGTGCGGCGAAAGCATTCAGGACGATTATTCTCACGACGAAATGCCGCTGTACGGCTCGTACCGGCCCGACGCGCTTGTGTTTCCGCAAAGCACCGCCGAGGTCGCCGCCGTTATGCGCGTCTGCTCTGAGGCAAACATTCCGGTTACGCCGCGCGGCGCGGGCACCGGCCTTGCCGGCGGCGCCGCGCCCGTCCGCGGGGGCGTCGTGCTTTCCCTTGAGCGCATGAACGCCGCGCCCGTGCTGGATGAAGCCAAGCTCTCCGTTCGTGTGCAGGCCGGCGTGCTTTTGAAGGACATCCAAAGCGTCTGCGCGCAGAAGGGCCTGTTCTATCCTCCCGATCCCGGCGAAAAAAACGCCACGATCGGCGGCAATGCGGCCACAAACGCCGGCGGCATGCGCGCTCTGACATACGGGAGCACCCGCAGCTATATTCGGGCGATGACCGTTGTGCTACCGGACGGTCGGATATTGCAGCTTGGCGCCGACACTAAGAAAAACAGCACCGGCTATAATCTGCTGCAGCTCATCGTCGGCTCCGAGGGCACGCTGGGAATCATCACTGAGCTTACGCTTGCGCTCCTTCCGCAGCCCGGGAACGCAGTATGGCTCATAGCGCCCTTCGCCACCGACGCGGACTGCTTCGCAGCAGCCCTCAAGCTGCTTCACACAGCGCCCCAGCCGGAAACGCTCGAATACGCGGAAGCCGGCATCCTGCGTTCCGCCGAAAAACGGTTGGGACAAAGCATAGTGGATTCAAGCGCCGCCGCCTGCCTCATGGTCGGATACAGGGAATGCGGCTGCGTTCTATCCCCTTTTTTAGCTAAGACCGGGGAAACGCTCCTGTCCATGGGCGCCACAGATGTTCTATTGGCGGACGCCCCGCAGAGCGCGGCCCGTTTGCAAACCTTGCGGGACGGCTTTTTGGACGCTCTTCGAGCGGAAGCCGTCTGGATCGATGAAGCAGACGTCGCCATGCCGCTCGACAAGACCGGAGAGCTTCTTTCTCTGGCGCGCCGGCTTGGACGGGATCGTGCGCTGAGCGTTCGCGCATTCGGCCATATCGGCGACGGCAATCTGCATATCTATCTGTGCGGAGACGGCGAGCGCGCTGATTTTCTTGCGCGCACGCAAAGCGTGATGCAGGCGCTTTATGCCGAGGCTGCAAAGCGCGGCGGGCTCGTTTCCGGCGAACACGGCGTCGGCTTTATCAAGCGGCCTTCTTTCCTCGCGCATACCGATCCCACCGCCCTGGAATTCATGCGCGCCGTCAAAGCCGTCTTTGACCCCGGCGGTATACTCAACCCCGGAAAAATCATCAGCAAAGAATAGCCCCCCGCAGCGCACGCCGGAAGCGCAGCCGGCTGCGTCTGTTCTTTCCCTTCGCCGCCGTACACGGGCAGTTGCCAAGCGTGTTGGTTATCTCTGAACCCTTCCGCTGGCATTGCCGTTCACCAACGCCATGACCTCGTCCACGCTGACCATATTAAAGTCGTGCTCAATGGAATGCTTCAGGCAGCTGGCTGCAACAGCGTAGTGGATCGCTTTCATGTCCTCCATTTCCATAAGCTGGGAATAGATCAGCCCTCCGCCAAAGGAATCTCCGCCGCCAACACGATCTACGATATGGACCCTGTATGTCGGTGAAAACAGAGCCTCTCCGTTCGTATACAGCATCGCCGCCCAGTCATTATCATTGGCGCTGATACTGCCGCGAAGCGTGATCGCTACCTTGCGAAATCCAAACCTGTCTACCAGTTTTTTCGCAACCGAGATATATCCTTTTTGATCCAGCCGTCCAACGCAGATATCGCTGTTATCTGCTTCGATGCCAAATACGTCTTTTGCATCCTCTTCATTTCCGATACAAATATCCACATAAGGCATAAGCTTCGTAAGAACTTCGTTTGCCTTGCTTTTTGGCCACAACTTATTGCGATAATTCAGGTCGCATGACACTGTTGCATGGTGCTTCCTGGCCGCTTTGCAAGCTTCCAGTAATATATCCGGCAGATGCCCGCCCAATGCAGGCGTAATACCCGTCCAGTGAAACCAATCTGCGCCTTCGAAAATCGCGTCCCAGTCAAAATCGTCCGGTTCGGCTTGTGCAATTGCCGAATCTGCCCGATCATAAATCACTTTGGAAGCGCGCTGGGACGCGCCTTTTTCTACAAAAATACACCCAGTCGTTTGCCTCCGCGCACCATGTAATTCGTATCAACGCCGTTCTTGCGCATTTCGTTTACTGCGCACTGCCCTATTTCAGTTGCAGGCACCTTTGTGACAAACGCGGCATTGATGCCGAAGTTTGCAAGGGAAACAGCGACATTTGCTTCGCCGCCTGCATATGAAACCTCAAATCTGTCGGCCTGTACAAATCTTTGATAACCCTCCGGATTCAGCCGCATCATGATCTCGCCAAATGTTACAACCTTTTTCATTAGAACCTCCATTGCCAGTTTGATATTCTCTTGTTATGAAAGCAGGTATTGCTCAGCGAAGGCCTTCAACGCTTTCTCAAAGCACAGGTTGGGAACTCTGGACATGCCTGCGCCGATCAGACCGCCCTGCCAGTTGAACATTCCCCCGTGAATGGCCGGACATATCCCTGTTTTAAGCACTCTGCGTATATCGATCCCCACAGGTAAAAAGTCGAAATCCAGATTGGGAATCGGAAAATTATAGTTTTTCTCTATGCTGATATCATGCATCTCTTTCGTCTGTCGAATGCTTTCCAAAAGTGTCATACCCCTTAAGCTGCATACGATCGGGCTCGCCGCCGCGGCAAATCCGCCCATACCATAGCATTCTACAACGCAGGAGTCGCCCATCCATGGCAGTTGGTCCTTCTCCGTGAATTCCGATGAAGTGTATCGTCCCTGCATCATGGGCGCGGGCGCAGTAAACCATTGTCCTGGCAGACCGGCAATTTTTATGCCGAACTCTTTCCCGTTTCCGCACAGCGCCGTAACCATCGTCGAATATGGCGTGCCATCCGCCGCAACAAGCGCCGCTCTTGCCGCTGCCTGGCCATAGCAATGGAAAAAGCGAGGCGTATCGACAATATATCTGACCGCCTTCATGATCCTGCTCTTGGAGCAATTCAGTTCAAACAACGTCGGAAGCATTATCTTGTCATATATATAATCGCATGCCGTCTGGCGCGTATGGTTTTCATCGCCCATCTGCATGCTTTCCGCAAGGATCGGCTTGATCGGCAGCCCTCCGATAGTATGCAGCGCTTCCACCATGAGCGGGAACAGCTCTTCACGCATGTACCGCAAATTATCCGCAATGCCTTTGGAATACAGCCCCCAGCCGCAGAAGCCGCCCTGAAACGGCCCCTCAGCCGGAAATGTGGCGGCGGTTGTTTGATTGAACCTGTCCTGCACGACGTTCATTACGACAGATTTTGTAATGATGCCCGTACCCGCGCCTACCGTATTGTGGTCGAGTGCGCTCGAAATCTTGATCTCTCCCGCCGCGATGCGTTCGACAGCTTCCTTTTCATCCTGAGCCCATCCCTCAAACAGCATCGCGCTGACCATGCCGCGCTTATGCAGCATGACCATATCTTTGTAGTCGATGGGCGGGCCCGAATGAATAATCATGTGATCCTCAAGGCCATCCACGCACTCGATCGCCGGCTTCATATCTGTCCAGACGGGATCGCTGTCCAGCAGCATGTGAACCGTTTTGTTGTTGGCTTCAGCTATTTTTTCTTTAATATCCATAATATGCGTCCCCGCCGCCTTTACAACAGTTTATCCAGCAAAGCTTGTATCTCAGGATTGATCTCTACAGGCGGCATCCATGCAAGCTGGACGACTTTGCATGATTGCGACTCGATCGCATCAAAAAAACTTTGCAATCCAATGTTTATTACCCTTAGCTTTGTATTGTCGCATTCCTTCATGTGCTCATCTCCCTTCATTCAGCGCCGTCATCAGCGCCGCGGCCAAGCGAGTGCTCTGATAATTACTGTCGGTTACTATTACGCCTGCATCCTTCAGCTTTTCTGCCTGCAGGTATATACCCTGCGGATCTTCTGCCGAGCCGCAAATACTGGATATAACGGTTATATGCCTCTCGCGGATCGCAGCCTTGGCTTCTTTGGCAAATTCACCGGCAGGGTCCTTGGCAACGCCGGGACCCGTTATAAAATCCAGCAGGATAACAGCAACGCTTTCATCCTGAATCTCTTCCCTGAATCTTTTCAATCTGATCTCCGGATCAAATACCGGATGAGGGGAGCTTTTGGTGAATTCCTCACTGCCAAGATCCAAAACTGAGTGCCCTTCCGATTTCAGAGACGATAACAGCTTATCTGCATACGCCGTATTCAGGTTGCTGTGCAATTTTACGTTCGCAACATTGCGGCTGAAGAAAATGAGGCCTTCCTCTGCAAACGTGCCACCGCAATACAGCCCCCGGAAATATTTTTGTTTTTTGCTGTATCCTGACATTTGCTTATGTACTATGGAAGCGATTTCCTCTTCCGAAAAGCCTAAGCCGTCTGTATTTCCGCCCAATAACTGCACCGCAGTTTTTGCGGCTTCTTCAAGGCTGAACGCACTGTATACCGTGTGGCCAGCAAACATATCCTCTTCTGCGCCCAAAAATACCGCAACCACAGGCTTGCATGCGTGATCTGCAAAACAAAGCACATCGTTCATAACGTTTTGGTCGGCCAGCTTGGAAACCAGAACTATAACTTCTGTCTCCCGATCTTTTTCCAGTCTCCTGATTCCTTCACGCATCATCATGCCCCGAACGTCTCGATAAAGATCGCGCCCCCCCGTGCCAATCAGCGATGAAAGGCCATAGCCCAGTCTTTCGAGAATACAGCCGACTTCCTGTGCGCCGCTGCCTGACGCTCCGACAATGCCTACCGGCCCCTTTTTATAAGTGCTGCCAACCGCCAAAGCCACGCCTTTGATAAAGGCTACTCCGCAATCCGGGCCCATCATAAGACGTCCTTTGGAGAGCGCCAACTCTTTAAGGCGTATTTCATCCTCAATCGATACATTATCGCTGAACATAAAAACATCCAGATTTTTGTTCAGCGCTTTTTCCGCCTCTGCCGCGGCATACTCGCCCGGCAAAGAAATCTGAACCAAATCGAAGGCATCCGCTTCCATATCTATATCGTCAAGGCTATGATACTCCTTCTCTGCTCCCGTCTTTTTTCCATGATTGAGCATCTCCTGTATTTGGTGAATTGCTTGTTCCACCAGCGAAGCTTCCTCTCCGGCAATCGCTATGATCAGGTCGTTAGCGCTTGTATCCTCGGGAACAGTAAATCCCAGCTTGGCGGCAATTTCTCTGTTGGCCGCCGTACCCATACTGACGTTACTGCTTTCTACCCCCAGCATGGCTTTGGCTGTGTCGGTAGCAGACATAAGAGAAACGGAATCAATATACCGATTTTTAATGATAACAACTTCCTGAATCAAGGAATTCCCCTCCTTCTGCGCATCTACAGTTTCTCACGCCGGATTTCCGGCGTCTGTCGGTTTCCTTTCGTAATAACAATGCGATATTTGCCCTCTTCTTCTGCGGAATCCGATCGATAATGGCATCCTATGCTCTCCTTTCTTTCATAGGCAGACAGAACTACCAAATATGCTGTTAAGACGTCGTTGCGTAATCGTCTGGCTTGGTATGAATACGTTACACCGTCCAATTCATCGTAAATCGCCTGCAGATTGTGCAGGCCGGCTGCCATTGCCGTGCCGCAGCGTATCGCACCGGCGGCTTTTTCCGTTTCGTAAGCCATTTGTTCCCGCATTTTCCGTATGTTTCGTGTAGGTGGATTGTCCTGATCCTTTTTTTCATAAACCTGCGGCATGTTTCTGGCATGACGATGCTCTGTCGCATATGCTGCGGCACTATTTCCGGCAATAGCGCCAAAAACCATCGTTTCCAAGCCGGCATTTCCGCCAATACGATTGGCGCCGTGAAGGCCGCCAAGTGCCTCGCCGCAGACAAACAAGCCGTCCAAATTGGTACGGCAATCTGGGTCGCAGAACACGCCGCCCAACGAGGTATGCGGCGCAGGCGCGATTTCCATCGGAGAAACGCTTATATCAACGTTGATATTTAGATAGCGCTGATAGTAATCATGATATACTTCCTTAAGCTTTTTGGCGCCGACTCCGGTGGCGTCCAAATAAACGCCTCCATGTTCTGTTCCGTTTCCGTCATGCAGCTCCTTGGCAATGTATCGCGCCATGATATCTTTTCCAACCCGTTCAGCCCGGTCGTCATACCGCAGCATGAATCGCTCGCCGCGATTATTTCTGAGAACTGCGCCATCATAGAACATGGTTGTAATAACACTTTTCCCTGCCAGTTTTTTGGGCCATACCGCCACGCTGGGTTCGAATTGCACAAATTCCATGTCCGTGAGTTCAGCACCCGCGTCATACGCCATAGCAACCGCATCCCCCGCTGTATCCCGTGCATTGGTTGTAAACGGATAAATGTTGGAATAGCCGCCGGCAGCCACAATCACCGCCTTTGCCAAAATCGGCAGCCAAACGTTGTCCCGCCTGCTATAACACAACGCTCCGCACACGCCGTCCTCATCGTTTTTGATCAATTCCATGGCCCGCAGATCGAGCCAGGAAATATTCCCGCGCGCTGTAAGCTTTGCTCTTAGTTTTGAAAGTATTGCTCCGCCTGCATCGTTTCCCACGCTGACGACGCGGGGAAAGGTAGCGCCGAGAGGGCGAAGCAGCTGATAGGAACCGTCGGGATTCGTGTTGAAGCGAATCCCGAGCCGCTCCAGTGCCGGCATAAGAGTCAAGCTGTTTTGGCATAGCGTTCTGACCAGCGCCACATCTCCCTGTCCGCATCCGGATTCCAGGGTATCCTTTTCAAAGCATTCTACGCTATCGTCAGGATGCAAGGGCATGTTGAACCCATGGACAAAGGGGCTGTTGCCTCCGCCAGCCGACAATACCGTGATTCTTAGCGTCGGATTCTGTGTCGAACAGGCGTCGGCAGCCGTGAGTCCCGCAAGACCGCCGCCAATGATCAAAACGTCGCTTTCCAAATCACTTTACCCAAATTCCGCCCTTAGCCATGGAACCCACGTTCCTTACAAACAGATTCAGATACGCAGGATATTGATCGCTTGGAAACTCCCAGTGGAATTCCGCCATCCTTTTCTCCATTTCTTCGTCGCTGATGCACAGCGTCAACCTTCTGCCCGGGATATCGATATCTACTTCATCCCCCTCTGCTATCACGCCCAGCGGACTGCCAAGCGCCGCTTCGGGAGAAACATATCCTATGGACAGTCCGGATGTACCGCCGGAAAAGCGTCCGTCCGTGATAATCGCGCAGGAATTATACAGTTCGGGTTCTCCCTTGAGCTCTTCCTGGAAAGTAAAAGCCGTTGTACCAAATCGCCCGCGAAGGCCCATAAACCGCAGCACGCAGCAGTCACCCGGATGGATTCGACCGGCGCGCAAGGCTTGGATACCCTCTTCCAGAGAATCGAACACGCGCGCACGTCCCTTGTATTTCATAAGATGCGGCTGAACGCCTGCAATTTTGATTATCGCTCCTTCCGGGGCCAAATTCCCATACAATACGCCAATGCCGGGCTCTGACATAACGGGCTTATCCAGCGTATGAATAACGTCCCTGTCGTAAACAACGGCATCTTCCACGTTTTCTTCTATGGTATGTCCTGTAACAGTCAGGCAGTCTTTGTTCAGTTTCGGCATAAGCTCCTTGAGCATCGCGCGCATACCGCCTGCCAAGTCGAAGTCTTTAACGCTATAAGGTCCGCTGGGTGCAAGATGCGAGAGCAGCGGGATATCGTTCGATGCTTCGTCAAAGCACTTCCACCAAGGCAGGTCATAGCCAGCCTCGTTTGCGATCGCGGGAATATGCAGTATCAAGTTCGACGACGCAGCAACAGCCATGTCCAGCATAATTGCGTTCTTGATAGACTTCTCCGTAATGATGCGCCGCGCAGTGATCCCTTCATAAACCAGATTCATAATCTGCTTTCCTGCCAGATAAGCCACTTTATAGATGGCAGAACTGGTCGCGCACATTGTGGAGTTTCCCGGAAGCGTCATGCCAAGGGCTTCAGCGATCATGCACATGGAATTTGCGGTTGTCATGGATGTACAGGCGCCGCAGATTCCCCATGAGTTTTCGATCAACCCATTATATACATCCATATCCATTTTCCCGGCCTTGGCTGTCCCGACCTTATCCTGCGCATGAATATGCAGGACCTCCTGTCCCCGGAACGTGCCCAAAGGCATGTATCCGCCGGTTACAAGCACCGTAGGAATATCCAATCTCGCCGCGCCCATTAAATGACCCGGAACAATAGAATCACAGGCGGAAAGCATGACCATGCCGTCAAAGAAATTGCCATCCACCGTTAATTCCACCTGATCGGCTATGGAATTGCGGCTTGGCACCTCAATATACTTTGGATCTTTGAGAACCATACCGTCACATATGCCGGTAGTCATTACCTCCAGGGGAAGTCCGCCGGCCTCGCGCACGCCCTGCTTGACGCGGGCCGCCAATTTATCCAGATGAACATGCCCGGGATTGTATTCATTCCAGCTGTTGACAATGGCGATAAGAGGGCGTTTTTGCTCTTCTTCCGTATATCCCATGCCACACATCAATCCGCGTCTGCATTCGGACGCCTCGCCGAATTCCCAGCAGCTGCGCATCTCTTCATACTTAACTTTTGTCATACCTACTTGCCTCATTTCTTTTTTTGTTTTTATATCATGATCTGTATCGGATCAAAACGCATCATCTACCATGCAATCAATTGCGCCGTCTATGCTTTGGCCGCCGTCAATTGTAATGGTTTGCCCGACAATATATGTTCATCCGCCGAGTACATCGCCAGAAACAAAGCCGCAGGTGTTCCACAGCCTTTTTCGTTTACCAGCGAGGTGGCAATGGTTGCTGTATCGGTAATTCCTTGCTCGATCATTTTGTCCACAAGGCTTTGATACCCCATGGTTATCTCCATACAGGCATCCAACGCGCCTGCCGCTTTGTCCGCGCCTTGTACCAGATACCCCAGCACGTCGTAGTCGTGACCCATCAAAAGGTCCTGCGGCTTCAGAGCACGAATTTTTGCAAGCGAGGCCTGATAGTCCCTAAGGTATTGATAAAAGGCTATTCCCTGCGTGACCGTTCCGTTGCCCTGCAAGGAATCTCCACAAATCACCGCATGTGTTTTATCGTCGACCCAAGCGACGCAGTCGCTGTCATGACCCGGCGTGTAAATAACGGACAGCCGATCCGTCAGCCGTTCTCCGTCTTTCAAAATGCGATCCGCCTCTACTCCTCTTAAATATAGCTGTGGTTTTGGACTGTTCTTGGGATATTGAGAGCGAATCCTTTTTGCGACGGCCGCAGGCTTATTCAGTGCTTCCTGCCCCTGTTCGATCGTCGCGATCCGTATCTGAGGCTGCAATTCTTTGATTTTTGCGTGTCCTCCAATGTGGTCTCCATGGCTGTGGGTATGGAGCAGCCATGAGATATCGCTCAACGCAAGTCCTTCTGTCCGCAATGCAGGCAGAATGACGTTCACAACTATGTCGTCATTTGCGCCGCTGTCAATCAGGCAGGGTTCCTCCCCTTTTACCAGCACGCAGCCGCTCCAAATTGACGAAAACGGCGTTTTTAACAGGTAAATACCGTCAACAACTTCCGTAAAATGTTCCATGCGCTCACACTGCCCCTCTGATTCTCAATATCTCCCGATAGGCCTGTCGGGCTACGCCTAATTCTTCATTGGCCGCAACGATTGATACAACAACTTTGGAAGTATCCGTCGAAATAACGCCCTCTCTCAGAGAACAGTTTTTGTCCTGGCTGATAGCGACGTCGAGAAAGCTGAGCCTGCTGCATACCATTTCTCTGATTTCTGCGGAATTTTCGCCAATTCCTCCTGTGAACACCAATTGATCTAATCCTCCAAGCTCCACATAAAAGGCGCCGATATATCGCAGAACATCTGTTACAAAAACATCTACCGCCAGCTTGGCAAGATCGTTGCCCGACTGCGCCTCCCGCATGACTTCCCGCAGATCGTTGGATACCTGTGACAAGCCCTTCAGACCTCCGTTTTGAGAGAGGCCATCCGTAATTTCATTCAGGGGCATGCCTTCGTTCAGCAGGAACGGGACGATATACGGATCCACCGTCCCGCAACGATTTGCGTGCATAACACCGGTCTGCAGGGAAAAGCCAAAGCTGCTGTCTGTGCTTTTTCCATCTCTGATAGCGCAAACGGAGCAGCTTCCCCCAAGATGGCAGGAGATAATGCGATCGGATTTCCCGTATTCCCGGGCCTTCGATGCAACATAACTGTGTGAAGCGCCATGATACCCCATCTTTTCTATCCCATATTTCTTATACCATGTATACGGGATGGAGTACATCCGCCGTTCCTGGGGAATGGTCTTGTGAAAGGCGGTTTCAAACACGCCCACCATAGGCACGCTCCGGATAATTTCCTGGAACTGGGAAATGGCTTCGATATATGCCGCATTGTGAACCGGCGCAATGAACAAATACTCCCGCATGCCATTTATTACTTCATCCGTTAGTAAATGAACGCCAGTATATCCTTTCGAAAGAACTGACTTAAAGCCAATGGCTTCGATTGCCTGAACGGATATTTTTGCGGATTCAGCCAATTCGTTCAAAAACAGTCTGATGCCGCTGGAATAATCTGGTATGCACAAGCCATCCCGATACACATGGTTGCCAAAGACGGTATCATGATAATTCAAAATGGCCGAATCCGTGCTGCCAACCCGTTCGATTTTCACATCGCTAAGCACCGTTTCTGACGGCATGCTGTAAAGCTTAAACTTCAGCGAAGTACTGCCAACGTTACAAATCAGCAAGTTCATATTCGACGTCTCCCTCTCCAGTTCGTTATCTGTCATCGTGTTATCCGGACCTGCTCACCGCTCTCGGGTGATGCCAAGTCCATCCATGGACGTCAGAATGTTCTGGATATGGAGCTTGGTCTGCAGCTGCCGCACATTGATTTTCTCGATATCAGTCGACAGGGAAAAGGCTGTGCCCGCAGCTTCTCCGCTTACTGCGCAGACAGGAATCGCCCGCGTGACATTCCACATATCATCCGATGCGCTGATACATCGTCCTGCTATGTGCGGGCGTTGACCGTTGTGCTTCCGTCTGGTGAAATCGTTCATTTGGGCGGAAAGGTTGTGAAAAACAGCACAGGCTATTCTCTTAAGGATTTAATCATTGGTTCTGAAGGAACGCTGGGTATCATTACGGAAGCTGTATTAAAGCTGATCCCGCTTCCCCGGATCGCGATATCATTGCTGATTCCTTTTGCAACCATTTCTCAAGCAATAGAATGCGTGCCCAAATTGATTAAGAGCCATGTTGCCTTGACCGCTGTCGAATTCATGGAGCGCTCAACGATTCTGTTCAGCGAAGAATACCTTGGCAAGCGATTCCCGGGCACCAAAGACCCCGCTTACCTTTTGCTGACTGTTGACGGTGACAGCTTGCAGATGGTGAATGAAGGTCTGGATCATCTGGCGGACATCTGCCTGACATGCGGCGCAACAGACGTTCTCATTGTCGACACCGTTGAAAGAAAAGAATCCGTCTGGTCAGCACGCGGCGCTTTTCTGGAGGCCATCAAGGCCTCCACCACCGAAATCGACGAGTGTGATGTAGTCGTCCCTCGAAACAAAATAGCCGATTTCGTCAATTACACTCAAGCAGTTGCCGGTCAGTTCAAGGTGCGAATTCATACTTTTGGGCATGCAGGGGACGGAAATCTTCACATATACATATGCCGTGATCATTTATCCAAGAAGGAATGGACAGCCATACGAGATGGCGTGTTCAAGCTGCTGTATGCCGAAACATGCCGGATTAAGGGGCTCGTATCCGGTGAACATGGAATTGGATATGCCAAAAAAGAGTATTTACTGGATTGCTGCGGGGCCGTACAGGTACAGCTCATGAGAGGGATCAAGGCTGCTTTTGATCCAAATTGTATCCTTAATCCGGAAAAAATAATGTAATATGCGGCTGACGCCAGCACGTTACATGTGCAATTTGTATATCATATAAAATTTTTTATTGACAAGCGGATGCGTGCGCGCTATAATGCCACACATGCAACAGATAAGGAAAGGAGATAGCAGCCATGATACGCAGTCATTGTAAAGCCCTTCGCGCCGTGGCGGCTGTTTCCGCTTTCGCCTTTACCGGTCTGGCTCGATTTTTTGCGGGCCTGTTTTGCTATTACCGCTATTATTGCGGCATATGTGCATCCGACCGGTTAGGCTGTCCGTTTATGGCATAGCGCGCGGCGCTGTTTCTTCGTGATTACGGCAGTTCCGATTGGTCGGAACTGCCTTTTATTTTTCCGGAAAGACAATAACAATGCTAAGGAGAAAAACAATGAAAAGACTCGTATGTATGATTCTGGCGCTCGTCATGATGGGCGCGCTCCTCGGCTGCGCAGGCGCCTCCGCGCCCGCCGAAGCCACCGCTGCTTCCACGCCCGCCGAAGCAGCGGAGCCCGCTGAAACAGCCGCGGCCGAAGAGTCCGCCGCAGAAACCAAGGTATATGTCGTCGGCATTTTGCAGCAGCTTGAGCATCAGGCGCTGGACGCCGCCACGGAGGGCTTCAAGGCCGCGCTGATCGACCTGCTGGGCGAGGACGGCGTAGAATTCGATTATCAAAACGCACAGAACGATCCCACCAACTGCGCCACGATCGCCACCAAGTTCGTCAATGAGGGCGTCGATCTCATCATGGCGAACGCCACCACCGCCCTGCAGGCCGCGGCGGCCGCAACGGGCGATATCCCGATCGTCGGCACCTCCATTACGGACTATGTTTCCGCGGGCGTTATCGATTCCAACGACGCGCCCGGCCGCAACGTGACAGGCGCTTCGGACCTTGCGCCCATCGGTGAGCAGGTCGATCTGCTGGCGGCTCTCTGCCCCGGCGCCAAGACCGTGGGCATCGTCTACTGCTCGGCGGAGGCCAACTCCGTATTTCAGGCCGAGGCTGCTCAGACCGCGCTGGAAGCCCTGGGCATGAGCGTAAACATCTATACCGTATCCGATTCCAACGACATTCAGGCGGTCGTTACCAAGGCCGTGTCCGAGGTGGACGCCATCTATATCCCCACCGACAACACCATGGCGGACAACATGGAGATCGTCAAGAACCTGACCGTTCCCGCCAAGCTTCCCGTGATCGCGGGCGAGGAGAACATGTGCGCGGCAGGCGGACTGGCGACGCTGTCCATCAGCTACTACTCCATGGGCTACTCCGCAGGCCAAATGGCCTATGAAATACTCGTAAACGGCGCGGATCCCGCGACAATGCCCATCCGCTATGCCGAGGAGGTCACGCTGAAGTACAACAGCGAGATCGCCGCGCTCATCGGCTGGACGATTCCAGAGGACATGGTCGCCATAGGCGAATAACACAAACGGGAGAAACGCAACGATGAATCTTACCGCGCTTATCGCCGCCCTGCCGGGTTCGGTCGCTCAGGGTCTGATCTGGGGCGTCATGGCCATCGGCGTATACATCACCTACAAGGTGCTGGACTACGCCGACCTGACGGTGGACGGCAGCCTTGCCACCGGCGGCGCCGTCGCCGTGATGCTGATGCTTGGCGGCATGCCGCCGTATGCGGCGCTGCTGGCAGCCATGCTTGCGGGCATGGCGGCCGGACTGGCGACAGGGCTGCTGCACACCGCGCTCGGCATCCCCTCCATACTCTCGGGCATACTGACGCAGCTTGCGCTCTACTCGATCAATATGCGCATCATGGGCAAGTCGAATCAGGCCGTGAGCGTGGATAAGCTCAAGCTGATCGTGAGCATGCGCTATGTCCCAAGAACGATACTGGTGACCGCCATATTCATCGTTGCGTTGATTGCTCTGCTGTACTGGTTTTTCGGAACCGAACGAGGCTGCTCCATCCGCGCTACCGGCTGCAATCCGGGCATGGCGCGCGCGCAGGGCATAAACACCTCCTTGAACAAGGTGATCGCGTTGGTGATCTCAAACGGACTCGTCGCGCTTTCGGGCGCGCTGTACGCCCAATATCAGGGCAGCGCGGACGTGAAAATGGGTCAGGGCGCGATCGTCATCGGCCTTGCGGCGGTCATCATCGGAGAGGTGCTCTTTGGCAGGCGGGCAAAGAATTTTGCGCTCAAGCTGTTAAGCGCGGTAGCGGGCGCGATCGTGTATTTCATCGTGATCGCCCTGGTCCTGCAGCTCGGTCTGAGCACGACCGACCTGAAGCTGTTCTCCGCCTGCACCGTCGCCGTGTTCCTCGCGATCCCCTATCTTGGCCGCACATATGGCCATAAGACGCAGAAAGGACGTAACGCGCATGCTTAAGCTCGATCATATCTGTAAGACCTTCAACGCCGGAACCGTGAACGAGAAGGTCGCTCTGAACGATTTCTCGCTCACGCTCAGGGAGGGCGAGTTTGTCACCGTGATAGGCGGCAACGGCGCCGGAAAGTCCACCATGCTCAACGCGGTGGCCGGCGTCTGGCCGCTGGATTCCGGCAGCGTCGTGATCGACGGAGCGGACGTTACCCGCCTTTCGGAATACCGGCGGGCCGCATACCTTGGCCGCGTCTTTCAGGATCCCATGACCGGCACGGCCGCCTCCATGGGCATCGACGAAAACCTTGCGCTCGCCTACCGGCGGGGACGAAACCGCGGCCTTCGCTGGGGCATCTCCGGCAGGGAGCGCGCGATGTATCGCGATCTCCTTGCATCTCTGGAGCTCGGCCTCGAGGATCGGCTTTCCACCAAGGTCGGGCTGCTCTCCGGCGGCCAGAGGCAGGCGCTGACGCTGCTGATGGCGACGCTGCAAAAGCCCAAGCTCCTGCTGCTCGACGAGCATACCGCAGCGCTCGATCCGAAAACGGCGGGCAAGGTGCTGACGCTCTCGGATCAGATCATCGCCAGAAATAAGCTCACGGCCATGATGGTGACCCATAATATGCGCGACGCCATCGCCTACGGCAGCCGGCTCATCATGATGTACGAGGGCGGAATAGCGCTGGACATTTCGGGCGAGGCCAAAAAGCGCCTGACGGTGGAGGGCCTGCTCTGGCAGTTTGAAAAGGCGAGCGGCACGCAGTTTGCCAACGACCGCGCCCTGCTTGCCTGAGCGCGCGGAACCGTCAAAAGCTGGTTTTAGTGAATAAGGGCGCAAGCAGGACGTGATCGTCCCGTTTGCGCCCCTTTCGCGCTTATGATATACTGACTACTGCATATCCGGACATATTTTTGGGGAGGTATCGTTATATGCTGTTTGGAGACCCGTCGGGCGCGTCCCAGGCGGACGCCGCCATTGCCGCCGTTCGAGATCCCAGCCGTTTCAACTGGACCACCATTTTCTTTCTGGCCGTCGTCGTCATACTGTATATCGACGAGTATAAAAAAGGAAACTATAAGGCCATCGCGGCCGCGCTCGCGCTGTACAGCGTGCACTGGCTGTATGAGATCGCAAACGCTGTGATCTGCCATTTTACAGGCTACGCGCTCTGGACCGTTTCGCCGGAAAGCACATCGTTCATACTGCTCATCGGCGTCAGCGTGGAGCTTTCGTTCATGTTCTCGATCGCCGGCTTTACCAGTAAGCTACTGCCCAAGGACAAGGACATGAAGATCCTCGGCGTCAACAATCGCATCGTATTTGCCATTGGCTCCGCGCTGCTGTTCTCTCTGATCGAGATCTTCCTCGCCTGGACGCCCGCGTTCATATGGGTCTATAAGTGGTGGGGCGCGATCCCCGTATTCATCACGACCTATATCCCCTTCTTCCTGGCCAGCTACCTGATCTATGACAAGCCGCCCAAAACGCAGAAACGGTTTATCATTACGCTGTGCGCCGTCAATATCGTGCTGCTTGCCGTTCTCATTCCCCTCGGGATCATCTAGGCGGCGACCGGCTTATTCCGTTCGTTTTTCCGGATCCGCGATCCTGTCCGCATACTGCGGATAGTCCTTGATAAACCGCCGTATGACCCCATGCTTCTTCCAGTAGTGCATCGGGTAGACGCGCTTTGCGCGGGCAGCGGCAAGGAAATACGCCAGCCCGTCCGCATAATGCGCCTCCAGGCGCGGGTCCAGCGGCACGAAAGCGATATCGATCTCCCGCCCCCTGAGCTTATCGATCTCATGGCGGTAGTTGCCGCGCATCTGGCGGTTTTCTTCGTCGCTTTCGCCCTCCCAGCACCAGTCGTTGAGGTCGCCCGCGTGATAGATCACGCCCTCGCTGCATGTAAGCAGAAAGGCTACGCCGCTGTCGGTGGACCGGAGCGTTTCGAGCGTTTCGCCGCCGCTGAGCGTGTAGCTTTTTCCTGCGCGCACGGGCAGGACCTCAACGTTCTTCGGGTATTTCTTTTCAGGGATATCGCAGGCGAGCACGGCGGATATGCCGCGCATGCCCATCGTCTCAAGCAGTCCGAACTGAGCGGGATTGTAGTGATCCGCATGCGCATGGCTGCTAAACACGACGATGGGCTTGTTGGCGTCAAGCGGCGGGATATCTCCCTTGTAATAATCGAACAGATAGTAGCTCTGCTCCGTTTCGAGCAGGAATCCGCTATGCTGGATATAGCGTACACGCATAGTATCTCTCTCCCTTCCCATAGGGTGCGCCTATGGATATATACAGTGTAGCAGCCATTCGGGCAAATATCCAGCACGTGCGATCCGCTTTCCGTTCGGGCGCGCAAGGCAGGCTCAGATGAACAGATTGACGTTGGATTCCTCGGCGTCGCCAAGATAAGCGCCCACGCCGCCAAGCTCCACGCCGTCGATCAGCTCCTCCGGCTTTATGCCCATAACGTCCATGCTCATGGTGCAGGCGACGATCCTTACGCCCTGCTTCAGCGCCTTTTGAATCAGCGTTTCCAGCGAATCCACGTTCTTGTCGTTCATGATCTTTTTCATCATTGCGGTTCCCATGCCGCCCATATTCATTTTGGAAAGCCCCAGCTTGCGGCTTCCGCGCGGCAGCATGGCGCCGAACATGGCTTCCATGAAGGTCTTTTGAACGGGCTGCTTTTCAGCCTTTCGAAGTGCGCTCAGGCCCCAGAAGGTGAAAAACATCGTTACCGGCCGGCCCATAGCGGCAGCGCCGTTGGCGATGATGAAGCCGGCCAGCACCTTGTCGAGGTCGCCGGAAAACACGATGATCGTCTTGCCCTCGGCGACAGCGCCGGAACCCGCTGCGACGGTCTGTCCGCCCTTTTGCACGACGGCCACATAGTCGTTTCCGCGCTTTTCATTGGCCACGAGCGTATTGCCGGTGCGGCGGCACCATGCGCCGATATCCTTGGCAAAGCCGGGATCGGAGGCCGACACTTCCATACAGGCGCCGTCCTGCATACCCTGCATGGTCTCAAACACCTTCATGATCGGGCCGGGACACTGCATGCCGCTGCAATCAAGGCGCATGGACGCCGTGGGAATCACGCCGCCCTCCACATGCCCGCTGTCCGCGACAGGCAGGCTGACCGTGTTTTCCATAGCCGTCTCCTTATAATGTGTAGATTGATAGAAGCGGACGCCGGCCGGATAGATCCGCACATCCGAAAAGCCGTTTTGCATCAGTATACGCGCGGCGTTGTAGGCGCGCACGCCGATGGGGCAGAATACGATGATCCGCGCACCCCTGTCAAGCTCGTCAAGCCTTTCGCGAAGCTGGCCGAGCGGAATATGCCTGGCGTTTGGCAGAGAAAAGGCCATGAGCTCCGCGTCTTCGCGCACATCGAGCAGCACAGCGTCGGGCTCCTTTTCTGCGGCGTCCCATGCGGCAAAGCGAACCATGCCGCTGAGGACGTTTTCCGCCACAAAGCCCGCCATGTTCACGGGGTCCTTGGCCGAGGAGAACGGCGGCGCGTAGGCCAGCTCCAGTGACTTGAGCTCCTCGACGCCCCCGCCAAGCCGGAGCACGGCGGAGATAACGTCGATGCGCTTATCCACGCCATCCCTTCCCACGATCTGCGCGCCGAACAGCTTCTTTCCGTCCATCGAAAAGAGCAGCTTGAGCGTCATCGGCGCCGCGCCGGGATAGTAGCCCGCATGAGAATTCTGTGCGATAACAGCGCTTTGATAGTCTCTGCCCTTTTGCAGTCCGCGCTTCATAAGCGTTTTTTCGCTTGCGCCGGTCGCGGCGGCGCACAGATCGAACACCTTGGCTATGGACGTTCCCTGCGTTCCGCGGTAGCTCTCACGGCCGCCGGCGATATTGTCCGCGGCAATACGCCCCTGCTTGTTGGCGGGCCCGGCCAGCGGGATCATCGTGCGATCCTTCCATATAAAATCCTCCACCTCCGTCACGTCGCCGACGGCATAGATGCTCGGATCGGAGCTAAGCATGTGCTCGTCGACGACAACGCCGCCCCGTGCGTTGACCTCGAGCCCGCAGGCCCTGGCCAGTTCGCCGTTTGGACGCACGCCGATGGAGAGCAGCACAAGCTCCGCGCTGATAGTCTTACCGCTTTTGAGAGTGATCGCTACGCCGTCGCCCGTATCGGCAAACGAGGTGACGCCGTCGCCCAGATACAGTTTCACGCCGTTTTGTTCGATGTTTTCATGCAGAAGCTGCGCCATTTCATAATCCAGCGGCGCCATGACCTGATCGAGCATCTCAACGATGGAGACCGCGATCCCCCCGCGGCGCAGGTTCTCGGCCATCTCCAGTCCGATAAAGCCGCCGCCGACGACCGCCGCGGTCTTTACGCCGCCGGCGCGTATCAGTGAGCGGATATCGTCCGTATCCGGCACGGTCCACAGCGTCCGGATGCGCGGCGAGTCCATGCCCGGAATCGGCGGCTTCATGGGCGATGAGCCGGAGGCGAGCACAAGCGTATCGTAGTCCTCCCCGTACGTTTCGCCCGTGACGCGGTTTTTCACCGTCACGGTCTTTCGGGCGCGGTCAATGGACGCCACCTCGCTCTGAACGCGCACGTCCACGCGGAAGTTCTGCCGCATGGCCTCAGGCGTTTGCAGCAAAAGGGCGCTGCGCGACTTGATAACGTCGCCCACATGATAGGGCAGGCCGCAGTTGGCGTAGGAAATGTATTCCCCGCGTTCCAAAAGCACGATCTCGGCGGCTTCGTCAAGCCTTCTGAGGCGGGCGGCGCAGCTTGCTCCGCCTGCAACGCCGCCGATAATGACTGTTTTACTCATGATGCTCCTCCTCCTGCCGGACGGCCGCGCACGCGCAGCCGCTGTCGGGCGCAAGCACAAAGCCCAGCAATGCGCCTATCGTTCCCCCATAGATGGCGGAAATATACGGATCAGAGGCGATCATGCAGCTTCCGCCCGCGCAGCCGGCCGATCGATAGTACAGATATCCGCCAAGGGCTCCGGCGATTGTTCCTATTATAATGGGAAGATACCTCCGTAAAGCCGTCCTTCTATCCTGTTTCACAGAAAAAAGCGCCCCCTTTCATTTGCTTCATTATAGCGGGGGCGCGGGCATTTGACTGTGAGTTTGTCACGATGGCTCTGCGGCCGGTCTTAGGGCAGATTCAAGCGGTCTTTATCGGACGCCGAACAGGAGCTCGCCGTAGGTCGGGAATGGCCAGCAGCTTTCCGCAGTGAGCGTCTCCAGCTCGTCCGCGCAGAGCCTCAGCTCGTTCATGGCCGGCAGCACATGATCGCGAAACAGGCAGGCCTGCGCGCCAAAGTCCGTCTCGCCGCCGGAGACGATCAGCACGGACTCCAGCGCGCCCGCCTTATCGAGCAGCGTGTCCGTGAGCTTGGATAGGCGCTCGACCAGCGCAGCCTCCGCGCCGCATGCCAGCTCCGGTCTCAGAGCGCGCTTGGCCAGCGCCGCGTCCGCAAGCTGCCCGGTATACGCGCACACGGCGGGCAGTATATCCTTTTTGGCCATGTCCAGCATAGTCTGCGCCTCTATTCCGATCACCTTGACATAATTCTCATACATGATCTCCCCGCGTGCGCGCAGCTCCGTTTCGCTGTATACCCGATGCGCCGTGAAGAGACGAACGTTTTTTTCATCCAGCAGATGCTCGAGCGCGTCCGGCGCAGTCCGCAGATTGAACAGGCCGCGGCGCTCAGCCTCCTCCACCCAGGCCTCATCGTAGCCGTTGCCGTTGAACAATATCCTCTTATGCGCGCGGATCGTATCCCGAATGATCCCATGCAGCGTATCGCTAAAGTTATCCGCCGACTCAAGCTTGTCCGCGTACTGGCGCAGCGACTCTGCAACGGCCGTGTTGAGCACGGTGTTCGGGCCGGATATGGAAAGCGCGGAGCCCGGCATGCGAAACTCGAACTTGTTGCCCGTGAACGCAAACGGCGACGTGCGGTTCCTGTCCGTCGTGTCCTTGAAAAAGCGCGGTATCACATGCGCTCCGATCTTCATGGGGACCGGCGTCTTTGCGTCATAACCGCTGTCGGACTCTATGGCGGAAAGGATCTCGCTCAGATCGTCGCCAAGAAATATGGACACGATGGCGGGCGGCGCCTCCTGCGCACCAAGCCGGTGATCGTTTCCCGCGGTGGCGACGGATATCCGCAGCAGATCCTGATAATCGTCCACGGCCTGAACGACCGCGCAGAGAAAAAGCAAAAAGCGGGCGTTCTCAAACGGCGTTTCGCCCGGTTCAAGCAGATTTTCGCCGCGGTCGGTCGAAAGCGACCAGTTGTTATGCTTGCCGCTGCCGTTGACGCCCGCGAAGGGCTTCTCATGCAGCAGGCAGACGAGGCCGTGCCGTCTGGCCACCGTCTGCATGACGGCCATCGTAAGCTGGTTATGATCCGCGGCGATATTCAGCGTCGCAAATATCGGCGCAAGCTCGTGCTGCGCCGGCGCGACCTCGTTATGCTCCGTCTTGGCCAGCA